>NZ_CAMCVG010000046.1 GCF_945881795.1 Rhodoferax sp. OV413
GATGGCAGACGGGCAACCCAAGGCGCTGTGGTTTGTGGCGGCCATGCTCATCGGCATGGTGGGCTTTGAGCTGATGGACCGGTTTGTCCACGCCCCCCGCAAAGCCAAAAGCGCGCATTAACGATCAACCACCAAGGAGACAGCATGGACCTCAAGGAAATCACCCCGGCGCTCTCTGTCAGCCCCCAAATTCTGACGAGTGAGATGCAGGCCATCGCCCAAGCAGGCTTCAAGGCCATCATCTGCAACCGCCCGGACGGCGAAGGCCCGGATCAGCCCGGCTTCGCAGAGATCGAGCGGGCCGCGCAGCAGCTGGGCCTGCAGGCGCGCTACCTCCCGGCAGAGACCGGCAAGGTGAGTGATGAACACGGCAAGTCGTTCGGCGAGCTCCTTCACACATTGCCCGGCCCGGTGCTGGCGTATTGCCGCACCGGAATGCGGTCCACCACCATGTGGGCGCTGTCTCAGGCGGGAACCCTGCCATTGGCGCACATCCTGGAAACTTCGCAGAAGGCCGGCTTTGACATGAAGGCCGTGGTGGGCTCATGACCACACAGGCCCGCTGGCTCCCCACACTGCCCATCCTCGATTGGGGGCGCCGCTACAACAAGGAGGCGCTGATCAACGACTTGGTGGCGGCGCTCATCGTCACCATCATGCTGATTCCGCAAAGCTTGGCCTACGCCTTGTTGGCCGGCTTGCCGCCGGAGGTGGGGCTGTATGCCAGCGTGGCGCCCTTGCTGATGTACGCCGTGCTGGGCAGCAGCCGCGTCCTGGCGGTGGGGCCGGTGGCCGTGGTGTCGCTGATGACCGCTGCGGCGGTGGGGGAGCATGCCGCCGCCGGCACGCACGCCTATTGGCAGGTGGCGATTACCTTGGCGTTTTTGTCGGGCGGCATCCTGCTGGTCATGGGTTTGCTTCGCCTGGGGTTTCTCGCCAACTTCCTGAGCCACCCGGTGATTTCGGGCTTTATTTCAGCCTCCGGATTACTGATTGCCGCCAGCCAAATGAAAACCCTGATGGGCGTTACAGCTGAGGGGCATAACTTTGTAGAGCTGGTCGATGCGCTGGTGCGGCAACTCCAAAACGTTCAACTGCTCACGCTGAGTGTCGGGCTGGCGGCGACTGCGTTCTTATTCTGGGTCCGCAAAGGCCTCAAGCCATTGCTCATAAAGACAGGGCTCCCCCCCCGACTCGCCGATGTGGTGGCCAAGGCGGGGCCAGTGGTGGCCATCGCCCTGACCACATTGCTTGCCTGGAAGCTGGATTGGCAGGGGCAAGGCATGAAACTGGTGGGCACCGTACCCCAAGGTATGCCGCCCTTGACCGCACCCCTGTGGGACCTCGCGCTGTGGCGTGAGTTGTTGGTGCCCGCGCTGCTGATCAGCGTGGTGGGCTTTGTGGAGTCGGTGTCGGTGGGTCAAACCCTGGCCGCCAAGCGCAGACAGCGCATTGAGCCCGACCAGGAGCTGGTGGCACTTGGCGCAAGCAACCTGGGGGCGGCCTTCAGCGGCGGTTTTCCGGTGACCGGCGGTTTTGCCCGCTCGGTGGTGAATTTTGATGCAGGCGCGGTCACCCCGGCTGCAGGGGTCTACACCGCGGCGGGCATCACCCTGGCGTCTTTGTTCTTAACGCCGGCGCTGTACTACCTGCCGCAAGCCACGCTGGCTGCCACCATCATCGTGGCCGTGCTGTCGCTGGTGGACTTCAACATCTTGAAATCCACCTGGCGATTCTCCAAGCTGGATTTCATCGCCGTTTCCACGACCCTGCTGGCCACGCTCCTTATCGGCGTAGAAAGCGGCCTGGTGCTGGGGGTGCTGGTGTCGCTGGCCCTGTTTTTATTGCGGGCCAGCCGGCCCCATATTGCTACCGTGGGCCTGGTGCCGGGAACGGAGCACTTTCGCAATGTGCTGCGGCATGAGGTCTTGGTGAGCCCCACTCTGGTGTGCCTGCGGGTGGATGCCAGCATGTTCTTTGCGAACGCGCGCGGCATCGAAGACCGTATCAACGCCGAGGTGGCCTCGCACCCCGCGCTGGAACACGTGCTGCTGCAATGCTCCGGTGTCAACGACATCGACGCCAGTGCTTTGGAGAGCCTGGAGGCCATTGCCAGCCGGCTGAAGGACTCCGGCATCGCACTGCATTTCTCGGAAATCAAGGGCCCGGTCATGGACAAACTGCAGCGCACGCAGTTCTTGGAGCATTTGCCCGGCCGGGTGTTTTTGACCAACTACCAGGCCATCCAAGCGCTCACGCCCGAGCTCACTCAGCGCCCTTGAGTTCCCTGCCGCCCCGCGCGCCCTGCGGGGTGGCGATGACCAAAACGACGCGGGGGCAATGGTCCGGCTGGTAACGTTCTGTCAAAGCCGCACTGACAATGCGTACTCAACCCCCCTCTGGAACCCCTTATGTACGACCTGATCAAACTCCTGCACCTCACCGCCGCCATCGTCTGGATGGGCGGGATGACCTTCATGCTGATCGCGCTGCGACCCGCCACCCACTCGGTCATGGAGGCGCAGCCGCGCGCGGTGTTGATGGCAGCGGTATGGCAGCGGTTTTTTGTGGCGGTGCTGATTGCCATCGTGGTGCTGTTGGCCAGTGGCGGCTCCATGGTGGGCAGCGCGATGAAGGCCGCCCGCGAAGCCACCGGCCACGGTGTGATGCCGCTGGGCTGGATGGTGATGACCGGCCTGGGCGCCCTGATGTTCTTGATCTTCGGCCATATTTACTTTGCCGGCTTTCAAAAATACCGCCGTGCGGTGAGCGCCGCCCAGTGGCCGGCCGCTGCCAAGGCCGCCGGCCAGATTCACGCGCTGATGGTGACCAACTTTGTACTGGGCTGGCTGGCTATTGCCGCGGTGAGGCTGCTGGGCTGAAAAAGCCCTACCATGCCCGGCATGCAACACCCAGCCCGCCCCACACCGGAAAAATGCCTGCGCTCCAAGGCGCCGCACGGCCTCAAAAGCTGGAAGCTCACCCATAAACGGGCGCTCCAATGGGCCGGCTTGCTGGCCTTTAGTTGGGTCGGCGTGACAGGCGTTGCGCACTCGCAAGGCGGTGTCGATGGGGGCATGGAGGGCGGCGCGCTGCCGCTGTGGGAGCTGGGCGTGTTCGCCGGAGCAGTAGGCACGCCTGCCTACCCCGCATCCGAGCAGCGCAGCGGGCTGGTAACCGCCCTGCCGGTACTGATTTACCGTGGCGAGGTTTTTCGTGCCGAGCGGGGCAGCATAGGCGCGCGCCTGGTGCACACGGCTGACACCGAGTTCGATATCGGCTTTTCGGGCTCTCTGCCGGCCAGCTCGAACGACGTGACCCTGCGAAAGAACATGCCCGACCTGGGCACGCTGGTGGAATTCGGCCCCCGCATCAAGACCGTGCTGGCGCGGCCGGATGGGCATTCGCAGATCCGGCTGGAGCTGCCACTGCGTTCGGTGCTGGAGTGGCAGGGCGGCATTCGCAGCCAGGGCTGGGCCGCAGAGCCCGAGCTGCTGTGGGAGACCCGCGCGCCGGGCTCGGCATGGCGCTTCACCACCAGCGCCGGACTGGTGTTTGGCGATGCAAGTCTGAACCAGTATTTCTATGGCGTGACTGCCGCGCAGGCCACCGCCACCCGGACGGCCTATGACGCCGCGCCCGGCCTGATTGCCGCGCGCCTGTCGGTGAGCGCGTCGCGGGCGCTGACACGGGATGTGCGTGTGTTTGGCTTTGTGCGCGGCGAGAGCTACACCGCCAGCCCCAACGCCGCCAGCCCCCTGCACGCCCGCGACAGCGACTACGCCGCCGGAGTGGGGCTGACCTGGATGCTGGCGCGCTCGCAGGAGCGGGCGCGCTGAGGCAAACCATGCGGACCAAGTGGCCGTTTAGACGCTTTTGCACATAAACAAACAACGAAGTATTCGTTGTGGTTTGGACCCCGACTCACCAGAATCGCGCTGTGATGTCTCTGCGGCCGCCCTTCAGGCGGCCCTTTTTTTCTTTTGGAACTCCTATGAAAATCAAGCAAAAAGCCTCTCTGGCCCTCGCCGTTATTGCGCTGGCAGCTAGCAATTTGGTAGCGGCACAAACTAGTTTGCTCAACGCCTCGTACGACGTGTCGCGCGAGTTTTACAAAGACGTCAACGCTGCGTTCATCGCCAATTACAAAAAAACCACCGGCAAAGACATCAAGATTGACCAGGCCCATGGCGGCTCCAGCGCGCAGGCGCGTGCGGTGAACGACGGGCTGGACGCTGACGTAGTCACGTTCAACACCAGCACCGACGTGGAGTTTCTGGCGGGCACCGGCGTGGTGGCCAAGGACTGGACCAAGAAGTTTCCCAACAACGCCGCACCCACCAGCTCGACCATGTTGTTTCTGGTGCGCAACGGCAACCCCAAAGGCATCAAAGACTGGGACGACCTGATCAAGCCCGGCGTGCAGGTGGTGGTCGTCAACCCCAAGACCGGCGGCAACGGCCGCATGGCCTATCTGGCGGCCTGGGGTCAGGTGCGCAAGAAGGGCGGCACAGACGCACAAGCGCTGGAGTTTGTGAGCAAACTCTACAAAAACGTACCGGTGCTTGCCAAGGGCGGACGCGATGCGACCACCATCTTTTTGCAGCGCAACATTGGCGATGTGCTGGTCACCTTTGAGTCCGAGGTGGTGAGCGTGGACAACGAGTTCGGTGCCGGCAAGGTGGACGCGGTGCACCCGAGCAGCTCGGTGGTCGCAGAGAACCCGGTGGCCGTGGTCGAACGCACCGTCGCCAAAAAGGGCTCCGGTGACGCAGCCCGCGCCTACCTGAACTACCTCTACACCGATGAGGCGCAGGAAATCGCCGCCAAGCACGCCATCCGCCCGAGCAACCCCGCCATCCTCAAGAAATTCGGCAACGTGTTCAAGCCGATAACCTTGTTCCGGGTGGAAGACTACTTCGGCTCGTTTGCTGAGGCGCAGAAAGTGCACTTCAACGACGGCGGTCAGTTCGACAAGCTCTACACGGTCAAGTAAATGACGGTTTTTGCGAATGCAGGAGCCGCTGCAGGGGTCCCGGCGGGCACGCCTGCCCGCGCGCGCGCGACCAGGCGGGTACTGCCGGGCTTCAAGATCACGCTGGGCTTCACGCTGTTCTACCTCAGCATCATCGTGCTGATCCCGCTCTCGGCCCTGCTGTTCAAGACCTTCACCCTGACCTGGGAGCAGTTTGTGTCTGCCGTCACCAGCCCGCGGGTGATCGCCTCCTACCAGCTGACCTTCGGCGCCTCGTTTCTGGCGGCGGTCGTGAATGCGGTGGCAGGTCTGCTGGTGGCCTGGGTGCTGGTGCGCTACCAGTTTCCGGGCAAGAGAATCATTGACGCGCTGGTGGATCTGCCGTTTGCCCTGCCCACGGCGGTGGCCGGCATTTCGCTCACCGCCCTGCTTGCCAGCAACGGCTGGGTGGGCAGCCTGCTCGAGCCCTATGGGATTCAGCTCGCCTTCAACCGCAACGGTGTGGTAATCGCGCTGATCTTTATTGGCCTGCCCTTTGTCGTACGTACGGTGCAGCCGGTGCTCGAGGACGCTGAAAAAGAGCTCGAAGAAGCCGCCACCTGCCTGGGCGCCACCCGCTGGCAGACCTTCCGGTTCGTGATTTTTCCCACCATTGCACCGGCGCTCCTGACCGGCTTTGCCATGGCTTTCGCGCGGGCCATCGGGGAATACGGCTCGGTCATCTTTATTGCCGGCAACATGCCCATGGTCTCTGAAATCACTCCCCTCATCATCATCGGCAAGCTCGAGCAATACGACTACGCCGGTGCCACCGCGGTGGCGGTGGTGATGCTGTGCATCTCGTTTGTCATGCTGCTGGTTATCAACGCGCTGCAGAGTTGGCAGCGTCATCGCGCAGGAGCCAAGTCATGAGCGGCGCCAATGCCCACATCCTGCGCCGCGCCAAGTCGGGCACCACCGAGCCCGCGTGGGTGAAGTGGACGCTCATCGGGCTGGCCCTGGGTTTCATCTTTTTGTTTCTGCTGCTGCCGCTGGCGGCGGTATTTGCCGAGGCGCTGCGCAAAGGGGCGGATGCTTTTTTTGCGTCGTTTACCGAGCCCGACGCCTGGAGCGCGATTCGCCTGACCTTGCTGACTGCCGCCATCGCTGTGCCGCTGAATCTGGTGTTCGGGGTGGCTGCGGCCTGGGCCATCGCCAAATACGAGTTCCGCGGCAAGGCCTTTTTGACGACGCTGGTGGACTTGCCGTTCTCCGTCTCGCCGGTGGTGGCGGGGCTGGTTTATGTGCTGCTGTTCGGCGCGCACGGCTGGTTCGGCGCCTGGCTGCAGGCCAACGATGTGAAGATCATCTTTGCGGTGCCGGGCATTGTGCTGGCCACGATTTTTGTGACCTTCCCCTTCATCGCCCGCGAGCTCATCCCCCTCATGCAGGCCCAAGGCACCGAAGAGGAACAGGCCGCCATCGTGCTGGGCGCCACCGGCTGGCAGACTTTCTGGCATGTGACCCTGCCCAACATCAAGTGGGGCCTGATCTACGGAGTGATTTTGTGTAACGCGCGTGCCATGGGCGAGTTTGGCGCGGTGTCGGTGGTGTCGGGCCACATCCGCGGGCAGACCAACACCATGCCCCTGCACGTTGAGATTTTGTACAACGAATACCAGTCGGTGGCGGCATTTGCCATCGCGTCGTTGCTGGCCCTCCTGGCCCTGGTGACGCTGGTTATCAAGTCCTTTGTGGAGTGGCAGTTCGAGCGGCAGGAAAAAGCCGCCGCCGAACTGCCCCCCGAAAAGCCACTGCACTAAACGCCCTCCCTCATCCCCCTTCGTCCCTCTTTGTCCCCCTTTGTGAAATACACACCATGAGCATCGCAATCCGCAAGGTCAGCAAAGACTTCGGCAGCTTCAAGGCCCTGCAAGACGTATCGCTGGACATCGAGTCCGGTGAACTCGTGGCCCTGCTGGGCCCCTCGGGCTGCGGCAAGACCACGCTGCTGCGCATCATCGCCGGGCTGGAAACGGCCGACGCCGGCAGCATCCTCTTCAGCGGCGAAGACACCACCGACGTGCATGTGCGCGAGCGCAACGTGGGCTTTGTGTTCCAGCACTACGCGCTGTTCCGGCACATGTCGGTGTTTGACAACGTGGCCTTCGGCCTGCGCATGAAGCCGCGTGCCCAGCGCCCCAGTGAAACCGTGATCAAGCAAAAAGTGCACGAGCTGCTGGCGCTGGTGCAGCTCGATTGGCTGTCTGACCGCTACCCCGCGCAGCTTTCCGGCGGCCAACGCCAGCGCATTGCACTGGCGCGCGCACTGGCGGTGGAGCCCAAGGTGCTGCTGCTCGATGAGCCCTTCGGCGCGCTTGACGCCAAGGTGCGCAAAGAGCTGCGCCGCTGGCTGCGCCGGCTGCACGACGATCTGCATGTGACCAGTATTTTTGTGACCCACGACCAGGAGGAAGCGCTGGAGGTGGCAGACCGCGTGGTGCTCATGAACGGCGGCAAGGTTGAGCAGATCGGCTCGCCCCAGCAGGTCTGGGAGCACCCCGCAAGCCCCTTCGTGTATGGCTTTCTGGGCGACGTGAACCTCTTCCACGGGCGCGCCCACGAAGGCGAAATGCTTATCGGCGAAGACCACCACGGCGTGCGCCTGGCCAGCCCCGAGCATCGGGAGGCACAAAACGCCAAGGCCTTCGCCTACGTGCGCCCGCACGACCTGGATATTCAGCGCTACACAGCCGGCCAAGCCGCAGGCGGCATCGTCGCCAGGTTGGTGCGCGCCATTGTGGTGGGCCCGATTGCCCGCCTGGAACTCCTGCCTGAAGACCGCAGCGCAGCCGGCAGCGGCGACATCATCGAAGCGCAGATTGGCGCGCAGGAATACAAGGCGCTGGACATCAAAGACGGCGACATCGTAGTGCTCACTCCGCGCAAGGCCAGAGTGTTTACCGCGTAAGGCGAGTGGGGAACTACAGCCCACACCCCCGCAAGATAAACGACACCAGGTGCCGGGTGGAGCGCTCAAAGTCCTGCTCACCCAAAGCATTCTGGTCCATCACGGCGCAGATCTGCACGTCGAAGTCGGCGTAGGTCTGGGTGGCGGCCCAGATGGTGAAGAAGAGGTGCACGCCGTCCACCGGGGCGATTCGGCCGGCGTCGGCCCAGGCTTGCACCACGGCGGCTTTCTCGAGGGTGAGTTGGCGCAGGTCGTTGGCCAGCAGCTCTTTGACCACCGGCGCGCCGTGCAGCAGCTCGTTGGCCCAGACCTTGGAGCCGTCGGGCCGCTGGGCGGAGAGCTCCATCTTGGCGCGGATGTAGTTGGTCAGCGCGGTGCGGGGGTCGGCGTCGACCGTGATGCCGTGGGCAGGCACCAGCCAGTCGCTCAATATGCGGGCCAGCACGGCGCGGTACAGCACCTCTTTGCTGCCGAAGTAGTAATGCAGGTTGGCCTTGGGCAGGCCGCTGGCCTCGGCGATGGCGGCCATGGTGGCGCCGCCGAAGCCGGCGCGGGCAAACACCCGCTCGGCAGCAGAAAGAATAAGGGCCTCATTCGCCTGGCGAATAAGGCCCTTGGGGGTATCGGCAACAGACGTCATGCCGCCGATTATTCAATCACTTCTGGGCTGCTTCCCAGATAGCGTGTGAGTAGGCGGCCTTGCCCGGATCTTTCTTGATCACGGGGTCGCTACCGCCAGCCAGCAGGACCTTGACGGTGCGCTCGTAAGCGGCCGGCTCCAGATAACCGATCTTCTTGGTGCCGGCGTTGGTAATCAGCTTGGCCACGTTTTCCATCTGGCGCTTTTGCACCTTCATGCTGGCGCTGCCCGAGGTGTCAGCGGCAACCACGGCTTTGGCGGCGCCTTCAGGGTCCTTGACAGCGGCGTCCCAGCCCTTGAGCGTGGCTTTGAGGAACTTGCCCATCTTTGCCACAAAGGCGGGGTCTTTCAGGTTGCCCTCGAGCACATAGAGGCCATCCTCCAAGGTGGCCACGCCTTCTTTTTCATAGAAGAAGGTGACCAGATCTTTCTCTTTGACGCCCGCGTCCACCACTTGCCAGTATTCGTTGTAGATCATGGTGGAAATACACGCAGCCTGGTTTTGCAGCAGCGGGTCGACGTTAAAGCCTTGCTTGAGGATCTTGATATCGGAGTCGGTCTTGAGGCCGAGCTTGCCCATCCAGTTCAGGAAGGGGTATTCGTTGCCGCCGTACCAGACGCCCAGGGTCTTGCCCTTGAAGTCTTTGGGGGTGGAGACACCACTGGACTTTTTGCAGGTCAGCATCAGGCCGGACTGGTTGAACACCTGCGACACGTTCACCAGCGGCACGCCGGCTTCGCGGGCGGCAAGCGCCGAGGGCATCCAGTCCACCACGATGTCGGCTTGCTTGCCGGCAATCACCTGGGTGGGAGCAATGTCGGGGCCGCCGGGTTTGATGGTTACGTCCAGGCCGGCTTCTTTGTAGAAGCCCTTGGCGGCGGCCATGTAGTAGCCGGCGAACTGGGCTTGCGGCACCCACTTGAGCTGGACGGTCACTTTGTCGGCTGCCTGGGCAGCAAAGCCGGCGACTGCCAGCGCGAGCGTCAATAGGCTTTTGGCGCAGAGGGAAGAACGAATCATGGAAATCTCCTTCTAGGGGTTAATGAAAACGCAACTCAAACCAAGCGCGGGCTCACCCTTCGCGCACCGAGGGATGCCAGAACGCCGCACGGCGCTCCAAAGCAACTAACAAGGCATAGGCCACCGAACCGGTCACCGCCGCCACCACAATCGCGCCCCAAACCAGCGGCATGTTCATGCGCGCTGCCTCGGTGCTGATGCGAAAACCCAGGCCCGAGGTGGGCGATCCAAAAAACTCGGCCACGATGGCGCCAATCAGGGCCAGCGTGGCATTCACCTTGAGGGCTCCGAAGATGAAGGGCAGCGCTGCCGGCAGGCGCAAGGCCAGCAGAGTGCGCGAGTAGCTGGCGGCGTAGCTGTACATCAGTTCCCGCTCGAGCTTGCCGGCCGCCTGCAGGCCCGCCAGCGTGGAGACCAGCATGGGGAAGAAAGTCATCAGCACCACCACAGCGGCCTTGGAGGGCCAGTCAAAGCCAAACCACATCACCGCAATAGGTGCCACGCCCACCAGAGGAATGGCGCTGGTGAGCGAGGCCACCGGCAACAGACCGCGCTGTAAAAAGGGCAGCCGGTCGATGGCGACCGCCACCGCAAAGCCGGTACCGCAGCCGACCAACCAACCCACCACCACCGCCCGCAGCACGGTTTGCACAAAGTCACCCCAGAGCTTGGCGGTGTGGTCGGCCAGTGATCCCACAATCAGACTCGGCGCCGGCAGCAGGACGCGGGGCACATCCAGCGCGCGCACCAGAATCTCCCAGAACAGCAACACCCACAGGCCGAACAGCGCCGCCGTGGCAGTGGCGCCCCAGCGCACCTGCGGCACCGCCGCCATGCGCACCACGCTGTAACCTGCTACGACCGACAGCAGCGCCATGGCCGGCCAGAACCACAGGCCCTCATTCATGCGCCACCCCTGCTGCGCAGCACCAGCCGCTCCACACCAGCCACGATGCCGGTGAGCGCCAGCCCCAGGAGCGCCGACATCACCAGCGCAGACCAGATTTGTGTGGTCTGCCCGTAATACGAACCGGTGAGCAGGCGCGCGCCCAGGCCGGCCTGCGCGCCGGTGGGCAGCTCAGCCACCATGGCGCCGACCAGGCCCGCAGCCACACCCACGCGCAGAGCCGGAAACAGAAACGGCAGGGCAGAAGGCAGGCGCAACAACCACAGCGCCTGCCAGCGGCTGGCGGCGTAGGTGTGCAGCATCTCGGTCTCGATTTTTTGCGGCGAGCGCAGGCCCTGCACCATGGCCACCGTTACCGGGAAAAAGCACAAGTACATGGCAATCACCGCCTTGGGTGCGGTACCCGAAAAACCCAGACTGCCCAACAGCACCAGCACGATCGGCGCAATGGCCAGCACCGGCACGGTCTGCGAGGCAACAATCCACGGCAACAGGGCTTTATCGAGCGTGCGGCTGTGCACGATCAGCACCGATAGCAGCAGCCCCAGCGCCGTGCCCATGGCAAAGCCCAGCAGGGTGGACTCCCCGGTGACCACGACGTGATAAATGAGATTGCGCGGCGAGTCCAGCGGCCACTCGGTCAGGCTCTCATAAAAATCCAGGGCTACCTGGTGGGGCGCGGGCATGAGGGGGCGCTCCATGTTCATGGTGGCCTGCAGCAGCTCCATCTGGGTGTAGCCCGCTTCTTCATCGAGTACCCGTTCAATGGCACCCTGCGCATTCAGGCCCCAGGCCGCCACATACCAGGCCGCCAGCACGGCCAACAGCACCACCACCACCGGTAGCCACTGATGCACGAGCCGGGCAGCGACGCCCCGCGGGGATTGCGATGTCCCGCCGGGCGGCAAGGCCTGCCCGGATATATCGCTAGTGGTGTCCATCAGCCAAAGCCTCACGGACCTCGTGGGCCAGTGCCATGAATTCGGGCGTGTCACGCAGCCCCAAGTGCCGCGCATCGGGCAGAGGCGAGTCAATCACCTTGACGATGCGCCCCGGGCGCGGTGACATGACCACGATTTTGGTAGACAGGTAAACCGCTTCGGCGATGCTGTGCGTCACAAACACCACCGTGCGGCGCTCACGCTGCCAGAGCTGCTGCAACTGCTCGTTGAGGCGGTCGCGGGTGATTTCGTCGAGCGCGCCAAAGGGTTCGTCCATCATGAGAATCCTGGGCTCAAACGACAGCGCACGCGCGATCGAGACCCGCTGCTGCATGCCGCCGGAGAGCTGCCAGGGGTACTTGCCCTCAAAACCCTTGAGGCCCACCCGCTCGAGATGCTCCATGGCAATGCGCTTGGCCTCGGCACGCGGCCTGCCCTGAATCTGTAGCGGCAGGGTGACATTGCCCAGCACCGTGCGCCAGGGGAACAGGGCCGGCGCCTGAAACACATACCCGTAGGCGCGCGCAAGCCGCGCCGCATGCGGGCTCACACCATTGACCAGCACCTCGCCGGCGCTGATGGGCTCAAGGTCGGCAATCACCCGCATCAGGGTGGTTTTGCCGCAGCCCGATGGGCCGATGAGGGAGACGAACTCGCCCTCGGAAATGTCGAGGTCAATACCGGCCAGGGCATGCACCGGGGAGTCCACCGTCTGGTAGACCACGCTGGCGTTGCGCACCGACACGGCCGTTCGGGCGCGCTCGGGCGCGGGGCTCATGGGGCTGCTCGGGGGCGGGTTGGCCGCAAGGCCGGATGCATCAGAAAGGTTCATTGCCGCACGGTAGGGGTTGTGTGTTCGCACCATGATAGAGCTCGGCCACAACCTGGAAGCTTCAAACTAACCAAATGGTCAGCTTATGCATCCATACTAGCCAGTTCCATGCCAGTCTCACCACTGGGGTTTGTACGGGGCCCCTAGTCGGCGCGCTGGGCCATGCGCTCGCTCTTCCAGTACACGTCGTCCCCGGTGCTGCCATCGGTGCGATGGCGGTTGAGGACGCGGGCAAGCACAAACATCAGGTCCGAGAGACGGTTGAGGTACTGGCGGGGCGTGTCTTTGAGTGCCTCCTCGTTGCCCAGCGCCACCACTGCGCGCTCGGCGCGGCGGGCCACGGTGCGGCACACATGGGCTAGCGAGGCCGCACGCGTGCCGGCGGGCAAAATGAATTCTTCCAGGCGCGGCAGGGTGGCGTTGTATTCAGCCAGTGCCTGGTCCAGCGCCAGCACTGCTTCAAACTTGAGAAGCTCGAAGCCCGGGATGGACAGCTCGCCACCCAGATTAAAGAGCTGGTGTTGCATTTCCACCAGCAGCTCGCGCACGGCGGGGGGCATGTCTTCGCACAGCAATACGCCGATCTGGCTGTTGAGCTCGTCCACATCGCCCATGGCGTGCACCCGCAAGCTGTTTTTAGAGACACGGGTGTTGTCGCCAAGCCCGGTGGTGCCGTTGTCCCCGGTACGGGTGGCAATTTGTGTGAGTCGGTTGGTCATGGGTGCATTGTGGCAGGCTAGTTCCTACAATGCATTCATAAAGGAGACACACCATGAACGCACCCACCGCCCACAGCCACCTGCTGCCGCAGCTGAACCTGCGAGACGTTCCAGCCGCCCTATTGGAGGACCTCAAGTCCCGCTTTGGCGGGCAGTTTTCGGCCGCGCTGGTAGTGCGCGAGCAGCACGGGCGGGACGAGTCGGCCTTTGATGTGCCGCCGCCCGCAGCGGTGGTGTTTGCGCAGAGCACCGCCGATGTGAGCGACGCCATTCAACTGGCTGCGCGCTACCGCGTGCCGGTGATTCCGTTCGGCGTGGGCTCTTCGCTCGAGGGGCACCTGCTGGCGGTGCAGGGCGGCATCAGCCTGGATGTGAGCCGGATGAACCAGGTGCTGGCCATCAACGCCGAGGACCTGACCGTCACCGTGCAACCCGGCGTGACCCGCAAGCAGCTCAACGAAGCCGTCAAAAGCGCAGGGCTTTTTTTCCCGATTGACCCCGGCGCCGACGCCAGCATCGGCGGCATGAGCGCCACCCGCGCCAGCGGCACCAACGCGGTGCGCTACGGCACCATGCGCGAAAACGTGCTGGCGCTGGAGGTGGTGACTGCCAGCGGCGAAGTAATTCGCACCGGCACACGGGCCAAAAAATCGTCCGCCGGCTACGACCTGACACGCCTGATGGTGGGCAGCGAGGGCACGTTGGGCGTGATGACCGAAATCACACTCAAGCTCTACCCCCTGCCGGAAGCGGTGATGGCGGCTACCTGCAGCTTCGCCAACCTGGCCGATGCGGTGGCAACCACCATCCAGCTCATCCAGCTCGGCGTGCCGATTGCCCGCTGCGAGCTGCTCGACGCCAACACGGTGCGCATGGTCAACGCGCATTCCAAACTCAGCCTGCGCGAGGGCGACATGCTACTGATGGAGTTTCACGGCTCCCCCGACGGGGTGCGCGAACAGGTGCAAACGGTGCAGGAGATTGCTGCTGAATTCGGTGCGAGGGCCGAAGACGGCGCGTTCGAGTGGGCCACCACCCCCGAGGAGCGCACCCGGCTGTGGACCGCGCGACACAACGCCTACTTTGCCGGCATCCAGTCCCGCCCGGGCTGCAAGGTCATCACCACCGACACCTGTGTGCCGATTTCGCACCTGGCCGACGCCCTGTTGGACAGCGTGCGCGAGGCGCAGGACGCGGGCCTGCCCTACTTCATGGTTGGCCACGTGGGCGACGGCAACTTCCACATGGGCTATCTGATTGACCCCGCGCAGCCCCAGGAGCGCGAGCTCGCCGAGCAGCTCAACCACACGCTGGTGGCCCGCGCGCTGCGCCTGGGCGGCACCTGCACCGGTGAACACGGCGTCGGCCTGCACAAGCAAGGATTCTTGATTGATGAGACCGGTTCCGGCGCGGTGGAGATGATGCGCACCATCAAACGCGCGCTGGACCCGCACAACATCCTGAACCCCGGGAAAATCTTTTCGCTATAAATTCAGGAGCTGTGGGCGCTCGCTGCACGGGCGCTGGCGCTGCTTTTGGTCTGCTTTTTGCCTGCTTTAAGGCTTACAGGGTTGCCACCTCGGCGATGGCGTTGGCAAGGTATTCGATTTTCTGGTGCATGTCGGCGTCGGTATCGGCGTAGCGCTTGGCGGCCGCCCGAAAGTCCTCCTGAACCACAAGAAATGCGTCAACCACCGCCGGGTCAAAGTGGCTGCCCCGGCCCTCGGTGATGATGGCCACGGCGCGCTCGTGGGGCACGCCGTCCTTGTAGACCTTGTTGCTGATGAGCGCGTCGAACACGTCGGCCAGCGCCACGATGCGGGCGCACAGCGGAATCTGCTCGCCCCACAGGCCCTTGGGGTAGCCGGTGCCGTCCCACTTTTCCTGGTGGCACAGGGTCAGCTCTTTGGCGGTGGCAAGCAGCGGCGAGGCGCGGCCGAGCGTTTTTTCGGCCCGCACCAGCGCGTCGTGGCCGAGGGTGGTGTGGGTGCGCATGATGGCGAGTTCATCGGCAGTGAGGCGACCAGGCTTGAGCAGCACGCGGTCTGGCACGCCGATGGTGCCCATGTCGTACATCGGCACGCTGGCGACCAGGCTCTCCACATACGCCGGGCTGAGCGCGCTGGCATGGGCTGGGCTTTTTTGCAGCTCGGTGCACAAGATCCGCACATATTGCTGCACGCGCAGCAAGTGGCTCTCGGTGTCGGAGTCGCGCATTTCGGCCAGGGTGGCCATGGCAAACAGGACGACCTGGGCGGCGTGCAGGGCTTCGTCGGTCGGGGTGGGGGTGGGGGTAGGCTGGGTCATGTGTTTTCTCCTGGGCGCGGGTACAGGGGCGCTTGGTATGCCCAAACCATTCTGCCATCGGGCGATGGCCAACTGGCGACAGGCGTGCCGCGCGTGGCCTCGAACTCCAGACTCACCAGCCAGGCCCCCGGGCGCAGCTCGGCGCGGGCCTTGGCCAAGGCGCGGTCCATGCTCTCGGGACGCTGAAACAGATACACCATGTCGTAGGTGCCCCAGTTGGCCTTCCAGATGTCGGCACGGGTCACCAGTGCCCACGGGCAGCGCAGCCCGCACAGCAGGCGCAGCGGCCAGCTCCACTCCATGCCGTGCATCTCTGCCTGCGGATAGGCGCGCCGCAAGGCCAGCAGCCCGTGGCCCAGGCCGCAGCCGGCGTCCAGCACATGGGCGCCCACCGGCAGCGGCGCATGGGCGGGCAGCTCCAGGAGCGCGTTGCGCGGGGTCGGGAACAGAGGCGCATCCCGCCAGGCGTTCACCGGATAGACCAGCAACAGCAAACCCAGCGGCAACAGCCAGGCCCAACTGGGCAGCGCCTCTGCGCCCAGGGTGGACAGACTCACCCCCAGCGACAAGGGAAAACCCCCTGCAATCAGCAAGCGCCGCCACCAGGTTGCACCCCACAGGCTGCTGGCCACCCCGAGCGCACTGGCTGCTCCCAGCGCCCAGTGCAAGGCCCAGCCCTGCTCCACCAGCGCGCGAAACAAGAGCCAGCACAGGGCCCACACCAGCACCGCCGGCAGCGGCCATTGCCAGTGGGCTGGGTTGATGCGACGCAGGATTTCAGGCATAAAAAACAATGCCAGCGCCCGTGGAATATGCGCAAACAGCTATTATTTTCATAGCGCTTTGGTGTTGATGCTGGTGTGGGGGCTTCTTGCAGATTAGCGGCTGGCGCCGGGGGCGAGCCGGTCAATCAGGCCGTTGAGTTCGTCGAGAGAGCCGAACTGGATGACGACTTCGCCCATTTCTTCAAACCGGCCGTTGCGCTTGACGCGCTTCTTGATCAGCACATCAACCTGCGCCATCAGCAAGTCCGAGAGCTCTTCTTCCACGCGCTTGATGTCGCGGGACTTTTCCTTGGCGGGCTTTTGTGGCGTGAGCGAGAACTCGGCGCTGAGCTTCTTGACCAGGCTCTCGGCCTCGCGCACCGACATTTTTTTGGTGGCAATCTGGTTGGCTGCGGTGATTTGGGTAGCGCGGTCCAGCGGCAGCAAGGCGCGGGCATGGCCCATGTCGATGTCGCCAGCCATAAGCATGGTTTGCACCGGGTCGGCCAGGTTCAAGAGGCGCAGCAGGTTGGTGGCGGCGCTGCGCGAACGGCCCACGGCCTGCGCGGCGGTTTCGTGGGTAAGGCCGAACTCCTTGATCAGGCGCTGCAGGCCCTGCGCCTCTTCCAGCGGATTGAGGTCTTCGCGCTGGATGTTTTCGATCAGCGCCATGGCCGCGGCGGACTCGTTGGGCACGTCGCGCACCAGCACCGGCACCTCGCTCAGGCCGGCGATTTTGGCGGCCCGAAAACGCCGCTCGCCGGCAATGATTTCATACACCGGGCGCACTGCGGCGCTGCTGTCTGCTGCGGCGTCACCACGCTCCAGGGCCTGCTTGTCGCGCTGAACGCGAGAGTCTTCGTCGCTCAGTCGGCGCACCAGAATAGGCTGCATGATGCCCTGGACCTTGATGCTCTCGGCCAGCTCGTAGAGGGCGCCCTCGTCCATGCGGGTACGCGGCTGGTAGACGCCGGGCACCATATCGGTGAGCAACAGGCTGCTGGGCGCGCTATTCCCCGCGGTGGTGCTATCGGCGGCGGGCGCGTCAATGACTTTGGGGCCCAGCAGGGCCTCCAGGCCCATGCCAAGGCCTTTGGGTTTTTTGGTAACCATGGTTGTACTTCCTTCTGAATTCTGTGAGTGGCTATCAGGCTGCGCGCTCATTGAGGGCTTCGAGGCGGGCCAGGCCCGTGGGCCAGTCGCCCAGGCCTGAGTCGGCGTTCAGGTGGCCGACCTCGCCGCAGTCGACGAAGTCCGCCCCCCAGGCGCCGGCAAATTGTTGTGCGCGGTCGATGCTGCAAAAGGGGTCGTTGCGGCTGCCCAATAGCTCGGCAGCAAAGGGCAACGGCTGCATCACCACCGGCCGCCAGCTCTTGAGCGGGGCTTGCAGCTCAACGCGCTGCGGGTCGCCCGGCGCTACCAGAAACGCGGCCTTGACGCGGTGCGTGTTCTGCGAATGCTGCGCCCAGGCGGCAGTCAGGATGCAGCCCAGGCTGTGGGCCACCAGCACCACCGGCGCGGGGGCGGCCAAGACCGCCTCTTCAAGCTGCATCATCCAGTCGCCACGCAGAGGCTGCATCCAGTCGTGCTGCTGCACACGGGTGAAGCCGTGCAAGGCCTCCCAGCGGCTTTGCCAGTGGGCCGGGCCCGAGTTCTGCCAGCCTGGCAGCAGCAGGACGGTGCGGTTGGCCGTGAGCGAGTCAGCGCCCATGCGATTACATGGCCTTGATGCGGTCGACCATCTCTTGTGCGAAGGTCACAAAGGACTGCGCGCCCTTGGAGGCGGGGTCGAAAACCACACCGGGCACACCGTAACTCGGCGCCTCGGCCAGCCGCACATTGCGGGGGATGACGGTGTCGAACACCTTGTCACCAAAGTGGGTCTTGAGCTGGTCGCTCACCTGCTGCTGCAAGGTAATGCGCGGGTCGAACATTACCCGCAACAGGCCGATGATTTGCAAGTCGTCGTTGAGGTTGGCCTTGACCTGCTTGATGGTGTTGACCAGATCGGTCAGTCCTTCGAGGGCGAAGTATTCGCACTGCATGGGCACGATGACGCCATGCGCGCAGCACAGTCCATTGAGCGTCAGCATGCTCAGGCTGGGCGGGCAGTCAATCAGCACGAAGTCGTACTCACCCTCCACCTCGGCAAGTGCCTGCTTGAGGCGGCTCTCACGGCGCTCGAGTTCCACCATTTCCACCTCGGCGCCGGCAAGCTCTCGGTTGGCGCCCAGAATGTCGTAGCCACACCCCCCCGCAATCAGCTTCTCGCTGGTCGCGCGGGCTTCTTTGATGCTGGCGGATTCGAGCAGCACGTCGTACACCGAGAGCGCAAGCTGGCGCTTGTCCACCCCCGAGCCCATGGTGGCGTTGCCCTGCGGATCGAGGTCAATCATCAGCACCCGCTGCCCCACTTTGGCCAGGCCCGCTGCCAGGTTGACGGTGGTGGTGGTCTTGCCAACGCCGCCTTTTTGGTTGGCTAC
>NZ_CAMCVG010000047.1 GCF_945881795.1 Rhodoferax sp. OV413
TGGGCATAGCAGCCCCGCCGCTGTCTTTTCACATCAAAGAGTTGACGCACGCTAGCCTGATCTCTGCCCGACCGGACGGTAGAAAAATTTACTACAGCGCCAATTTCATCGCGATGAATGAGCTCATCGGTTACCTCACCGAAAACTGCTGCAGCGGGGAAACCTGCGAACTCGTTCCCAGCGGCAAGAATTCACTATCACTGCCCAACTTAACGAAAGAGGACACCATGCGCGAACAACCCTATAACGTGTTATTCCTGTGTACGGGGAATTCCGCACGAAGCATCTTGGCCGAGGTGCAACTCAACGCCATAGCACAGGGCAAATTCAAAGCCTTTTCTGCTGGAAGTCACCCCAACGGCACCGTGAACCCTTTTGCGATTGAATTTTTGAACGCCAACGGTTTTTCAACGGAAGGGCTAAGGAGCAAATCCTGGGATGAGTTTTCTTCGCCGGATGCGCCGGTGATGGACTACGTAATTACTGTGTGTGATCAAGCGGCTGGCGAGCAGTGCCCCTATTGGCCCGGGCACCCCATGTCCGCGCATTGGGGTGTCGATGACCCTGCGGCTGTCACAGGTTCCGATGAAGAGAAACGCCTCGCATTCCGCAAGACCGCAGCCGTCATGCGCAAGCGCATCGAATTATTCAACTCCTTGCCGACACCCTCTCTGGATCGCCTGAGTCTAAAAGCCAAAATGGATGAAATTGGCAAGGTGATGTGACGCGCCAGGCTCAGGGCCTACTGAAACGCCTAATCTTGGCGACTCGCCGCCGCAATGAGATCCGCGATGGCCTCGAACTCCGCCATGTGCGCAGAGGTGGGCCGGGTCACCAGCGCAATCGTGCGCACCGGAGCAGGCGGCGCCAGCGGCCGGGCCTGAAGAGACGACCCGTTGAGAAGACCGCTTTGGATCGCCAGCTCGGGCAACAGGGCAACCCCCAGTCCGGATGACACCATCTGCACCAGGGTGAGCAAGCTGGTGACTTCGATGCCCTTGACCCCGGCCACCTCGGTCGCGCTGCAGGCTTGCAGGCTGTGATCCCGCAGGCAATGCCCCTCCTCCAGCAGGATAAGCCGCTCGGTCCATTGGCTGCTGATTTGGATAGCTTTGCCGCTGCTGGAGCTATCGTTTTCCAACTCCACCAGCCAGAACTTGTCCTCGTAGAGTTTCAAGACCCGCAAGTCCTCCGTCTGGTAGGGCAGCGCGATCAGCGCAAAGTCGAGTTGCCGGCTGTGCAGGCGGGCCATCAGGTTGGCGGTCAAGTCTTCCCGCATGGCCAGTTGAAGCTGCGGGAATTTCACGCGCAACAGCGGCATGAGATTGGGCAACACGAAAGGCGCAATGGTCGGAATCACGCCCAAGCGCAACTGCTTTTGCATCGGGCGGGCTGCGTCGGCCACAAAGTCGCTCAAGTCTTCCGCCGAGGCCAGCACCTGCCGCGCCCGGGCCACGACCTCCGCCCCGATCGGCGTGAATGACACCGTCTGCTTGTCGCGCTCCACCAGTTGCACGCCGAGCGTCGATTCCAGCTCCTTGAGCCCGGTGCTCAGCGTCGATTGGCTCACAAAGCTGGCCTGCGCCGCGCGCGTGAAGTTGAGATGCTCAGCCAGCGCCAGCAGGTATCGCAGCTGTTTGAGGGAAGGCAAAGTGGACATGGGAGTGGCTCTTACAGTGTGACTGGTAATCTAATTTATAGATAGATTTTATTGAAATAATTCATTTAGACGATTCCTCGAATACTCCAATAATCTTTCCAAGGCCTACCCATAAAGGCCTTTGTAGGAGACGCAAAGAGTCGAGTCATACCAGCCTCGGATGAATGGAGCATTCCCGAAATGCTTGCAGCGGTGACGCTGACATTCTGAAGCGGACCTTATTCAATTTCTTCCGTTAAAACCGTAACCCGTCCAGGAGATCACCATGAGTCAAAGCACAGACGTTTCTAAATGCCCGTTCCACGCAGCAGGCGGCGCCCGCGCAACGCACGGCGCTCAATCCAATGCAGACTGGTGGCCTAACCAGCTCAACCTGTCCATCCTGCATCAGCATCAGCCTGTTTCCAACCCGATGGATCCAGACTTCAGCTACGCAGAGGCCTTCAAGAAGCTGGACTACCCGGCAATGAAGAAGGACCTGGCCGACCTCATGACCCAGAACCAGGACTGGTGGCCTGCTGATTGGGGTCACTACGGCGGACTGATGATCCGTATGGCCTGGCACGCAGCGGGCACCTACCGCACAGCCGACGGCCGCGGCGGCGCCAACACCGGCAACCAACGCTTTGCGCCCCTCAACAGCTGGCCCGACAACGGCAACCTGGACAAGGCCCGTCGCCTGCTCTGGCCCATCAAGCAGAAGTACGGCAATGCCATCTCCTGGGCGGATCTGTTTGTGCTCGCCGGCAACGTGGCCATGGAAACCATGGGCTTCAAGACCTTCGGTTTCGGCGGCGGCCGTGCCGACACCTGGGCGCCTGAAGAAGACATCTACTGGGGCTCGGAAACAGAGTGGCTGGCAACCAGCGACAAGCCCAACAGCCGTTACAGCGGCGACCGCCAACTGGAAACACCCCTGGCCGCCGTGCAAATGGGCCTGATCTATGTGAACCCACAAGGTCCGGACGGCAACCCCGACCCTATCGCCTCCGGTCGCGATGTGCGTGAGACCTTTGCCCGCATGGCCATGAACGACTACGAAACCGTCGCCCTGGTGGCCGGCGGCCACACCTTTGGCAAGATGCACGGCGCAGGCGATCCGGCCAAGGTCGGCCCCGAGCCCGAAGGAGCAGCCATCGAAGAAATGGGCTTCGGCTGGATCAACACACACGGCAGCGGCAAGGGCGGAGACACCACCACCAGCGGATTCGAGGGCGCATGGAAACCCAATCCCACCACCTGGGACATGGGCTACTTCAAGGTCCTGTTCAAGTACGACTGGGAACAGGTCAAGAGCCCGGCCGGCGCAATCCAGTGGCGCGCCAAGAACGTGGCACCCGAGGACATGATCCCCGACGCGCACGACCCCAGCAAGATGCACCCGCCACACATGACCACCGCCGACATGTCGTTGAAGCTGGACCCGGCCTACGAAAAAATCTCGCGCCACTTCCTGGCCAACCCCGACGAGTTTGCTGACGCCTACGCCCGCGCCTGGTTCAAGCTGACCCACCGCGACATGGGTCCCAAGGGCCTGTATCTCGGACCTGAGGTGCCCGCCGAAGACCTGATCTGGCAGGACCCGATTCCGGCAGTTACCCATGCCGTGATCGACGCCAAAGACGTCGAAGCACTGAAGGCGCAGGTGCTCGCCACCGGGCTCTCTGTGTCCGAACTGGTATCCACCGCCTGGGCCTCCGCCTCTACCTACCGTGGATCCGATCGGCGCGGTGGTGCCAACGGAGCACGCATACGCTTGGCGCCTCAGAAGGATTGGGAAGCCAATCAGCCCGCACAGCTGGCCAAGGTTCTGGCTGCACTTGAGGGCATCCAACAAGCTTTCAATTCCAGCGCCGCAGGTGGCAAGAAGGTCTCGATGGCCGATCTGATCGTGCTGGCCGGCAATGCGGGTGTTGAAGCTGCGGCCAAAGCTGCAGGTCATGCCGTGGTGGTGCCTTTTGCCCCCGGACGCGCCGACGCCACGCAGGAACAAACAGACGTGGAATCGTTCGCGGTTCTTGAACCTGTGGCAGACGGCTTCCGAAACTACCGTAAAAATGCGTACAACGTGACTCCGGAGCAGATGCTCCTGGACAAGGCACAGCTCTTGACCCTGAGCGCCCCCCAAATGACCGTGCTGGTCGGTGGCCTGCGGGTGCTGGGTGCGAACGTGGCCGGCTCCCAGGCGGGCGTCTTTACGAAGCGCCCGGGCCAGTTGACCAACGACTTCTTTGTCAACCTGGTCGACATGGCAACAGCGTGGAAGCCCACTGGCGACAACGCCTACCAGGGCACCGATCGCAAGACAGGTGCCGCGAAGTGGACCGCCACCCGCGCAGACCTCGTCTTCGGCTCCAACTCGCAGCTGCGGGCCATTGCCGAAGCCTACGCGCAGGAAGACAACAAGGCCAAGTTCGTGAAGGACTTTGTTGCCGCCTGGACCAAGGTGATGAACCTCGATCGTTTCGACCTGTGATGCAGAAGAGCGCGGCCTTACCCGTTGAGGCCGCGCACCTGCAGGTGTCGGCCCGCTGGATAGACCTGCAAGCGCGGCTGATGCTGGTGATTGAAGAGGTGGGGGCTGAACACTTGCAATGCCAGTTGCGTTCGCAAGGAGTTCGGCGCCCCGTCACTGTCGCCAACGATCTTGCGAAAGAGCTCAAAGGTGCCCGGGCGATGGCCGAATCGATGGGCATCTGCGTGACGGATCAGGCCCTGCACCGCAGGGTGCATGAGTTGCCCCGGAGCTTGAACTACCAGTTCAACTTGAGAGAGCTCCACCGCGCTTACGAGGCTCTGCTCGCGGACTCCGCCACTTCAGACGAGGTTTCCGGGTGGATCAAATCCCGGATGAGCATTCACGAATTTCAGTTGGAGCAGTTCGGATTGCACTGACCCGCTCACCGCCGAGCGGTCAGGCCCTATCAACTATTCCAGCCCCAGCTCCTGAATCTTGCGGGTGATGGTGTTGCGGCCGAGGCCTAACTTTTGCGCGGCTTCGATGCGGCGGCCTTTGGTGTTCGCCAGGGCGGCCACAATCAGGCGTGACTCGAACCGGCGGATCAGGATGTCCCACACCTCCGGCTGGCCCGCGTTCAGCAAGGCCACCGCTTCTGCTTCCAGCTCCGACTCCCAACCTCCCGGGGCGCCTTGTTCCACAGACGCGTGCGCCGGCGGGTTCGACGACTCATCGCCATCTGCGTCCGATGTGTCGAGCGTACCCACCCCAGGAATGACGGGCTGAGCCGACTCAAACCCGGGGCCATGCCCGTCTGTGCGTGCCGGCGGCACCAGCGGCGAAGGAGCGGCAAGTAGCGCCTCGCTGCCCGCCGGGCGACCATCACTCACTTCGGGCGGAAGGTCTTTGCGTTCAATCACTTGCGCGGGCGCCATCACGGTCAGCCAGTGGCAGATGTTCTCCAGCTGGCGCACATTGCCCGGAAAGCCAAAGCCCTCCAGCCAACCCAACGCCGCGTCCGAGATACGTTTGGGCTCCACGCCGAGCTGCTTGGCGCTTTGCTGCAGGAAGTGGCGCGTCAGCATGCTCACATCTTCCTTGCGTTCGCGCAGGGCCGGCAGGCGCAGGCGGATGACGTTCAGACGGTGAAACAAGTCTTCCCGGAACACGCCGTCTTTGACGCGCTGCTCCAGATTCTGGTGGGTGGCGGCAATCACCCGCACATTCGACTTGACGGCGCTGTGTCCGCCCACGCGGTAAAAGTGCCCGTCGCTCAACACCCTCAGAAGCCGGGTTTGCAGCTCAAACGGCATATCGCCGATTTCGTCCAGAAACAAGCTTCCGCCATCCGCCTGCTCGAAGCGGCCGCGGCGCATGGTTTGCGCGCCGGTAAAGGCACCCCGCTCGTGACCGAACAGCTCGCTCTCGAGCAGGTCCTTGGGAATAGCCGCGGTATTGATGGCCACAAACGGGCCGTCTGCGCGAGGTGAATGTTTGTGCAGGGCGCGGGCCACCAGCTCTTTGCCGGAGCCGGATTCGCCGGTGATCATGACGGTGACGTTGCTTTGCGAGAGCCGTCCGATGGCGCGGAAGACGTCCTGCATGGCGGGCGCCTGACCCAGCATTTCGGGAGACTCGGCCATGCGTTCTTCAGCCACCTCCTCGCGCTGGCTTTCTTCCACCGCACGGCGAATCAGCTCCACCGCCTTGGGCAAGTCAAAGGGCTTGGGCAGGTACTCAAACGCGCCGCCCTGAAAGGCGCTGACCGCGCTGTCGAGGTCGGAGAACGCGGTCATGATGATGACCGGAAGCCCGGGGTGTTTGGCTTTGACTTTTTCAAGCAAATCGAGACCGGAGCCGCCCGGCATGCGGATATCGCTCACCAGAATTTGCGGGCTCTCGTCGTCGGAGGCGGTGCTGAGTGCAGCCAGCACATCGCGCGGATTGGAGAAGCTGCGCGTGGGAAGTTGTTCGCGCAGCAGCGCTTTCTCCAGCACAAAGCGGATGGACTGGTCATCATCTACGATCCAAATCGGCTTCATGTTGTGTGGCACCCTGGTTGCTGAATAGCCGGTTTACGGTAACGGAATCAAAATCTTGAAATCCGTACGGCCTGGCACGCTGTCGACTTCGATCAGTCCGTGATGCTGCTGCACAAAGGTTTGCGCCAATGTGAGCCCCAGCCCGGAGCCGCCGTCCCTGCCCGACACCAGCGGGTAAAAAATGCGGTCTCTGATCGAATCCGGCACGCCGGGTCCGTTGTCCAGTACATGCAATTCCAATGCCAACCGGTAACGCTGCTTGCCAAACGTAACCTGCCGCGTAACCCGGGTCTTGAAAGTCACGGTGGCATCGCCCTGCGCAATGCGCTCCACCAGCGCTTCGCAGGCGTTATGGGCGACGTTGAGCACAGTTTGAATCAGCTGCTCGCGGTCGCCCCGAAACTCGGGGATGGAGGTGTCGTAGTCCCGTACCACCCGCAGCCCCTTCGGAAACTCGGCAAGAATGAGCGAACGCACCCGCTCACACACCTCGTGAATGTTCACATCGCCCACCAGATGTGGCCGCCGGTGCGGCGCCAGCAGGCGGTCCACCAGGCTTTGCAGCCGGTCCGCCTCGCGGATGATGACCTGGGTGTATTCGGTCATCTCAGGCGAATTCATCTCCATTTCCAGCAACTGCGCCGCGCCCCGGATGCCGCCCAGGGGGTTCTTGATCTCGTGGGCAAGGTTGCGGATCAGTTCCTTGTTGGTTTGGGCCTGCTCGGCCAGGCGCTCCTCGCGGTCCTGCCGGGTTTGCTGCTCCAGCGGCACCAGCTCAACGATGATGTCGTTGGCTTGCTCGGTGCGCGTCACGATCACATGTACCGGCATCGCATCCAACCCCGCCCGCTTGAGCCATGCGTCGTAGCGCAGTGCGGCAAAGGCGTTGTCGACCGCGCCCTCGAGCGCGCTGTGCAGTTGGGCCGGCTCGGCAAACAGGTCTGCCATGTTGGAGCCAACGATGGTGCGCCGCGAGATGCCCAAGGCGTCTTCCAGGGCGGCATTCGAGAACCGGACCGACGCATCGGGCGATACCACCGCCACCAGCGTGGCCAGAAAGTCAAAGGAATGGAAACGCTCCATGCTTGAGTCCGCCTCTGCCGGGGGCGCTACTGTCTGGCCTGCGGGGCGGGCAATCGACCCAACTCACGCCGGATACCGGCAATGTCACTCTCATTGCGCGAGAGCGAGGCTTTGATTCCGGCCAGGCGGTCGAGGTATTTTTGGTAATTGCGGGTCTCGGGGCCCAGCTTTTCAGGTTCCCCGTTGTTGTATTCCCGTTGCAGCTCGAGCTGGCGGGCTTCGGCTTTTCTCAGTTCGGCCTCCAGAATCAGGCGGGCATCGGAGTCTTTGGTGCGCTGATCCGCAGAGTCCACACGCGCGGCGCTGGCGGGGGCCGGGCTGCTCCTTCCAGCGGAGTTACCGGCTGTGGCACCCGCCGTGTTTCCAGCTGAATTGGCCGCAGAGCCGCCAGCTGCTGCGGGGGCAACCGATTTGGGCGACTGCACGATGGTGACATTGCCGCCCGAAAAAACCGTGCAGCTTTTTGCGCGCTCTTCCGAGACGTTGTTGGTGTACTCGTTCCCGCAACGGTAAATCACGCCCTGCGCTACCGAGCCTGCGCTGGCCGCGGCCAAAAGCACAAAAATAAGGTAGTGGAATGTCATGGGCAGGAGTATGGCTGAACAAAAAAAAGGACGGCTTGCGCCGTCCTTTCTCTTTGCATTGCGAAAGCTTTGCAGCGTAGCAATGAAGTCCTGTTTTTACAGGCTGTAGTACATGTCGTATTCGACAGGGTGAGGCGCCATGCGGAAACGGGTCACTTCACCCATCTTCAGCTCGATGTAGGCATCGATCATGGAGTCGGAGAACACGCCGCCCTTGGTCAGGAACGAACGACCCTTGTCCAGGTGTTCCAGCGCCTGGTCCAGGCTGTGGCACACGGTTGGCACCTTGGCATCTTCCTCGGGGGGCAGATGGTAGAGGTCCTTGGTAGCGGCTTCGCCGGGGTGGATCTTGTTTTCCACGCCATCCAGACCCGCCATCATCAATGCAGAGAAGGCGAGGTAGGGGTTGGCGGATGGATCGGGGAAGCGCGCTTCGATGCGGCGGCCCTTAGGGTTTGCCACAAAGGGAATGCGGATGGACGCGGAGCGGTTACGCGCCGAGTAAGCCAACTTCACCGGGGCTTCGAAGCCCGGAACCAGGCGCTTGTAGCTGTTGGTGCCGGGGTTGGTGATGGCGTTCAGGGCACGGGCGTGCTTGATGATGCCGCCGATGTAGTACAGCGCGAAGTCGGACAGACCGGCATAGCCGTCGCCGGCGAACAGGTTCTTGCCGTCTTTCCAGATGGACTGGTGCACGTGCATGCCGCTTCCGTTGTCGCCGGCGTAGGGCTTGGGCATGAAGGTGGCGGTCTTGCCGTAGGCGTTGGCCACGTTCCAGACCACGTACTTCAGGTTTTGTGTCCAGTCAGCGCGCTCTACCAGCGTGGAGAACTTGGTGCCGATTTCGTTTTGACCGGCGCCGGCCACTTCGTGGTGGAACACTTCAACGGGGATGCCCAGGGATTCGAGGATCAGGGACATTTCGGCGCGCATGTCTTGCGTGCTGTCCACGGGTGGCACGGGGAAGTAGCCGCCCTTGGTGGTGGGACGGTGACCGCGGTTACCGCCTTCGAGCACCTTACCGGAGTTCCAGGGGGCTTCGTATTCGTCAATGGCGAAATGCACATTGCCGGGTTCGTTGGCCCAACGCACGCCGTCGAAGATGAAGAATTCCGGCTCGGGGCCGAAGTAAGCCGTGTCGCCCAGGCCGGAGGCCTTCAGGAAGGCTTCAGCGCGCTTGGCGATGGAGCGGGGGTCGCGGTCGTAGGCCTTGCCGTCGGAGGGCTCTACCACGTCGCATTGCAGGAACAGAGTGGTTTCTTCGAAGAAGGGGTCGATGTTGGCCGTGTTGGGGTCGGGCATCAACTGCATGTCGGAGGCTTCAATGCCTTTCCAGCCGGCAATGGAAGAACCATCGAATGCGTGGCCGGAGGTGAACTTGTCTTCGTCGAAAGCGGAAATCGGCACGGTCACGTGCTGTTCTTTACCGCGGGTATCGGTGAAACGGAAGTCAACGAACTTGACTTCATTTTCTTTCACCAGTGTCATCACGTCTGCGACGGTCTTGGCCATCAAATGCTCCTGTTGCACGGTTGTAAAAAAGGGTTTGCCTGCCAGTTAATGCAGCTTTTGTGCCAAAGCACTCGCCAAAGCAGATGAGGCAAACGCCCTATTTTGCCTCTTTTGGGCGGCTTTTATGACACACGAATGGCAAAGAATTCCCGGCCCGCAGCACAGGCCGCCGAATCTGCACCACGATGGTGCAAACACTCGTGCGCACCAAAACGAGGCTTACTTTCAGTGCACCAACTCGGGGCCCAGTGGCATCTCCAGCGCCCTGAGGCCCTCCAGCAGCTCGGTGTAGGCGGCGGATAGGTCGGCGGGCTTGCCTTTGACGCCGAGCTCAATGTGGCGGCCGTACTGGGGGTGGTCCACACTGGGAAGGCTGAAGACCTTGACTGGATGGTGCCGCTCGAGCTGCTCCATCAGCGGGGTCAGCAAGGACTCCATCGCCCCGAACACGATGACCGACTGCTCCGCCCAGGCGCCGGCCTGAAACCAGTCGCTGCAGTGCGAATCCAGCGCCCACTCCACCATGGGCCATGCCATCACCGGAAAGCCCGGCACAAAGTACACCCTGCCCTGCCCCGCGCCGGCGTGGCTGAAGCCCGGAATCTTGTTGTAGGGGTTGGGAATGATGGACGCGCCTTCGGGGAACATGCCCATTTGCAGGCGGTGAATGTTGTCGGGGCGCTCGGGGGCGAAGGGCTGGCCCTGCTCCTCGGCCACCTCCTTCATACGTTGCAGGATGAGACCCTGGGCCTCGTCGCTCAGGGCCAGCCCCTTACCCAGCGCGCGGGCGGCGCATTGGCGGGTGTGGTCGTCGGGCGTAGCGCCGATGCCACCAAAAGAAAACACCGTGTCGCCGGAGGCAAAAGCGGCGGCCAGCGTGGCGGTGATGCGCTCAGGCTCGTCACCCACGTAGTGCGCATAGGCCAGCTGCAAGCCGCGCGCGCCCAGCAGCTCGATGGCTTTGGCCAGATGCTTGTCGGCGCGCTTGCCCGAGAGGATTTCGTCTCCGATGATGATGACGCCGAATTTCATAACTGCTCAATCTCCAGGGGGGCGGGGTCGTCGTGGCGCCGGTTGTGGCTGCGGGCTGCGTCAGCGGCATCAGCCGACTGCTCTACGCGCAGCCGATGCAAGGCGCCAAGGCAAAAGTGGGCGAACCAGAGGGAAGAAAAAATAAACACCAGGGTGTAGAGCCAGATGGACACAGGCACCAAAAACGGCGCCATGGCCACCGCCAGGAACCCCAGCGACCAGACCATGCTGGGCGCAGCACCCAGATAACCGGCAAACACGCCCATGCCCAAAAGCGCCCAGCGGTGGCGGTAAAAAATCTCGCGGCGCTCGTCCGGGGTAGCGTGGCCGGCCAGCGCGTCATAGGCCATGACCCGGTAGGTCAGCCAGCCCCAGATCATGGGCGGCAACACCAGCACCAGCGGCGGAATAAACCACAACGGCACCGACAGCACCAAGGCCAGCAAGGCCGCGGCAATCGACATCAGCGCCCAACCTGCACTGGCCAGGTGCGAGACCCGGCCCCGCTTTTCCAGCCCGGGGAAGCGGCGCGCCGCGACCCACTGCACCAGCCAAGGCGCCGCCAGAAGTGCCACCACCAGCAAGCTGGCCATCAACACCATCGGCGTGAGCAAAGCGATCACCACCAGCGGCACCAGCACCGTCTTTAGCTTGCCCGCACCCACCGTCTCGAGCCAGCCCCACAAAACTTGCAACCAGTTCATCGTTTCCAGCAGCTGGTTCACGCTTGCCAGCACACCATCGAGGTACCAATACCCCAGCGCGCTGATAAGGCTCACCATCAGCGCAAAAGGCAGCAGAGACCAACCGATCACCCGCGGATGCAGGCAGTAGATGAGCGATCGCAAAAACGCATCCAATACCGCGGGCATGGGCTTACTCCTTGGCCTGCACTGCAGAAATTTCGTCCGCACTCAGCCAGCGCCACTGGCCCGGGGCCAGGTCGTCCGGCAGCGCCACACCGCCGATACGCGAACGGTGCAGACGCTCCACCCGGTTGCTCACCGCCGCCAGCATGCGCTTGACCTGGTGGTACTTGCCCTCTGTCAGGGTGAGCCGCAGGTGGAACTCGTTCACCGCCTCGCAGGCGGCGGCGCGCACGGGTTGGGGATCGTCGTCGAGCACCACGCCGCTGAGCAGCTTGCTGACCTGCTTGTCGTCCAGCGGGTGTTTGACCGTGACTTCGTATACCTTGGGCACATGGTGCTTGGGCGAGCTCATGCGGTGAATGAACTTGCCGTCGTCGGTGAGCAGCAGCATGCCGGTGGTGTCCTGGTCCAGCCGGCCCACCGCCTGCACGCCCTGCACCGCCGCTTTCTGAGGTCGCATGCGCAGCGGGCTGGGAAGCAGGGTGTAAATGCTGGGGTAGGTGGACGGCTTTTGCGAGCACTCGGTGCCGGCGGGCTTGTGCAGCATCAGGTAGGCCCGCTCGGCATAAGGCCAGTCCACCCCCTGCACTCGAAAGCGCAAGCCTTCTGCTACGAATTCAGTAGCTGCATCCGCAATAACGACGGGTTCTGGAGCCGTATTTGGCACATAAACTTGCACCAAACCCTGTTGGATCAGGCCGGCGCAAACACGGCGCGTTCCAAAGCCCTGGGTGTAGAGAATTTCCTGCAATTGCATAGGCGCTAGTATGGCAGCGAAGGCTGCGCAAGCGGCCTGCGTTGGGACGTCACGACGGGGTCCCGCCGCGCGGGACTGCTACCCGGCGGCAGCGAGGCTGGCCTGGGTATCGCGCGCGAACTGCTGCACCGCCGCCTCGGTGAGCGGGTCGGTGCACCAGGCGGCAAGGCTTGCCGGCGGCAGGGTAACCGCCGCAGCCCCCACCGCCAACAGCTGCGCCAGCACTTCGGGGGTTTTGATGCTGGCGGCCAGCAAGCGGGGCGCCTGGGGGCTGGCGGACTGCACCGCGACGCAGGCCTCCATGAGCGCCCAGACATTGCGCCCGTCGTTGGCCAGCCGCCCCACATAAGGCGCCACATATTGCACGCCCTTGTGCCGCGCCCACAGCAGCTGCACCGCATTCGACAAGCCGGTGAGCAGAATAGCCTGCTGCTCGGCCCGCACCGCGTCGATACACGCCTCCCACTCCGGGGCGCAGGGCAGCTTGATGGTGAGCACTACGCCCCGAGTGGCGGCCGCCGGTTGCAAGGCGCGCAGCCATTCCCGCGCCTGCGAAGGGCTGTTGTCGGGCAGCTGCACCATCAGCTCGCGCAGTCCGTGGTCTGCCACCGCCGCAATCAAACCCAGATAGGTGTTTAACGACACCGGCAAGCCGGCCTGATGCACCAGGGTGGGGTTGGTGGTCACGCCCTGCACCGGCGGGCAGCCGGCAGGCAGCGCCCAGGCATCAGCCCGCGCCGAATCGAGATAGATGGTGGAGATAACGCGCTCCCTGGACTCAATCGCTGCCGGAGGTCGCCGGCAGATACTTCTAGAGAATAACGCCCTTGCAGAACATGGCGTTGCCGTAGGCGGTGGCTTCCCCACTTTGAACAATAAAGCTCGCGCCATTGATTTTTTCGTAAAAGGCGAACCGCTCCACCGCCTCCACCCGCTCCGCAGGCAGGCCCTCACCCGACAGCAAGTCCACCACGGCGCTTTGAGCTGCGGTGCGGTGGCCCTCGGGGCTGTTGCACACCCGCATGTAGGCTGCGGGGCAGTCAACGTCCGCGGCCAGCGGGAAGACCGACAGCACAGCGCGGCTCACCCGCTCCAGGCTGTGGCCCGGCAGGCGCACCAGCGCTTTGCCTTTGCCCAGATAGTCGGCAGTGAAGTTGGCATCCACCACCGCGACCCATTCACCGTGGCCCATGGCGCACAAGTGCATGAGCAGTTCGGGGGTTAGTAAGGGGTCGAGGCCTCTCAACATGTGACAGCCTCCTCGGAGGTCAAGGAAGCGGGGTTGATGACGCCGGTAATCAGGCCCACGATTTCCTCGGGGCTGGTCTCGCGGGTCAGGCGGCTGCAAATAATGCGGCCCTGGCGGAACACCCAGATGCGATCCACCAGGTCAAACACCTGGCGCAAGTTGTGGCTGATGATGATCAGCGGAATGCCCTGCTGCTTGAGGCCTTTGATGATTTGTTCCACGCGTGCGGTTTCGGCCACACCCAAGGCGGCGGTGGGCTCGTCAAGAATGATAAGTTTCTTGGCAAATCCGGCTGCGCGGGCGATAGCCACACACTGGCGCTGACCGCCGGACATGCCGCGCAGGCTCTCCGACATGTCCTGAATCTTCACCCCAGTGGTGGACAACATGCTGGCCGATTGCTCGCGCATAGCCTTGTGGTTGAGCACCGACAAGGGGCCGAGCGACAGGCGGGTGATTTCGCGGCCCAGAAAGATGTTGGCAGGCACATCAAGGTCTTCGGCCAAGGCCAAGGTTTGGTAAACGGTCTCGATGCCTTGGTCCCGTGCGTCCAGCGGCGAGCTGAAGTGCACGACTTGATCGTCGAGGGTAATTTCCCCGGAGTTGGGCTGTTCGACGCCGGTAATCAGGCGCACGAAGGTGCTCTTGCCAGCACCGTTATCACCGACGATGGCCGCATGTTCGCTCGGTAAAAGCCGGAAGTTAGCGTCAGTTAGCGCCTTCACGCCGCCGTAGTGTTTGGTCAGATTCTTGATCTGCAGGACTGCTTGGGTGGTTGTCATGGGGGGACCTGTTTAGAAAATTTGGTGCCGAGCATGCCATAGAACTTCCCCAAACCCTATTAGTAAAACTACTAGATTTATTTAAGAGAAAATCTGTTGTAATCCGGACCCAGCAAGCCATGGAATCCACTGCGGCTGCTAATTCAACCTTAGACGGAGATAACGAATGATCACCAAACGTATGCTGGGCCGCTTGGCCATCGCGATGGCCACCGCTGGCCTGATGTCTGCCGCTGCGGCAGAAACCACCATCGCTTACATCACCAACGGCAACACCAACGAAGGTTGGACGCTGATTAACGGTGGCGCGAAGAAGGCTGGCCAAAAGGCCGGCGTGAAGTTCATCGAATTGGCAGCTGAAAAGGGCGAACTGTCCAAGCAACTGGCCATCGTTGAAGACATGATCACCCGCAAGGTCAACGCGATCGCCATCGCCCCCGTAGACAGCGCAGGCATTGCACCCGCTATCAACAAGGCACTGGCTGCCGGCATCAAGGTGGTGGCTGTGGACACCGGCATCACCGGCGCCAAGATCACTTCCTACGTGGCTACCGACAACATCAAGGCCGCTATGGTCCAAGGCGACTGGGCTGCCGGCCAAGTCAAGGACGGCGACACCGTGATCTATGTGACCGGCGACCAAGGTCAATCCACCGGCCAGGAGCGCAAGAAGGGTTTCCTGGACGGCCTGAACGCCAAGCGCAAGAACGTGAAAGTGGTTGAAGTTGCCACCACCTGGGACCAGACCATGGCCCAAAACGGTGTGGAAACTGCGCTGCGCGCCAACCCGACTGCCAAGGTTATTGCCTGCGCATGGGACGGTGGCGCTCTGGGTGCCAAGGCTGCTCTGATGGCTGCCGGCAAGAAGGCTGGCGACGTAAAGATCGCCGGCTTTGACGGCTCCCCCGGCGGCCTGGACATGATGAAGCAAGGCTGGCAATCGGCCAACGCCGCGCAAATGCTGGCCAAGATCGGCCAAGTGGGCGTGGAAACCGCTATCGCTGCAGCTGAAGGCAAGAACGTGGACGCCCGCATCGACACCGGCTCCTTCCTGGTGCTGCCTTCCAACGTGGACCAATTCGCCAAGGACTCCGGCGTCGCCCAGTTCATGAAGGTGAAATAAGCTTTGGCTTACCTGCCCGGCGGCTTGCGGCCGGGCATCAGACGACCGCTGCAGAGCGGTCGTCATTTTTTTATTTGAGGAATAGATTTCATGAAGTCCATCACCCGCCAGGAATGGTATGGCGCCCTTGTCGCCGTGTTGGTTCTGGGCGCACTGCTGACCGTTGCGTCCCCCTACTTTCTGACCACCGGCAATTTGTCCAACATTCTGGTGCAGGCCTCGGTGATTGCGCTGCTGGCAGGCGGCCAGACTTTTGTGATTTTGACCGGCGGCGTCGATCTGGCAGTGGGCGCCCTGACGGCTCTGGCGGGCGCAGTGGCCGGCCACATGATGATCAAGCTCGGCATCAACCCCTATGTGTGCATCGTCGCAGCGCTTGCCATTGGCGCAGCGGTGGGCGTATTTAACGGCTATCTGGTTGCCTTTGTGGGCATCCCTTCTTTTATTGTCACGCTGGGCGGCCTCACGCTGTGGCGCGGGCTGGCGTTCGAATCCACCGGCGGTTTCGACAACTCCGGCATGCCAGACCCCCTGCCCTTCATTGGCTATGGCGAGTTTCTGGGTGTGCCGATGCCCATCTGGATCACCGGCATCTTCTTTGTCACCATGGCATTCATCCTTTCCAGCACCAAGCTGGGCCGCTATGTGTATGCCATGGGCTCTAATGAGATGGGCGCACGCCAGGTAGGCATCAACATCCGCTGGTACAAGCTGGGCGTGTATGTGGTCTCGGGCCTGAGCTGCGCTTTGGGCGCGCTGGTGCTGATGGCGCGCATGGATTCGTCCAGCGGCAAGATGGCCCAGATGTTTGAACTGGACGCGATTGCGGCCGTCATTTTGGGCGGGACCTCGCTGTTTGGCGGACGCGGCAGCATCTGGGGCAGCTTGCTGGGCGCGGTGCTAATCACCATGATCCGCAATGGCATGAACCTGATGGAGATTTCGCAGTTCAAACAGATGATGGCCATCGGCGCGGTGGTGATCATCGCAGTCTGGATTGACGTGATCCGTCGCCAACGTCTCCTGAAAAAATGAGCGCGAGAAAATGAGCACGAGCATTTGGGTTCTGGGCGAGGCGCTGATGGACTGCCTGGCGCAGCCCGATGGCAGCCTGCGCCCCCTGATGGGCGGCAGCCCCTACAACATGGCCCGCGCCGCAGGGCTGCGCGGCGCATCCGTTAGGTATGTGAACCCGCTCTCGACCGACCGGTTCGGCCAACAACTCGGGCAGCAACTGCGGCGCGACGGTGTGCAGGTCGTATCCCCCTCGAGCCGGCTGCCCACCTCCCTGGCAGTGGTGCAAATCACCAACGGACAGCCCAGCTATGGCTTCTACCGTGAAGGAATTGCCGACCGCGATTACAGCGTGGAATCGGTACTGGAGCCGCTAAAAGCGACCGAACCAGGCGTGTTGCACACCGGCTCGCTGCTCTTGGTGCCGCCTGAACACACCAAGGTGATCGCCATCCTGCAAGGCGCCAAGGCCCTTGGCTGGACCATCAGCGTGGATGTGAACCTGCGCCCCAAACTTGCGGCCGATCTGGCAGCTTACGTAGACGCTGTCAAACAGGTCGCCGCGCAGGCTGACTGGATCAAGGCCAGCGATGAAGACCTGGAGCTTCTGGGAGTGGAAAACCCCAGCCGCGCCCAAGGCCCGCAGATTGCAGCGATTTTCCGAAAACAGGGCGCAAGCCGCATTGCTCTCACCTTCGGGGCAGGCGGCGCATGGCTGGAAGTGGACGGCGCCTGCGCAGATGCTGATGTGCCCGCGACCACCGTGGTCGATACCGTGGGCGCGGGCGACACTTTCTGGGGCAATTGCCTGGCCGACTGGGTGCTCCAGCCCGGCGGCCAAGCCCGCGTTGCAGAGACTCTGGCCGAGGCCATGCAAGCTGCCGCCATCAACTGCGCACGGGTTGGCTGCCAGCCGCCTACTTACGCGGAAACACAGTCGCAGCTGCAGACGGCCTGAGTCTTCAGACCTTGTTTTTGAGCTTGCCGCGGGGCATGACGGTCGTGGTCACCATCGGGCGCACCGGCTCGGCGGTGCCGGACGAAAGCGGCTTGGGCGCGATGCTGTCTTTTTTGGGCTTTTTGGACTCTTTGTTCGATTTTTGTTGACCTTTAGCCATGGCGAAATCCTTGTTCGTGGTGGTATGGTGCGGGCCAGTCTAACCGTCCCCAACAGTGTGCCGTGACTTTTCTTTTTGACCGCATTCTTGCTGAAGCGCAGCTCATCTCCATCCGCGCCCAAGGGGCGGGCGGGCAAAACGTTAACAAGGTTTCCAGCGCGATTCATCTGCGGTTTGATATTCCCGCATCGTCTTTGCCGGACGCTGTCAAAGAGCGCCTTCTGCAGAGCCCCGACAGCCGCATTTCCCGAGAAGGTGTGCTGATACTCAAGGCCCAACAGCATCGCACCCGCGAGATGAACCGCCAAGACGCCTACGCCCGCCTGCGCGCCATCCTGGACGCAGCAGCCATCGAACCCCAACAACGCAAAGCCACCCGCCCCACTTTCGCCTCCAAGCAGCGCCGGCTGCAGGCCAAGTCCATCCGCAGCGGCATCAAGCAGATGCGGAGTGGCGGGCTTGGTGAATAAACGTTTAGCGGGTCTTTGTGAGTATTTGTGCTTGCTATCAATATAGGAGCAAATGACGCTTACGGAATAAGGGCTACGGCAGAATTTTGCGCGATTTTGAGACAAATAAAAAGGCCGCCAGGTGGTCAAACCTCGCGGCCTTTGTCAGGGGGTATGGTGGTGCCTCGACACCACGCATCAAACAACACTCTCACGGCGCCTGATGGCTGCGAGGGGGTCATTGATATTCTGCCGTAAACCCCCGTGACTTTTCCGGCAAACCCGTGAAACCCTCAACCGTACGCAACGCTCCCATGCCTAATTTCTAAGCACTTCACGCAAAAAACTTCGGCATCACAGTCCGCGCCGCAAGCCCCTTGGGTCTGGCTCGTTACATATGACATACAATGCAATCGCATTGACACTGACAAGGCAAATGCATTACTATGGCCGTATCAGACACCTTGCACAGGAGCACGCCATGTCCGCCACCCTTGAAGCCGAATCCACGCTGACCGATCGTTACCAGACCACCGTGCCGGAAACGGTTCGCCGTGCTCTGCGCCTGCGTAAGCGCGACAAGATTCAGTACGTCATTCGCCCCAGTGGCGAAGTGGTGCTGACACGCGCCAGTGATGCGGAGGCCGACGATCCGGTG
>NZ_CAMCVG010000048.1 GCF_945881795.1 Rhodoferax sp. OV413
GTTCTACGCCTCGGTGCGCCTGGACATCCGCCGTACCGGCACCATCAAGAAGGGCGAAGACGCCATCGGCAATGAAACCAAAGTCAAAGTCGTCAAGAACAAGGTCAGCCCCCCGTTCAAGACGGCCGAGTTCGACATTTTGTTCGGCGAAGGTATCAGCCGCCATGGCGAAATCATCGACATGGGCGTCAACGCCGGCATCCTCGAAAAGTCGGGCGCCTGGTACGCCTACCAGGGAGAGAAGATCGGCCAGGGCCGCGACAACGCCCGCGAGTTCCTGCGCGAAAACCCCGACCTCTCGGTCGAGATTGAAAACAAGGTGCGCGATTCTCTGGGTATTCCTTTGCTGCCGGTGGCAGAGCCGGAAGTGAAGGCCAAGGCCAAGAAGCCCGAAAAAACCGACAAGCCGGAAAAAGCGGACAAGGTGGAGAAGGCGGAAAAAGCAGAAAAGACGGAGTAAGTCGAGTTTTTTCTAACCCCTGCTTATGGCCGCGAACCCGCCCTCGCTCACTGCCCGCGCCTTGCGACTGCTCAGCGCCAGAGAACATTCCCGCGCCGAGCTCGAGCGCAAGCTCCAAAAGTATGAGGAGGAGCCCGGCGCTCTAGCGCGGGTACTGGACGCCTTGGCCGCCAAAGACTTCATCAATGAGGGCCGGGTGGTGAACTCGGTGGTCCATCGCCGCTCGCCCAAGCTGGGCGCAGCACGCATCAAGCAGGAGCTGCAGGCCAAAGGCTTGGATGCGCAGGCGGTGTCCGATGCCGTGGCCGCGCTGCGGACCACCGAACTCGAGCGCGCCCGCACCGTCTGGCGCAAAAAGTTTGGCACACCGACTCAGGACGCCGCCGAGCGCGGCCGGCAGATGCGGTTTCTGGCCAGCCGGGGCTTCGGTGGCGACACCATCCATAAAGTGGTGTCAGGCGGCGAGGCGGACGACGGCTTTTAATTGAGACCGCCCCCCGCCGGGCTTCACAGCCCCAGCATCAGTTGCAGGTTTTGTACCGCTGCGCCGCTCGCGCCCTTGCCAAGGTTGTCCAGCCGTGCCACCAGCACCGCATGGGCAAAGCCGTCGGATGCGGCGTCGTTGGAAAACACGCGCAGCTCCAGCTTGTTGGTGTCAGCCAACGCCACTGCGTCAAGCTTGAGGTCGTCGGTGGCGGGCTCCACCGTCACCCAGGTGCTGCCGGCGTAGTGGCGGGACAGCGCGTCGTGCAGGTCGTGGGCGCTGGGTTGGCCGGGCAGGGTGTCCAGATGCAGCGGTAACTGAACCAACATGCCCTGGATGAAGTTGCCCACCGCCGGCACAAACAGAGGCCGGCGGGTCAGGCCGGTGTACTTCATGATTTCTGGAATGTGCTTGTGCTTGAGGCCCAGCGCGTAGAGCTCAAATGCGGGCGCTGCGCCCTGTTCGTAGGCCTCGATCATGGCGCGTCCGCCGCCTGAGTAGCCGCTCACGGAGGGCAGGCACACCGCATGGTCAGCCGGCAGCAAACCCGCATCGATCAGCGGGCGCAGCAAGGCAATCGCGCCGGTGGCATAGCAGCCGGGGTTGCTCACCCGCCGCGCCTGCACCACCGCCTCGCGCTGGGTGCTGGCCAGCTCGGGAAAGCCGTAGACCCATTGCGGGTCTACCCGGTGGGCGGTGGATGCGTCGATGATGCGCGGCCCGGCCCGGCCGGTCTCAGCCTCCAGCGCGTCAATCATGGCCACCGTGTCCTTGGCGGCATCGTCGTGCAAACACAAAATCACCAAGTCTGCCTGCGCGACCAAGGCGCGCTTGGCGGCGGGGTCTTTGCGCAGTGCGGGGTCGATGCTGATGACCTCGACCTGCTGCATGTTGTGCAGGCGTTCGCGGATTTGCAGACCGGTGGTTCCGGCTTCGCCGTCAATAAAGATTTTTTTCATGGTGTAAGCAAGAGGCAAATAAGACACATCACACTACGGCGGGCTTGGCGTATGGCCCAACCGGGGTGCGCCAGCTGTAAGGCGAGCACAAGTTTTGTGCGTCGCAGCATGATACATTCGCGCGCTGATGTGTCCAGTGCTGTGTGGTGCGCACATCGTCGTGTGCCACGCGGTGAATATTGTCCTGTCCCAAAGAGAGACGTCATGAAGATTCACGAGTACCAAGGCAAGGAAATCTTGCGCCAATTCGGTGTGCCGGTTCCCCGCGGCATCCCGGCCTTCACTGTGCAGGAAGCAGTCGAAGCCGCACAAAAGCTCGGCGGCCCGGTCTGGGTTGTCAAGGCCCAAATCCACGCAGGTGGGCGCGGCAAGGGCGGCGGCGTCAAGGTTGCCAAGAGCATCGAAGACGTTCAGCGTTTGGCGACCGACATTCTGGGCATGCAGCTCAAGACCCACCAAACCGGCCCCGAAGGCCAAAAGGTGCGTCGCCTGTATATTGAAGACGGCGCCGACATCCAAAAAGAGTACTACGTGTCCATCGTGACCGACCGCGCCACCCAAAAGCTGGCGTTCATCGCGTCCAGCGAAGGCGGCATGGACATTGTAGAAGTGGCCCACTCCACGCCCGAAAAAATCATCACCGAGTTCATCGACCCGCTGACCGGTCTGGGCGCAGAGCAAGCCAAGAAGATTGCCGACGGCATCGGCATGCCGGCTGACTCCACCGCCCAAGCGGTCGACATCTTCCAAAAGCTCTACAAGTGCTACATGGACACCGACGCGTCGCTGGTCGAAATCAACCCGCTGAACCGCGATGCCAAGGGCAACGTGGTGGCCTTGGACGCGAAGTTCAACTTCGACTCCAACGCGCTCTTCCGCCACCCTGAAATCGTGGCTTACCGCGATCTGGACGAAGAAGATCCCGCCGAAGTCGAAGCCTCCAAGTTCGACCTGGCCTACATCAGCCTGGACGGCAACATCGGCTGCCTGGTGAACGGCGCGGGCTTGGCCATGGCTACCATGGACACCATCAAGCTGTTTGGCGCAGAACCCGCCAACTTCCTGGACGTAGGCGGCGGCGCCACCCCCGAGAAGGTGACAGAAGCCTTCAAGATCATGCTCAAGAACCCCAAGGTCAAGGCCATTCTGGTCAACATCTTCGGCGGCATCATGAAGTGCGACACCATCGCCACCGGCGTGATCACTGCCTGCAAGGCGGTGAACCTGTCCGTCCCCCTGGTCGTGCGCATGAAGGGCACGAACGAAGAACTCGGCAAGAAGATGCTGGCCGAAAGCGGTCTGCCCATCATCAGCGCCGACACCATGGCCGAAGCGGCCCAAAAAGTTGTGGCAGCGGTCCAGTAAGTCGGAGCACATACATGTCAATCTTTATCAACAAAGACACTAAAGTCATCACCCAAGGCATTACCGGCAAGACCGGCCAGTTCCATACTGAGAAGTGCCAGGAATACGCCAACGGCAAAAACTGCTTTGTCGCCGGCGTGAACCCCAAGAAGGCCGGCGAGTCCATCTTCAATATCCCGATTTACGCCTCCGTCAAGGAAGCCGCAGGACAAACCGGCGCCACCGTGTCGGTGATTTACGTGCCACCGGCTGGCGCTGCCGCTGCTATCTGGGAGGCCGTGGAGGCGGACCTGGATCTGGCCATCTGCATTACCGAAGGCATTCCGGTCAAGGACATGCTTGAAGTGCGCAACCGCATGAAGGCCAAGGAAGCCGCCGGAGGCAAGAAGACCCTGCTCCTGGGCCCCAACTGCCCCGGTCTGATTACCCCCGAAGAAATCAAAATCGGCATCATGCCCGGTCACATCCACCGCAAGGGCCGCATCGGCGTGGTGTCCCGCTCCGGCACCCTGACCTATGAAGCGGTCGCCCAGTTGACCGAAATCGGTCTGGGCCAGTCGTCTGCCGTTGGCATTGGTGGCGACCCCATCAACGGCCTCAAGCACATCGATGTCATGCAAGCCTTCAACGATGACCCCGATACCGACGCCGTCATCATGATCGGCGAAATCGGCGGGCCGGACGAAGCCGAAGCCGCCCGCTGGTGCAAGCTCAACATGAAGAAACCTATCGTTGGCTTTATCGCCGGCGTAACCGCCCCTCCCGGCAAGCGCATGGGCCACGCCGGTGCCCTGATCTCCGGCGGCGCCGACACGGCCGACGCCAAGCTGGCGGTGATGGAAGAGTGCGGTTTCAAGGTAACCCGCAACCCGTCTGAAATGGCCAAGCTGTTGAAGGCGTTGCTCTAAGTGCCATTAAGATGCCCTTCTGACTAAGGGACATCCTCACCAAGCACCGATGCCCGGTTCGCAAGACTGGGCATTTTTTTGTCTGCAGGCTATGCACTACCAATTTGAAGCGCTCAGCCATGTAGGCCGGATCCGCGCCAACAACGAGGATTCCCTGGCCTTTGACCCGCCGACCGGTATTGCCGTGCTGGCCGATGGCATGGGCGGCTATAAGGCCGGTGAGGTTGCCAGCAGCATGGCCACCTCGCTGATCACGGCCATGTTGCGCTCCTGGCTTATCGATGCGGGCTCGGCCGCCACCCAGCAAGACACTTGCGACGCCATGGCGCGCTGTGTCGAGAGCGCCAATCTGGCCATTTTTGACGCCGCCCACGCCAACCCCGACTACGCCGGCATGGGCACCACCCTGGTGCTGTGTGCCCTGCAAGGCAACCGGATTCTGGTCGGGCATGTGGGCGATTCCCGCTGCTACCGGATCCGCGGGCGCATCTTGCAGCGCCTGACCAAAGACCATTCGCTGTTGCAGCAGCACCTGGACGCGGGCCGCATCACGCCGGAGCTGGCGGCCCTCTCGCCGATCAAGAATCTGGTGACCCGCGCGCTGGGTGTGGAGCTGGGCGTGCGGCTGGAAATCAAGGACTATTCGGTGGAGCCGGGCGATGTGTACCTGATGTGTTCCGACGGCCTCACGGACATGGTGACGGATGAACAAATCGTTAGAATTGCAACGCGGGGTGAGAGCCTCGGTCAGGTGGCGGCACAGTTGGTAGCAGCTGCCAACGACAACGGCGGCAAAGACAACGTCTCCGTGCTGTTGATTGCTGCGGGGTCCCCAGCCTTTCCCAAAGGTTTTCTGGCGAGGCTGCTGGGCCAGTAAGCCATGCTTTCGGACCCCAACAAGGACAAGAAAAGGAGCTGGCCATGCCGAGAATGATTGTGTCGCTGGACGGAACGGTCATCAGGGAAGTGACTTTTTCCAAGGAACGCACCACCTTGGGCCGCCGCCCCTACAACGATGTGGTGGTGGACGACCTCTCGGTCAGCGGCGAGCACGCGGCCTTCACGCTCTCCGGCGCCGAGGTGTGGCTCGAAGACCTCAACAGCACCAACGGCACCTATGTCAACGGCAAGGCCGTTAAGCGCCAGCAGCTGCGCCATGAAGACAAGATCGAGATTGCCAAGCTCAGGATTCAGTTTGTTGTTGAAGGATCAGCCCGTAGCGTTGCGGTCGATCGCGCAGTGGCCCCGCCCCGGCCGATGATGTCACAGCCGCCGGCCCCGGGCGCCTCTGCCGCGAACGCTACCCCCGCAGCGTCCGGCGCCGTCACAGAAGTCGCGTCTGTGGCAAGCGCTCCGCAGGGGGCTATCAAGGTGCTGTCTGGCGCTGCGGCCGGACGCGAAGTGCCGCTGACCAAAGTGGTCACCACCATCGGCAAGCCCGGCGTAGCGGTAGCCGCCATCACTCGCCGGCAACATGGTTTTGTGGTCCACCATGTAGAGGGCGGGGGCAACCCCACCGTGAACGGCGCGCCCTTCACCGCCGAACCGGTGGCGCTGCACAGCGGCGATGTGGTCGAGCTGGCCGGCACGCGCTTGCAATTTGTGCAGCATTAGGCCGTTTGCGCCCGCCAATACTGCGTGATGTGCTCTTAAATAAGTAGCAAACTTAGGCGCCGCGATGTCCAAGCCCGTCACCAGCGACTCGCCGGAACCCAAAGAACGCGCGTTTTTCGACTCGCAAAAGCAGCGCGCCAAAAAGCGCGGAATGACATTTGAGGCGCTGTTTTACCGCCAGCTTCATCAGGTCACCGCCCGCATCCATGACACCGAGCAGCTCGAGCACATCATGCTCGAGGCCAGCGTCGACATCTGCAAGCTGCTCCATGCAGACCGGCTCACGCTGTATGTGGTGGCCGACGATGGTGCCTCCATCATTTCCAAGGTCAAGACCGGCCTGAACACCAGCAAAGAGCTCAAGCTCCCCATCTCGCCGCAAAGCCTGGCCGGATACGCCGCCTTCAGCAAGACCGTGCTGAACCTGCCTGACGTTTACGATGAGGCCGCGCTGCGCAGCATCCATCCATCGCTGAGTTTCCTGCGCGAGGTCGATAAGCGCTCGGGCTACCGCACCAAGCAGATGCTGGTGGCCCCGGTACTGGCAGGCGAGGAGCTGCTCGGCGTGCTCCAGGTCATCAACAGCGTGAGCGACGAGCCCTTCGGCGAGCTGGAGGTAGACGGTGTTGGTGAACTGTGCAAAACGCTGGCCACCGCCATCCGCCGCCGCACCCATCCCGCCTTCATCCGGCGCGAGCGGCGCACGCCCTACGACGCGCTGGTCCAGGAGGGGCTGATGTCCGAGAGCGACCTGAAACAACTCGCGCAAGAGTCGCGCGACGAGGGGCAGTCGCTGGAGCAACTCATCCTCAGCCGCGCGGGCCTGAGCGTAGGCCAGATCGGTGCGGGGCTGGCACAGTTTTTCGGCGTGCCCTATGCGCCTTTTCAGCCCGGGCGCATCAAGTCCGAGGCGCTGCACGGCGCCCTGAAACGCGAGTTTCTGGAGGAGCAGGGCTGGGTGCCGCTCGAAGAATCGCCCGACGGACTGCTGATCATGTGCAGCGACCCCGAGGCGGTGAAGGCCTCGCGGGTGGTGCCGCAGGTGTTCCCGCGTATCACCAAGTTCGCCTACCGGGTGACCACCCAGGCGGAGTTTGCCGACACCTTGGCCCAGTTGTTTGGCAGCCCGTCTGACAGCAGCACCATTGACCAGCTGCTTGCCGATATGGACGGCGGGCCGATGGACGACGGCAGCAACGACGAGTCTTTGGAGTCGGCCGCGGCGGACAACGAGCTGGTGAAGTTTGTCAACAAAGTCATCATCGACGCCTACCAGCAAAAGGCCTCCGACATCCACATCGAGCCCATGCCCGGCAAGTTCAAGACCGGCATCCGCTTTCGCATCGACGGCAGTCTGGTGCCGTATGTTGAAGTGCCGGCGCACTTCCGCCAGGCCATGGTGACGCGCCTGAAAATCATGTGCGACCTCGATATCTCCGAGCGGCGCAAGCCGCAGGACGGCAAGATCAAGTTCAAAAAGTACGGCCCGGTTGATATCGAGCTGCGGGTGGCCACTATTCCGTCGGCCGGCGGGGTGGAAGACGTGGTCATGCGCATTCTGGCCGCCGGCGAGCCGATCCCCATCGAACAACTCGGACTCACCGAGCACAACAAGGCGCGTCTCAAGGCCACGGTGAGTAAGCCCTATGGCCTTTTTTACGTGTGCGGCCCCACCGGCTCGGGCAAGACCACCACGCTGCACTCGATTCTGAAATTTCTCAACACGCCCGACACCAAAATCTGGACCGCCGAGGACCCGGTGGAAATTACGCAGAAAGGCCTGCGGCAGGTACAAATCAACAAGAAAGCGGGCATTGATTTCGCGCTGGTGATGCGCGCCTTTTTGCGCGCCGACCCCGACATCATCATGGTCGGTGAGTCGCGCGACAAGGAAACCGTGTCCATGGGCGTGGAGGCGTCGCTGACAGGGCACATGGTGTTCTCCACCCTGCACACCAACTCGGCGCCCGAGTCCATCACCCGCCTGCTCGACATGGGCATGGACCCCTTCAATTTTGCCGATGCGCTTCTGGGCATCCTGGCCCAGCGCCTGGCCAAGCGTTTGTGTGATTGCAAGGCGGCCTATGTGCCCTCGGAAGAAGAGATGCAACTCTTTTGCACGGAATACGCCGAAGAGCTACGCAACACCACCGCCTGGAAGGACGACTATGCGGGCCAGACCCGCAAGCTCCTGGCGGGCTGGAGCCAGGCCTATGGCGAGGGCGGCAGCCTGCGGATGTACCGCGCGGCGGGCTGTGACAAGTGCAACCACACCGGCTACAAAGGCCGCCTCGGGCTGCACGAGCTGATGGTGACCGACGAAAACCTCAAGAAGCTGATTCAGGAGCGCGCCCGCGTGGCCGCCCTGTTTGCCGCTGCGGTGGAGGGCGGTATGCGCACCCTCAAGATGGACGGTATGGAAAAGGTGCTCATGGGCCTGACCGACCTGAAGATGGTGCGACAAGTTTGTATCAAGTAGCGGAAAGCTGACATTTTTGTCACGCCTGCTGCGCCGCCAAGCGCCCGTTCCACCCACCAAACAGTCACATTGGGCCGCTAAAGTGACCGCTCCCTACCGTTCAGCACCACGCTCGCCGCTGGCACGCAACGTGCAGATACAGAAGCGGAATTACCCCAACTTTTATTGGAGATTGAAATGAAGCGTTCTATGCAAAAGGGTTTCACCCTGATCGAATTGATGATCGTGGTTGCGATCATTGGCATCTTGGCGGCAGTGGCTTTGCCGGCTTATCAGGACTACGCCGTGCGCGCACGCGTGTCCGAAGGTCTGTCGTTGGCTGGCGGTGCAAAACTCTCGGTGTCAGAAAACGCAGTGACCGGCGTTGCGCTCGGTACAGGATTCGGCGGCGTTACCGGTACCAAGAACGTCTTGGCTAACACCTGTACTGCCGCTGGCCAATGTACGCCGGCTGAATTGGACACAACATTCACAACAGCGAACTCCGGCGGTATCGGTATTTCCACAGCCGGCCATATTTCTATCGGATTTGCCACTCCAGTGGCCCCAGCGGCGACTAATCGGCTTGTGTTGAATGCCACCGTGAATGGGGAAGCCTTGGCCGCAGGTACGCCGCCTGCGTCTTCGATCCGCTGGGATTGCTATGCTGCCGGTGTAGCCACACGTGCTACGTTGGCCGTTGCAGGTAACCCAACGCTGCCCGCGAAATATGCTCCGAGCGAATGCCGCTAATTGGTGGTTCGCAATCTATAAAGAGCGCTTCGGCGCTCTTTTTCATTGGGCTGCCCCCATGGATTTCCTGACTCGTTTACGTGCTGCTGCCAAGGCAGCTGGGCTTCACCTGCTGGGCAGTATGACTCTGGCGCTGATTTGTGCAGGCTTGGTATTTTCAATTTGGTATCCATCAGTATTTGCGTCGCTTGCAGGCGGGCGAGAACTGTTCGTTTTGGTCGTGGCGGTGGACGTGGTGTGCGGCCCATTGCTGACGTTGGTGCTCTACAACCCTGTCAAACCCCGACGCGAGTTAGCCCGTGACTTAGGTTTCGTGGTGCTGATTCAGCTGGTGGCACTGGGATATGGTTTGCAAACGGTATGGTTGGCACGGCCGCTTTATTTGGTCCTGGAGACGGACCGTTTTCGCGTTATTGCGGCGCCTGATGTGGATGTGCGCGAGCTCCATAATTTGCCAAAGGACATGCAGCCGCAACTTCTTAGCGGGCCAATGACCATCGGCCTGCGCCCCCCCAAGGATGAAACTGAACGGATGAAAGTGCTCCTGGAGTCGGTTGCTGGTGGACGCGACTACGCGCAGCGCCCAGATTTCTTTCTACCCTACACGCCAGAGGTTGGCCTGCGAGCAGTGCAGCGTTTCAAGCCCTTGGAGCGATTTTTAAATGCGCATCCTGAGCAGCGCAAAAAGGCGGAAGATGTGTCCATGCTGCATGGCCTGCAAGTCGCAACACTGAGGTATCTGCCGGTCGTGGGGCGAGAGGATTGGATTGCCCTTCTCGACACGCAGGCGCAAATCGTGGGCTTTCTCAAGGGTGATGGGTTTATCAACTAAGTGAAAAAATCGGTTTTTCTCCATGGTTTCAGGATGAGAGCGCTGCAGTGCTTTGCGGTGGTCGCGCTTGCACTGGGTTCAGCCTGCGCGCTGGCCCAAAGCAGCCCCAGCCTGGGCGAATCCGTCTCCCTCTCCCCCGCCGCCGAGCGTCGCTTGGGCGACCGCATCGTTCGCGACCTGTACCGCGACCCCGACTACCTCGACGACCCGGTGATTGGGGACTATGTGCAAAGCATATGGCAGCCGCTGCTGGCGTCGGCCAGGGCGCGGGGGGAGTTGCCGCCGGAGCTGGAGCAGGCGTTTGCCTGGAGGATCTTGCTCGGGCGGGACCGGACGGTGAACGCCTTTGCCTTGCCCGGCGGCTACTTGGGCGTGCATTTGGGGCTGGTGGGACTGGTGTCTAACCGGGACGAACTTGCATCCGTGTTGGCGCACGAGCTCAGCCACGTGACCCAGCGGCACATTGCCCGCATGATCGGCCGGCAGTCGGAGCAGATGCCTTGGCTGGTGGGCGCCATGGTGCTGGGGGCGCTGGCGGCGAGCAAAAGTCCGGCAGGCGCGAACGCCGCCATCGTGGGCGGGCAGGCGGTGGCCGCGCAGTCGCAACTCAACTTTTCGCGTGACATGGAGCGCGAGGCCGACCGGGCCGGCTTCGGCGTGTCTACCCAGGCGGGCTTTGCGCCCCAGGGCTTTGTGAGCATGTTCGAGAAGCTGCAGCAAAACAACCGCAACAACGATTCGGGCAACTTCCCCTACCTGCGTAGCCACCCGCTGACCACCGAGCGGATTGCCGACATGCAGTCGCGCATGCCCGAGGGCGCGGCGGCTGCGGCGAATCTCCCTTCGCCTGAGCTTGCGCCTGTGCCTGCTCCGAACCAGCTCCCTGCTGTCAGCAGTCTGGAGCACAACATGGTGGCGGCGCGTGCGCGCGTGTTGGCCAATGCGTCGGTGGATGGCCTGCGCAATGCGTATCTGGAGGCCGAGCCCGCTGCCATGGCCAAGCTCACGCCCGCTCAGCGAGTGGGGGCCTTGTATGGCGCGAGTCTGGCGGCTATCAAATTGCGGGAATTCGAGAAAGCCGCCCGCTACGCCGAAGCGCTGGGCCGGGCCTTGGGCGACGATGCTTCTGCCAATGGGTCGGATTCCGCCCGCGCCGCCGCCCGTCGGCAATGGCGCCTTTTGCGCGCCGAACTAGCGCAGGCCGCAGGCCAGCCCGAGGCCGCTCTGCAGGCCCTGGGCGCCAAGGCAGCGCCGCAAAGCCGGGCTGAACTGGTGATATGGGTACAACTCATGACGGGCACCGGGCAGGCTCCCGCGGCGGCGGATGCAGCACAACTCTGGCTGGTAGACCGTGCGGATGACGCCACCATGTGGCAGCAGCTCGCCAGCGCCCGCGCTGCGCAAGGGCGCAACGTGGCAGCGGTTCGCGCCGAGGCGGAAGCGGCCATTGCCCAGCAGGATTACGCCGGCGGCTTGTCCCGCCTGAAGGCGGCGCAGGACATTGCCAGAGGCCGGGCGCAACCAGCGGACTACATCGAAGCGTCGATTGTGGATGTGCGCCTGCGGCAGGTGCAGGCACTGATGCGCGAGCAAGTACTCGACCGGTAAATTCGAGCCCAGTAGTTGCTAGCCCTGTAGTTGCGAGCCCTGTAGGGGGAGCGCCTTGAGAGGACGCTGCCCGGTCCGAGCTACCTCAGGCAGCTGCTTTGGCCTTGGCCGCCTGGCGCTTTTTGGTCCACCAGCCAGCCAGCAGCACGCCGGCAATCGCTGCGAGGTACACCGCCCAGCGCGTCATGCTTTGGGTGCTGTTCAGGTCCGCATCGGTACCGAACACGGGCGCCAGCCAAGGCTCGTGCACCACCATCTTGGCCGCAGTAAACGCCAGCACCGCTGCGCCGATTTGAATGATGGCGGGAAAGCGTTCCACCAGTTTGAGCACCACGTTGCTGCCGAACACCACGATAGGCACGCTGATCAGCAGGCCGATGATGACCAAGTCCATCGCGCCGTGGGCGGCACCCGCCACACCCAGCACGTTGTCCACGCCCATGAGCGCGTCGGCCACGATGATGGTTTTCATGGCGCCCCAGAACGTTGTTGCAGAAGCTCCATGCTCACCCTCGTCCTGCTCTTGCAGCAGGCTGTAGGCAATCCACAGCAGACCCAGCCCGCCCACCAGCATCAAACCTGGAATCTTCAGCAGCCAGACCACACCAATCGTCATGACCGACCGCACCACGATCGCGCCGACTGTGCCCCAGATGATGGCCTTTCTCTTCAGGTCGGGGGGCAGATTGCGGGCGGCCAAGGCGATGACGATGGCGTTATCGCCGGCCAACACCAGGTCAATCAAAATAATGGCCAGCAGGGCAGACCACCAGGGGGCAGAAAGGAATTCCATCAAAGCACCTTACAAGACAAATAAAGGCCTCTGCGGGGGGTAGGGGTTGCGCATGCGAACCTCGACCCCGCCGGCAGTTGGCGTGAATCGAGGGTCTTGCTCAGGCAGCCGGTCCAGGCTGCCCCGACAGACCGGAAGCATGAGCTTCGTATTGACGATCGGCCGACGCGGCGCGGTGCCGCAAGAGCTACTCCCCCTCGGAAGAAGGCCGCAGTGTAGCAGGGGTTTTTCAGGGCCGGCCGGGCGCCAGCCTCCGAGGCGCGCCTGAAAAGCGCTGCCCGTTATAAGATGCGCCTCCCCATGGGACACCCTAGGGCACACCGTAGGGCGCATCCCATGGCACACCGAAAGGCAAACAGTGGCCGGCATTCACATCACCGATATCGAAGCAGCCATTAACTACTGGCGCGGGCGGGAGCCCTCGCCGGACGGCGTCTCGCTGCCCGCACCGACCCGTGCCCTGGCGGAGGTGTACGCCCTGCTCATTTATTACCGCGAGACAGAGGCCGACGAGGCCAGCATGCCAGCCAAAGCCTTGGCCGCATGGCAGGCCTGGTACGAATCCACGCCTGACACGCCGTGTATTGCCATTTGCTCCACCAGCCAGGGGGACGAAGTCTGCAAGGGCTGCGGTCGCACGTTCGAAGAGGTGCAGCTCTGGCCCCAAATGCGCCCCACAGAGAAGCGCGCCACCTGGCGGCGCATCACGCTGGATGCCTCCTCCTGGCGCTTCAACCGCTACGTTGAACGCGCGGCCGAGGCAAAGTCCGCCTGATTCCCATTGCTACCAAATAAATAGCTGCTTGCGCAATATCCACGGCCTCTGGCGGCGCTTTTGCTTCAAAAATGCTACTTCCAGCGAAACGGTTCGATGTCTACCGTGCGGCTGCCGTCGCCCAGCATCAAAACACCTTCTTGCACCGTGGCCTGTAGCTGCATGCTGCGCGCGGCTAGCTGCGCCATCGCCTGCGAGGCAACCGAGGGTATGCGCCAGACCTGCAGCCTGGGCAGGCGGCTGAGCTTGGTCTCAATGCCCTTCCACCAGATGTCTGCTGAGTGGGCAAAGGGATAGAGAAGCACCGCGTCGGCCTTGTTGCAGGCCTTGGAGATGGGCTTGTCCTCGGGCTGGCCGACCTCGATCCAGAGACGCTTGGCGCCGGTGAAGTCGGTAAGCGCGACGTCGGGGTCTTCCGGGTCTGAGAGGCCGGCGCCAAAGGCCAGCGTGCCGTCGCCGTTGCACACGGTTTGCAGCTTGTGGGCGTTAAACGCCAGCGCCACCAGCCGAACCATCATGCGCTCGTCGGTCTCGCTGGGGTGGCGGGCCAGGGTCAGCGCGTGGTCGGCGTAGTAGCTGTTGTCGATGTCTGCAATCTGCAGATTCGCTTTGTAAATCGTGGATTTGAGCGCCACAGGCCTAGACCCGCTTGGCCAGTGCAGCGGCCATGCCGGTGTAGCTTGCCGGCGTCATGGCCAGCAGGCGTTCTTTCTCTGCCACGGGAATGTCCAGCCCCGCAATAAAGCCTTGCATCAGCTCGCGCGTCATGGCGGCTCCCCGGGTGAATTTCTTGAGCTGCTCGTAGGGCTGGGGCAGTCCGAAGCGCCGCATCACCGTCTGAATCGGCTCGGCCAGCACCTCCCACGAGGCGTCCAAATCTTCCGCAATCGCGGCATGGTTGATTTCGAGCTTGTTGAGGCCCACCATCAGCGAGCTGTAGGCCAGCACCGCGTAGCCCAGAGCCACGCCCATGTTGCGCAGCACGGTGCTGTCGGTCAGGTCGCGCTGCCAGCGCGAGACGGGCAGCTTTTCGCTCAGGTGGCGCAAAAGCGCACTGGCCAGGCCGAGGTTGCCCTCGGCGTTCTCAAAGTCAATCGGATTGACTTTGTGCGGCATGGTGGAGGAGCCCACCTCGCCGTCTTTCAGTTTTTGTTTGAAATAGCCCAGCGACACATAGCCCCAGACGTCGCGGCTCAGGTCGATGAGGATGGTGTTGGTGCGTGCCACCGCGTCAAACAACTCAGCCATGTAGTCGTGCGGCTCGATCTGGATGCTGTAGGGCTGGAAGTTCAGGCCCAGGCCCAGCGGCTCGGGCGTCTCGATGACCTTTCGGCTGAAGGCTTCCCAGTCGAAGTCGGGCCAGGCGCTCAGGTGGGCGTTGTAGTTGCCCACCGCACCGTTCATCTTGGCCAGAATCTTCACGCTGGCGATGCGGTCACAGGCCGCCTGCAGGCGCACCAGCACGTTGGCCATCTCCTTGCCCACGGTGGTGGGGCTGGCGGTCTGCCCGTGGGTGCGGCTGAGCATGGGCACCTCGGCATAGGCGTGGGCCATGTCGCGCAGCTTGAGCACGATCTTGTCCAGCGCCGGCAACACCACGACATCGCGCGAGGCGCGCAGCTGCAGGGCGTGGCTGGTGTTGTTGATGTCCTCGCTGGTGCAGGCAAAGTGCACGAATTCACCCGCCTTTTCCAGCTCGGGCCGGGCTTCGAACTTGGACTTGATCCAGTACTCCACCGCTTTCACATCGTGGTTGGTGGTTTTCTCGATGGCCTTGATGGCCTCGCCGTCGGCCTCCGAGAAATTCTTGACCAGGCCCAGCAAGTAAGTGCGTGCTCCCGGGCTCAGCGGCTTGAACTCGTCAAAGCCGGCGTCACTCAGGGAAATAAACCAGGCCACTTCGACCTGAACCCGGCGGTGCATATAGCCCAGCTCGCTGGTAAGGGGGCGCAAAGTATTGAGTTTGGCGGCGTAGCGGCCGTCCAGCGGAGAGAGTGCAGAGATGGCAGAAAAGGTCATCCGTCGATTGTAGGACGCGCACTGCGGCGCACCGTGATGTGAGCTGCACCCCACTTCGGGTTAGCCCTTGGCTCTGCCGCCGGAACTGGCTGGGTAGAATGGGTTGTCATTTTTCACAAAGCAGTCATGAAACTCATCGGTTCCTCTTCCAGCCCCTTCGTCCGCAAAGTTCGTGTCGTTCTTATCGAGAAGAAGCTTGACTACCTGCTGGTTCCGGAAGACGTGTGGGCCGAAGACACCCGCATCGTCGAATCCAACCCCCTGGGCAAGGTGCCCTGCCTGATCATGGAAGGCGCCGAGGCGCTGTTTGATTCCCGCGTGATAGTGGAATACCTCGACACCCTCTCCCCCGTGGGCAAGCTGATCCCGTCGGTCGGCCGCGAGCGCGCCGAAACCAAAACCTGGGAAGCGCTGGGGGACGGCGTCATGGAGGCGGCTGTCTTGGCCCGCCTGGAGGCGACCTGGAAGGGCCGCACCAAGGCCCAGCGCAGCCAGGCCTGGATCGATCGCCAGATGCAGAAAACCCGCGACGGCTTGAATGCCATGGAGCGCGGCTTGGGTGAAAAGCCGTTTTGCACCGGCATCCACTTCAGCCTAGCCGATATTGCGGTGGGTTGCTCCCTGAGCTACCTGGACTTCCGCTTCCCTGAGCTTGCCTGGCGTGATGACCACCCCGCACTGGCCAAGCTTTATGAAAAGTTGGCACAGCGGCCCAGCTTCGCAGACACCGCGCCTGCCTGAGCCGCTCCGTGGCTCTTAGCCTTCGCGGTGCGCCCGGCGGTTCCGGGGCGATTAGCGGTTGGCGCGGCGCTTGAGCCAGCGCATCAAGGCGCCCACGCCGGGCAGCTTCTCATAGAGCTCTTCGGCCGCGTCCCAGTAGTCGCGGTGCAATACCACCAGTCCGTCCGCCCCGAACACAATGTGGCTGGCGCCCAGAATGCACTGCTCGGACTCCGCGCTGTAGGTTTTGAAGCGGAACCGGAACTCCCAGGTCAAAAAGCACTGCGCCCCCTGCAGCACCCGCTCTCGCACCACGAAGCGCGGCGCATGCAGCGCGCTGAACATGTGCGAAAAAATGCCCTCAATCGCAGCCAGCCCCTGCACCTCGTTGAAAGGATCCTTGAACCTGGCTTTGGCCGCGTAAACGCCCGGCAGCAGGGCCAGGCTGTGCGGGCTGAGCTGCTCAAAGTAGGCCACCAGTCGCTGCATGGCCGCTGCTGCGTCTGCGGGTTGCAGGTCCGGCGGTTGGTCTGCGCCCTCGGGGACGCCTTCGGTGTTCATAGCCCGGCGCGCTTGAGCAGCGCAAAAAACAGCCGGTCCGGCAACAGGCGCAGCAGCTGCATGCCCCAGGTAAACCGCTTGGGAAAGTGAATCTCAAACTCGCCCCGAGCCCAGCCGTTCACCATGGCCTGTGCGGCCTGCGCCGGGGAAATCAGGGCGGGCATGTCGAAGGCATTGTTGGCGGTGAGCGGTGTTTGCACGAAGCCCGGGCTGATGAGCGACACGCCCACGCCCTTGTCCCGCAAATCGAGGTAGAGCGTTTCGGCCAGGTTGATCAGGGCCGCCTTGGTCGGGCCGTAGGCCAGGCTGTTGGGCAGGCCGCGGTAGCCCGCCACGCTGCCCACCACGCTCAGGTGCCCGTGGCCTTGCGCCACCATGGCCGGAATCAGTGCCTCCAGCACATACAGCGCGCCGGTGTAATTCACCTGCATATGTCGCTCCATGTCGCTCAGGTCCATTGCAAAGGCCCGCATGGCGGTGTAATGCCCGGCGCAGTAGATGACGCAGTCCAGCGGGCCGTCCGCCAGCAGGGTCTGGGCCGCCACCTGCACCGCGGCGCGGTTGGTGGTGTCGAGCGGCAGTGCGCGGCTGCCCGGATGCGCGCGGACAAAGTCTTGCAGCGCGCGCTCTTTGCGGGCGGACACCGTAACCCGGGCGCCTGAGCCGTGCAGGGCTGTGGCCGTGGCTTCACCGATACCGCTGGAGGCGCCCACCAGCCAGACCGATTTGCCGCGCCAATCGGAGATGGGCGGATTGAGCGGACCGAAAAAGCGCACAGGCGCTACCGGCGCTCTCTTTTCAGGAGCTGCCGACGCAGGACTGGCGGGCGCAAACTGGGTTTTTTGCATATATCAGCGCTTGCTGAACGACAGCGTGACTTCACCCAGCGTGACGCCGAATTTGCTCATGGTGGCCTTGTTGAGCATCACCTTGTCACTCATCAGGTACATCCAGTCGTCAAAGCGCACCTCGACAACGGTGCCCTCAATCGGCAGGCTCAGGGTATAGGTCCAGTAGAAGGCGTTGCCTCGCGCCTGTCCCTGAGCGGTGCCCACCACATCGCCGGCGGTGCCGGTGTAGCGGCCGTCCGCCAGACGGGTAAGGCGCCAGACACGCTTTTGTTTGGTGCCGTCGGAATAAACAAAGTCTTCGTCCAGCACGCCCTCATCTCCGGTCCAGTTGCACTGCATCACCACGGTGAAGCGCTTGACCACCGCGCCGGAGCGGTCGGTGAACACGCCGTAAGCGTCCAGCGTGCCGTTGAAGTACTCGCGTAGATCGAGGACCGGCTTCTCAGCGCGGTATTGGTCAATGCTCTGGGAGGCGCAGCCTGCCAGACCCAAGGACAGGGCGCTGCCGCTGGCGGCTGCAAGAAGTAGTCGTCTTTTCATGGGGACCTCCGCAAAATCAGGATGTAAAGCAAGCCTGCAGCCATGAGCTTGAGGCCGCAGGGCAAAAGACAATAGGCCCAGGTCAAAGTCTGCAGGGCCTGCGCGTCGCGCGCGCCCGGGCTGTAGCCCCAGGCGCCCAGGAGCGGCAGCGCCAGACCGGCGGCCAGGGCCAGGTTGAGCTTGGTGGCAAAGTTCCACCAGCCGAAATAGGCGCCCTCGGCGCGGCCGGCGTCGCCGCTGGCGGCAATGGTGCCTGCCAACAGCGCGCTGGGCACGGTGAGGTCTGCGCCCAAGGCCACCCCGGAGAGCGCGCACACCAGCACAAAGCCCACGGTGTCGCCCGCACCCAAGGTTGCGGCAAACACAAACACCGCCACCGACAGCAGCATGCCCGCCAGCCAGGTCCGTGCCAGCCCCAGGCGGGCCACGCACCGCAGCCACAGCGGCATGGCCAGCGCAGCGCACACAAAGTAGCTGCCCAGAAACAGCGGCGCCTGTGTGGCCGGCGCCTGCAGCCGGTCTTGCACAAAAAACAGCATCAGGGTGGCCGGCACAGCGCTGGCAATACCGTTCACCACAAACACTGCCAAAAGCGCCCGGAAGCCCCGGCGCTGCAG
>NZ_CAMCVG010000049.1 GCF_945881795.1 Rhodoferax sp. OV413
AAGTCCATGGAGAAATCGCTGCAGCGGATGGTGTCGGACGGCCTCTTGCAGCGGGTCGCCAAGGGCCTCTACCTGAACCCTGCCGCGTCCAGCAGGAACCGCTGGCTGGCGGAGGAGATTGCCAAGGCTTTGCGGCCCGGATGCCTCTCCTATGTGAGCTTGGAGTCCATCTTGTCCGAGTACGGGGCCATCTCGCAGATCCCGATTAGCAGGATGACCGTGATGACGACGGGGCGAAGCGGCGTCCACGAGACCCCCTTCGGGACCATTGAGTTCACCCACACCAAGCGCTCGCGTTCGGAGATCCTTGGGCGGACGCTTGCACCCAAAGGCCGTCCGCTTCGCATTGCCACTCAATCAGCGGCTGTCCGCGATCTCTTGCGGGTGGGGCGCAATGCCAACATGCTGATCAATGACGAGCACGAAGCCCAATCCGAAGGAGAAGCGGCGTGAGCGAAAGGCAAGACTTCGAGAAACTGGTCGACCAAGCCATGTCCAACCCTGCCTTGGCAGCGATGCGGCCCGTGGTGGAGAAGGAGCTGCTCCATTACGAAATATTCCAAGCCCTTGACGGTAAAGGCTTGCTTAAAGATTTGGTGTTTCAAGGCGGCACGGCCTTGCGCCTGTGTCGGGGCGCCGATCGGTTCAGCGAGGACCTCGATTTCGCAGGTGGCGTCGATTTCACCGCTGAAAAAATGATCCGTATCAAGGACTGCATCGAAAAGAGCATTGGAGATCGCTTCGGCTTGAAGGTCACGGTGAAGCACAAGCCGGCGAAGGCCGGCGCGGGCCTGGTGACGTTGGACAAATGGTGGATCTCGATAGAGACAGCGCCTGAAAATCCAGCGATGCCGAGCCAAAAGATCAAGTTGGAGATTGCCAATGTTCCGGCGCGCACCCGCGAACTGGTGCCCTTGATAGCCAATTGCGACTTGGTGCGAGCCATGCCGACAGTCCTCGTCAACACCGAGACTCTCGACGAAATCATGGCGGACAAGGTCCTGGCTTTCCCCACCTCATTGAGGGACACCCAAGACCAAGTGGCAGGGCTCGATTCAGACAAGATCCGCCACCGCGACATTTGGGATTTGGCTTGGCTTTCTGCGAAAGGCGCCAAGCTCGATGCCATGCTGGTCGCCGCAAAGATCGGCGACTATGGCGTCGAAGGCTACGACAGCCTGCTTGGAGAAGCGATCGAGCGACTTCCCTCCATTGTTAAAAGCCCGCAGTTCAAGGCCCAGATGACACGGTTCATCGACTCTTCAACGACATCCAAGACCTTGGACAAGGAAGGGTACTTGGACTACCTGTCAACCGCGGTGGGGACGCTGTTTTCAAGGGTGCGGGTTGAACTGAAGTAGCCTTTTTCAAGAAGGCAGGGCAGGCCTAAGGCGCGCAGACCTTCTTGAAAGCTACCGCGTAAGCAGTCTCTGGCGGCACTTGTTTCCAGTGCCCTTCGTGCTCGACCGAAAGCAGCTTGCGTCCACTCGCCATGGAACCGTCATGCACGCTGATGGACAGGACCTTGGTGCGGCCATTTGAGCAGTCGTAAGCAACTTGCAGGCGGCGCGACATCGCACCCTCCTCGGCGCGCACATCCAAATCCATGAGCTCCCACACCTTGTGGATTGGCCCGTCGCGCACGACGGTGACGGGGTCCATGTAGAGGCTGCCTTCGCCTATCTCTCCCATCTTCACCCAATCTGCCCTGGCCGCGTTGGCAAGCAGGGTGAGGGCTACCAGAAAAATAATCTTCATTCGAATGTCACTCCAAAGTTGCTATCAAAAGGCTACCCTACCACCGCAATCGCCACCGCCGACTCATCCACCATCGCCAGCACCTGCTGCTGGGCGGTAAAGGTTTGCCCCTCGGACGGGAAGCCGATGATATGAAGGCCCTCTGCGAGTTGCACTGCCAGGTCGGCGCCGTCCGGGGCGGTGGCCGTTTGATGGATGTGGCCCTTCAGCAGGTTGAGCCCCTCGCCGGGCGGGGCTTCGGCGCTGATGCGCACTGCGCTGGCCTTGCACAGCGCAAGCACCGCCTGGCCCGTTGCCAAGCCTAAAATTTCCGCGCTCTCGAGGGTGATTTTGGCGCTGAGCCGGGTGCCATGGGGCAGCGCGAGCCGGATGCGCGCAGCGCCCGCGGCGGTGACTATGGAGTCCACCACGCAGGGCAGCTGGTTGCGCATGCTGGTGCGCAGGCCCAGCCCCGCCAGCCCGCCCAGGCTCAGGGCATTGCCCGCGCGGTTTTGCAGCTCGGCCATCACGGCCAGGCGCGCGGCGCTCATGCGCTGGGCGGCTTCGAGTAGCTGGTTGCCGGCGTCGGTAAGCCGGGCGCCGCCGCCGCCGCTTCCCCCCACCGATTTTTCAATCAGCGCCGCGCCCGCCAGGTTGCTGAGGTTTTCGACCGCCTGCCAGGCTGCCTTGTAGCTCACCCCCGCGCCGCGCGCCGCCTCAGAAATAGACCCCACCTCGCCGATGCGTTTGAGGATGTCCAGCCGCTTGTCGGCGGCGTCGTGCCCCAAGGCTTGGGCGAATTGCAATCCGGTCTGGGTCATGGCGTGTGGGGTTAGGGATTTCGCTATACCCAAAGAGAATAGCGGTGGTACATTCGGTATTCCGATTCTGAACAACGGGTCCGTAAATGTCCAGACTATTTCTCGCTGTACTTGCGTTGGTGTGTTGCACGCTGCCGTGCCGCGCGGCGGAGGTGACGGTGGCAGTGGCTGCTAACTTCGCGGCGCCCATGCAAAAAATTGCCCAGGTCTTTGAGCAGGAAACCGGGCACAAGGCCATCCTCTCGTTGGGCTCCACCGGCGGGTTTTTTGCGCAAATCAAGAATGGCGCCCCTTTCCAGGTGCTGCTGGCGGCCGACGACGAAACCCCGCTCCGGCTGGAAAAAGAAGGGCTCGGCGTGGCCGGCAGCCGATTCACCTATGCCACCGGCAAGCTGGTGCTGTGGAGCAAGCAGCCGGGCCTGGTGGACGACAAGGGCGAGGTGCTCAAGAGCGGAAAGTTCTTGCGCATTGCCATAGCCAACCCCAAGCTCGCACCGTACGGCGCTGCCGCCATCGAGACCATGACCAAGCTGGGCGTGTTGCAGGCCTTGCAGCCCAAGCTCGTGCAGGGGGAAAACATCGCTCAGACCTACCAGTTCGTTGCCAGCGAGAACGCCCAGCTGGGCTTTGTGGCGCTGTCCCAGGTGTTGAGCGAAGGCAAGATAGCCCAGGGTTCGGGCTGGGTCGTGCCGGCCAGCCTGCATGCGCCGATTCAACAAGACGCGATTTTGCTCAATAAGGGCGCAGACAGCCCTGCGGCCAAGGCTTTGATGGCTTATCTGCGGGGCGACAAGGCGCAAGCTCTTATTCGCAATTTCGGATACGCGTTATGACGGTCGGGGCGATGGATGCAGTAGCGATGGATGCCGGCGCCTGGGCCGCGATTCGCCTGACCCTGGAGCTGGCTACGTCGGCAACGCTCGTGCTGCTGCTGCTGGCCACGCCGCTGGCCTGGTGGTTGTCGCAAACGCAGTCGCGCTGGCGGGCGCCGATTGGCGCGCTGGTCACGCTGCCGCTGGTGCTGCCGCCTTCGGTGCTGGGGTTTTATTTGCTGGTGGCCATGGGGCCGCACGGGCCGCTGGGTCAGCTGACGCAGGCGCTGGGCTGGGGCGTGTTGTCGTTTACTTTTGCGGGGCTGCTTATTGGCTCCGTGATTTTCTCTTTGCCGTTTGCGGTGCAACCTCTGCAGCACGCGTTTGAGTCCATCGGCGCGCGGCCTCTGGAAGTGGCCTACACCTTGCGCGCCGGTCCGTGGGATGCGTTTTTTTCAGTGGCCCTGCCGCTGGCCCGCCCGGGGCTGATCACCGCGGCCATTCTGAGTTTTTCGCACACGGTGGGTGAGTTTGGTGTGGTCTTGATGATTGGCGGCAACATCCCCGGAGCAACGCGGGTGGTGTCTACCCAAATCTACGGCCATGTGGAGGCCATGGAATACGCTCAGGCCCACTGGCTGGCCGGCGGAATGCTGGTTTTTTCGTTTGGCGTGTTGCTGGCTTTGTCGCTGATGCGCCGTCGCGTGGGGCGGGTGGTGCCATGAGCGGGCACGAAAGCCTGCACATCCGCCTTCGGCTCACGCGCGCCGACTTCCAGCTCGGCGTGGACCTGACCCTGCCATCCAGCGGCATTACCGTGCTCTTCGGCCCCTCGGGCTCGGGCAAAACCAGCCTGTTGCGCTGTGTGGCGGGGCTGGAGCGGCCCGGGCAGGCGCGCATCAGCATCGGGTCTGAGGTGTGGCAGGACGACGCGGCGGGCGTGTACCTGCCCACCTGGCAGCGCGATCTGGGCTACGTGTTTCAAGAGGCCAGCCTGTTTGAGCACCTCAATGTGCGGCAAAACCTGCACTTCGGCCTCAAGCGCACGCGCAAGCCCGGCGCCGAGCAGGCGCTGGCCCACGCGCTGGAGTTGCTGGGCATTGGCCACCTGTTGCACCGGCAGGCCGGCACCCTGTCGGGGGGCGAGCGCCAGCGCGTGGCCATTGCCCGCGCCCTGGCAACGCAGCCGCGCATCCTGCTGCTCGACGAGCCGCTGGCGGCACTCGACATAGCGCGGCGGCACGAGATACTGCCCTGGCTGGAGAAGATGCGCGATGAGCTCAGCCTGCCCATGCTCTACATCACCCACTCGGCCGACGAGCTGGCCCGGCTGGCCGATCATCTGGTGGTGCTGGACCAGGGCACGGTAAAAGCCAGCGGCGCGGCGCAAGAGGTGCTGGCCCGGGTGGACAGCCCGGTCATCGTGGGGGACGACGCCGGCGTCGTGCTGCACGGGCGTGTGGTGCAGCGCGACGCGCAGTGGCATCTGGCGCAGGTAGCGTTTTCCGGCGGCGCGCTGTGGGTGCGGGACAACGGTTTGGCGCCGGGTCAGGCGGTGCGACTGCGGGTGCTGGCGCGGGACATCAGCATCAGCCCGCAACCCACGCAGGACTCCAGCATCCAAAACCACCTGCAAGCTCGCATCGAGGCGATTGCCGATGACGCGCACCCTTCCCAGGCGCTGGTGCAGCTGCGCTGCGCGGGCGCTGGCGCAGGGGACCCCGACGCTGCAGCCCTGTCATTTCCCCAGTCCGAAGAATCAACCCTCTTGGCCCGCGTCACCCGCCGCGCCATTCACACCCTGCAACTCGTCCCGGGCGACGCGGTGTGGGCGCAGGTCAAGTCGGTGGCGGTTATTGAATAGGGCAGGCCAGGCGTCGCTATGTGCGACACCGTACATTCAGATTCAGTTGCGGCCACTATCCTGCGGAAAAGGGAAGCATGGATAAACACGATTTTGAGTTGAGAAAGCTCCGTCATGGCACTGGTTCAATTGATTTACAGCAGCACACTGGTTGACCACGCTCCGCAGGTGCTGAAGGAGATTCTTCATACCGCGCGAGAGGTTAATCAATGGCGTGACATCACCGGCATGCTGTTGCATTCCAATGGCCAAATCTTGCAGGTGCTCGAGGGTCGGGCCCAGACGGTGGACAAAACCTTTGCAGCCATTGAGGCAGACCCGCGGCACCGCAACGTGTTTGTGCTGTCGCGGCATGCCGTCACCGAGCGCCACTTTGGTGCCTGGACCATGGGCTTTCGGGATCTCACCGGGCTGGAGATCGGCGCCCACCCAGCGGCCCAGCACGTGTTCGCAGCGAGCCGGCCGGAGATCGATGGCCGCGTCAAACCCGGCGGCGCGCTGGCGCTGCTGGTGTTTTTTGCAGAGGGCGTAGCGGCGACTGCTGAGGTGGACTGAGAAGCCGGCATTACCGCTGGTTTACAGGCGTTTTTCCCGGCCAATCGGGGGGAGTGCATGGAACAATGCCCGCACGATGACCTGCCTTTCCCTTCCTTCCATCCCTTCGCGCAAACCGGCCTTATTGCATCGCAGCGTGCTGGTGTGGCTGGCTTGCGCCCTGCTAGTTGCCGTATCCGGCGGCGCCCGGGCCGCGGGTTTGCCCAAGCGGGATTTGACGGTGGAGCTGCGCCAGGTCGAGGAGGGGCGTGAGGACGGCAGCGCGCGCTTCGGTACGCGGCCGGATGCTGCCCTGCTGGCGCCCCAAAAAATTCAGGTACGTAACGGCGAAAAGGGCAGCTTGCGGATGAGCCAGTCGGTGCCGATGCTGTGGGCACAGTCGGTCAGCAGCCAGAGCAGCAGCATTCAGGCCGGCGGTGGCGGCGCGGTAGCTGGTGGCGCGTCCATCAACAGCAGCGGCGGCGGTGTGACGCAGGGTTTGCAGTGGATGGAGGTGGGGCAGAGCGTCACCGTCACCCCGCGCTGGCCTGGCGGTAACAAAGACGCCACCCTCGAGCTGGAGTTGCAGCAATCCGACATGGCGGTGCGCAACAACGCAGACATGCCTCGCCAGACCCGCAGCCAGTTCAGCTCCACCATCACCGCCCCGCTCGGGCAGTGGGTCACCATTGCTGCCAGCGGCAGGGCGCCCGCACGGTCGGGCAGCTTCAGCAGCGAAGGCGGCGCAGAGGCGCGCCGCTTGTTGCAGGTGCGTCTGCTGGCGCCTTAAGGTTTTAAGCGGTTTGAGCCCGCCATTACTGCGCGTGCTGCTATTTAATTGCTAGCAACATGTTCCGCCAGCATGGCCAGCGCTTCAGCCGCAGCGGCTAAATCTGCGGCGTCCAGAGGCTCCAGAACATCCGTCAGGGCGCCCAAGGCTTGCAGGGCCAGAGCGGCGTCCCGTCCGTCGCGCTGCAGGCTGGCAATGGTTTGGCCGGCCTCTTTGCCGGACGCAAAGGCGCGGCTTTGCAGCAGCACAGTGCCATCGGCGGCGGCGAGTTTGAAGTAAAACTGCCCGTCTTTGTCGCGGTATTGCTTGAAGGTCGGCAGTGCCACTTTGCCGGCCTTGGCGGCATTGGCGTTTGGCGTCTGCAGGCCGGCATTCAGCGGGCGCAGGCCTACGGCGCCGCGCAGGCGCGCCATAAAGGGCGTGGCAATGGCGCGTGCCTTGGCGGCGCCGGCCAGCAGCAGGGCCTCGACCTTCTCGGGGTGGGCCATGTAATCCTCGTAGGCGGCGCGCATGGGGGCTACCTCGCGGTCAATGCGTTCTAAGAGCAGGTCTTTGGCCTCGCCCCAGGCAATGCCGTTGGCATAGGCCTGGCGTAGGGCCTGGGTTTCTTCCGCACTGGCAAAGGCCTGGTAAATCTGGAACAGGGCGGAGCCCTCGGTGTCCTTGGCCTCGCCGGGAGCGCGCGAGTCGGTCTTGATGCCGGCAATCAGCTTCTTGAGCTGCTCCCGGCTGGAGAAGAGCGGGATGGTGTTGTCGTAGCTCTTGCTCATCTTGCGGCCATCCAGCCCGGGCAGGGTGGCGACCGACTCTTCAATCTCCGCCTGCGGCGGCACAAAGTGTTCGCCGTACAGGTGGTTGAAGCTTGCAGCCATGTCGCGCGCCATCTCGATGTGCTGAATCTGGTCGCGCCCTACCGGCACCTTGTGGGCGTTGAACATCAAGATATCGGCCCCCATGAGCACCGGGTACATGAACAGGCCGGCGGTGACGTCGGCATCGGGGTCGAGGTTGGCTGCGGTGTTTTTATCGACCGAGGCCTTGTAGGCGTGGGCCCGGTTGAGCACGCCCTTGCCGGTCACGCAGGTCAGAAACCAGCACAGCTCGGGGATTTCCGGCACATCCGACTGGCGGTAAAAGGTCACATGGGCCGGGTCCAAGCCTGCTGCCAGCCAGCTGGCGGCAATCTCCAGCGTAGAGCGCTGAATGCGGGCGGGATCGTCGATCTTGATGAGGGCGTGGTAGTCGGCCAGAAAGTAAAAGCTCTCCACGCCGGGCGCCTTGCTGTGCCGCACGGCGGGGCGAATGGAGCCCACATAGTTGCCCAGGTGCGGTGTGCCCGAGGTGGTGATGCCGGTGAGAAAACGAACAGTGCTCATGGGGGCAAGTCTCTCCTAATGTGTCAGCAGCGAAAACGGGGTCAGCAGCAGGTTCAGCACGCCGTAGGTGAGGGACATGACGGGCTGCATCCAGATGGCGCTCAGCACGCCGGCAATGACCAGCGCCATCACGATGAAAAATCCCCACGGCTCCACGCGGGACACGGTCTCTGCCCACTTCATGGGCAGCAGCCCCACCAGAATGCGCCCGCCGTCCAGCGGCGGCAGGGGGAATAGGTTGAACGCAAACATCACCACATTCACCAGCACACCGCCCTCGCACATCTTCAGGAAAAACCGTTCGGTCACGCCCGCTGCCACCAGCAGGTACATGCCGATGCCCCAAGCCAGCGCCATCAGCAAATTGGCCCCCGGCCCCGCCAGCGCGACCCAGACCATGTCGCGCTTGGGGTTGCGCAGGTTGCCAAAACGCACCGGCACCGGCTTGGCGTAACCAAACAAAAACGCCCCCGAGGTCGCAAAGTACAGCAGCAGCGGCATGAGCACGGTGCCGATGGGGTCGATATGGCGGGCCGGGTTGAGGGTGATGCGCCCGAGCTTGGCGGCGGTGGTGTCGCCGAAGTAGAGCGCCGCATAGCCGTGGGCCGCCTCGTGCACGGTGATGGCAAACACCACCGGCAGGGCATAAATGGCAACGGTTTGAATCAGGTGTGCAAAGTCCACGGCTGCAAATTCTCGGTTGGTCAATAAACGGTGCGGGCGGCGCTAGAGGCCCAGCAGGGCCGGATCTCCGCCCCCCAGACGGATGAGTTCGGGCTCTTCGCCGGTCAGGTCTACCACGGTGGTGGGCTCGCGCGCGCAGGCGCCGGCGTCCAGCACGGCGGCAATCTGATGCTCGAATCGGTCTCGGATGTCAGACGCATCATTGAGCGGCTCCGTGTCCCCCTTTGCTATCAAAGTAGTAGCTAACAGCGCAGACCCGTAAAGCGCTAGAAGCTCCTGGAGCACATGGTGGACCGGCACCCTCAGGCCGATGGTCAGGCGCTTGGGGTGGCTCACGCGGCGGGGCACCTCTTTGCTGGCCTCGAGAATGAAGGTGTAGGCGCCGGGGGTGGCCGCTTTGAGCAGGCGGAACTGCCGGTTGTCGACCCGCGCGTAGCTGGCCAGCTCGCTCAGGTCGCGGCAGAGCAGGGTGAGGTGGTGCTTGTCGTCCACCCCGCGGATGGCGCGCAGCTTGTCGACCGCAGCCTTGTCGTCAAGGTGGCAGACCAGCGCGTAGCTCGAATCGGTGGGCACCGCGACAATGCCGCCCTTGTCCAAGAGCGCGATGGCCTGCTTGAGCAGCCGGTGCTGGGGGTTCTCGGGGTGAACTTCGAAATACTGCGCCATAGCAGGGTGGCGCGGTGGGCGCCGGTCCTCGGGGGTTGGGGGTTACTGGATGCGGTCGCGCAGCAGTTCCCACACGGGGGTAAGCCCGCCGGGGAGATAGGGCAGGGAGCCAAGCTCGGTGTGGCTCTCGTCGGGGCTGTGAAAGTCGCTGCCCCGCGAGGCGGCCAGGCCGAACTCTTTGGCCGTGCCGGCATAGGTCACGAACTCGGCTGCGGTGTGGCTGCCGGTCACGACCTCCACGCCCTGACCGCCGTGGCCCTTGAATTCGGTGAAGAGCGCGAATTCTTCGTTCGGGGTGAACTTGTAGCGCGCCGGGTGCGCTACCACCGCCATGCCGCCTGCATCCGTAATCCAGCGCACAGCGTCTTTCAGGTTGGCCCAGCGGTGCGGCACATAGCCCGGCTTGCCCTCGGTCAGGTATTTGCGGAAGACTTCGCTGGTTTCTTTGCAAACGCCGGTTTCCACCAAAAAGCGCGCAAAGTGGGTGCGTGAAATCAGCTCGGGGTTGCCCACATAGGTCAAGGCACCTTCATAAGCATTCTTGATGCCGACCTTGGCAAGCCCGTCGGACATTTCCATGGCCCGCTCTTTGCGCCCGCCGCGGGTGCGCTGCAGGCCTTGGCGCAGGTCTTCGTTGTCGGCGTCAAAGCCCAGGCCCACGATGTGCACCGTCTGATTCAAAAAGGTGACCGAGATTTCGGCGCCGGTCAGGTAGCCCATGCCCTGGGCCCGCGCCGCTGCCATGGCGCGCTGCTGCCCGCCGATCTCGTCGTGGTCGGTCAGCGACCACAGCTCCACGCCATTCGCCTTGGCGCGCTCGGCCAGCGCCTCTGGCGTGAGCGTGCCATCGGACACCACAGAGTGGCAATGCAGGTCAGCGTTAAGAATATGTGTCACCGCTCCATTTTAGGGGCAGGGGCCGGGCGGGCGGGTCCGCATCCGGAAATGACGATGCCACTCCCCTTGCCGCACGGAATATTTATATATACTTCCCGTATATACATTGAAGGAGATTCCACAATGACCACAGCGCGCGTTTTTCAATCCGGCAACAGTCAGGCCGTTCGGCTGCCCAAAGAGTTTCGGCTTGATGTGGCTGAGGTCGAGATTTTCCGGCAGGGCAACGACATCGTCTTGCGGCAGCTGCCCCAGAGTGGCGCCGCGGTGTTTGATTTACTGGGTGGCTTGCCGGCGGACTTCATGGTCGATGGCCGGGAAGACACCCCTCCGCAAGAGCGTGAGGGTTGGTGACTATGGCATCGATACCGATACGTTACATGCTCGACACCAATATCTGCATTTACATCGCCAAGGGCCAGCCTCTCAGCGTGCGCCAGCGCTTCGAGGCCCGCGCGCTGAGGGAGTTGGCGATGTCTATGGTGACAGTGGGCGAACTCCGGTTTGGTGCTGAAAAAAGCCAGTCGCGCGACCAGGCGCTGGCCACCATCGGCCAACTCGTCAGCAGGATCCAGCCCTGCGCCCTGCCTGTGGCTGCTGCTGAACATTACGGCCGCATCCGTGCTGCTCTGCAGCTGGCCGGGCAGCCCATTGGAAACAACGATTTGTGGCTTGCGGCGCACGCTCTTGCCGAAGACTGGACGCTCGTCACCAACAACACCCGCGAATTCGCTCGCGTGCCGGGCCTGCGGATTGAGAACTGGGCCGCCCCCGCCTAAAACGGCACCGGCGCGCTGAAAGCGACCATCTGGCCGGTTGATGGGTGGGGGAAGGACAGGCTGCGGGCATGGAGGTGCAGCCGTTGGGCCAGGGGCAAAGTGTCGGGTGGTGCGTACAGGGTGTCGCCCAGCATGGGGTGGCCGATGGCCTGCATATGCACGCGCAGTTGGTGGGTGCGGCCGGTGACCGGTTCCAGCTCGACGCGGGAACAGCCCCGGGCGGCGTCTGCCGCGGTGCAGCGCCAACGGGTGAGCGCTTGCTGGCCTTCGGCGTAGTTGATGGTGCGCTTGGGGCGGTTGGGCCAGTCCACCAGCAGGGGCAGGTCAATTTCTTGCCACGCCTCGTTAACAGGCAAGAGGCCGATGACCAGGGCTTCGTAGCGCTTGTCGGTCTGGCGCTTCTCGAAGGCCAGGTTGATGGTGCGCTGTGCGGCCGCTCCGCGCGCCATGAGCACCAAACCCGAGGTGTCGCGGTCCAGCCGGTGGACGATGAGCGCGTCGGGGTAGGCCTGGAGGGCGCGGCGAATCAGGCAGTCCTGCTTGTCCTCTCCGCGGCCGGGCACGGTGAGCAGGCCCGCCGGTTTGTCGAGCAAGAGGATTGCCTCGTCGGCAAACACCACCGGCAGCCCCGTGTCCGGCGGCGGGTTGTAGTGGTCCTCGCGGCTGTGCATCAAGGCTGGTCGGGCTGGGTGATGAGGCGCTGCACGGTTTCGCACAGCTCGTTCACATCGTTGGGCTTGTAAATCAGGGCGCTGGCGCCTTCCTGCAGGGCGCGTTGCTCGATCTCTGGCGTCACATAGCCCGAGGCCAGCGCCACCGGCAGGTCGGGGCGGATGGCCTTGGCGTCGCGCAGCAGGTCCAGGCCGCTGTAGCCGGGCATGTTGTAGTCGGTGACCAAGAGGTCGAAGCTGCCGGGCTGGCTGCGCAGAGCGGCTTCGGCCTCCAGCGGGTCGGTGTAGGTGGTCACGCGGAAGCCCTTGCGGCTGAGCACGCGGTTGACCAGAAACACCAGAGCCTGGTCGTCGTCCACATACATCACATGTTTGCCTCGCCCCTCGACCACTGCCACCGGCTCGGACTCTTCCGCCTCTGCCGCAGCCTGCCCGGAGGCGGGGAAATACAGGGTGAACACGCTGCCTTCGTTGGGCGCGCTTTGCACGTCGATGCCGCCCAGGTGCGTCTTCATGATGCCGTGCACCACGGCCAGCCCCAAACCTGTGCCCTGGCCGACCGGGCGGGTGGTGAAGAAGGGCTCGAAGATGCGTTCGATGGTTTCCTGGCTCATGCCGCTGCCGCTGTCGCGCACCCGCAGGGTGACGTAGCGGCCCGGCGGCACGCCGATGCGGTCGTTGAACGGCAGCGAGAGCGTGGTGTGCCCCAGCTCCACCGTCACCGAGCCCTTGTTGCCACCGAGCGCCAGGATGGCGTTGGTGCACAAATTCAGCAGCGCCTGCTCGACCTGCGTTGCATCGGCCAGCACAGGAGGACACTGCTCGGGGATGACCAGCCGGAAATCGACACCCGGCGGAATTGCCACCCGCACCAGGCGCTGGGTTTCGTGGATGACTTCGGTCAGCTGGATGGGCAGGCGCTTGGGCGGCTCGTTGCGGCTGAAAGTCAGAATCTGGCGCACCAGGTCGCGGGCGCGCTGGCCGGCTTTTTCGATTTCGAGCAGGCTCACCAGCGCGGCGGCGTCCTCGGGCGTGTCTTGCTTGGCCAGGCCCACATTGCCCAGAATCGCGCTCAGGATGTTGTTGAAATCGTGCGCAATGCCGCCGGCCATGGTGCCCATGGCCTGCATTTTTTGCGACTCGCGCAGTTGCGTTTCCAGCGCCACACGCTGGGCTTCGGCCAGCTTCTTGGCGGTGAGGTCGCGGGCAAAAATCGTGGTGACCGAGCCTTGCCCGCCTGTTGGCCCGCGGGGCGCAGCAGCGCCGTTTTCGCCGGGGCGGAAGGCGGGGCGGGTGCGCAGGCGCCGCTCCATGGAGACGCTGATTTCTACAAAAATCTGTTTGCCGGCCAGCGTGGTGGCGGTGAATTCGCCCAGCATGGCCTGTGTCGGCAGGTGCCCCTGGACCAGCGCGGCTTCGACGTCGGGCAGGAACTGCCCCAGCCGCGCGCCGAAGGCCTGATCCGCCGGGCACTCAAACAGGGCAGTAGCGGCAGGGTTGAAGACGGTGATGAGGTGGGACTCGTCAATACACAAAATTGCATCGAGTGAGGAGTTGATGATGGCCGCCATGCGGTTTTCGCTCAGCAGCAGGTCCTCGTTGCGCTGGCGCAGCACGGCCGCGCTCTCCAGCAAGGCGTGGCGCTGGGTGAGCAGGGGGCCTTGGTCGATGATGGCGCAGATGAAGTGCGCCAGCTCGTCGCTAGGGTTCTCGATGCGGGCGATGTGCAGGTCGCCGGTGAAGGTGCTTTCTGCGCCGGCCAGAAACTGCACTTCGCTGACCTCGCTGGTGCCTTCCTGGCGCGCGCTGGACAAGGCCACCGCCACTTCGTCGGCATGCTCCGGCCCGACAAAGGGTAGCAGGAAGTTGAGCGGCGGATCGCTCTCAAGCGGCTGAAAAAGCCGCAGGGCCATGGCGTTGCTCGCCAGCACCAGGCCCACCTCGTCCACCACCATCAGCGCCAGGGGCACGCTGGAGAACAGGGTGGCAAACCGCTCAGAGGCGCCCTCGGCTTCTTGCTGCGAATAACGCAGCGCCTTGTTTTGAATCTCGAGCTCGGACTGGTATTTGCGCAGCTCTTCAATCATCTGCGCGGGAGCGTAGCCGGCAAGAGATGCGTGTTGCAAGGGATGTTGTGCAGCGTGTTGCGGGCCGTGCGGGCTTGCAAACCCGTCTGCCAGCAGATGCCCCGCGATCCGCAGGTTGAAGTGCGGTTTGCGCCGCGTCGGGAAGGGGCTCATGCGCGGCAGCCTCCGGATGAGGCCGGCGCGGGGCGGGGCAAGGTGTTCCGGGGCGCGTGGTTCATGGGGTTGGTAGGCGTGGTCGCGGTGTCAGGGTGCAGGGCGGTTGCGCATTGTGTTGATATCAAACTCCGACAGCGGCGCCGCGCTTTGGCCCCAGGCGTTGCGGATGAAGCTGAGCACCGCAGCCACCTCGGCGTCATTCAGCGTGAGCTGGTAAGGCGGCATGCCGTGCGGCTGGGGCTTGCCGGCAGTGGACGGGCCATAGCCGCCGTGCAGCACCACCTGCACCAGGTTGTGGGTGTCACGCATCAGCACCGCGCGGTTGCCGGCCAGGGCGGGGTAGGCATCGGCCACGCCCTCACCCGACTTGCCGTGGCACTGGGCGCAATGATTTTCATAGAGGCGCTCGCCCAGGGCGAAGTCTTTGGGGCGGGCAGTCACGCCTGATGTTGTGACTGGTGATGCGGCTTTTGATGAGGCTGTAGGTGAGGGTGGCGCGAGCATTTGCAGATACAGGGCCATGGACTGCGCATCCTCAGGCGTCAAATACTGTGTGCTGTAGCGGACCACCTCGGCCATGGGGCCGGCCATGTAGGCCTCTGCGTGCTGCCCGTGGGTGAGCAGGGTGGCTATGTCGGCAACGCTCCAGCCCGACATGCCCGCCTCCAGCGGGTCGTTCAGGGCGGGGGCGTACCACTGGCCGTCTGGCATGAGGGCGCCGCGCCAGGCGGCTGCGCTGCGCAGGCCGCCCAGCGCGTTGCGCGGGGTGTGGCATTCGGCGCAGTGGCCCAGTCCCTGCACCAGATAAGCGCCGCGGGCCAGCGATACGGCCGTTTGCGGGGCCGTGTGCGCCGGGCCCACAGGCTGTGTCTTTGCAGCGGAGTCCGTGTCCGCCACGCGGAAATGCAGCATGCGCCAGGCCGAAAGTGCGGTTTGGCTGCCCAGCGGCCAGGGCAGGCTGTGGGGGCGCGACGGGGTGTCGGCGGGTGGCAGGCTGCGCAGGTAGGCAAAGAGCGCGTCGCTGTCATGGCGCTGGAGGTGGGTGAAGCTGGTGTAGGGGAAGGCGGGGTTGAGCACGCGGCCATCGGGCGCCAGGCCTTCATGCATGGCGCGCCAGAAGTCGGCAGCGTTCCAGCGGCCTATGCCGGCTTGCAGGTGCGGCGTGAGGTTGCTGCCGTACACCTTGCCAAAGGGGGTGTTCAGCGCGCCGCCTCCAGCATACGGCGCGCCGCCGGCCGCGGTATGGCACTGCGCGCAGTTGCCGATGCGGGCCAGGTAGGCACCTTGCTGCACCAGCGCTGCGGCATCTGCGGATTCGGCCGGACCCGCGGCCTCTAACGCAGGGGCTGGCGCTGCCGCTGTGGACGCACGCAGGGCGGGGGCCAGGTATTCAGCCGTCACTACATAGGCCAAGCAGGCGCCCAGAATCGACAGCAATGCCACCATTGGCAGCGATACCCTGCGGTTCATGGCGCGCTACCGCAGGTGGGCAGGGCGATGGCGGCCACTGCCGGCCGCCGGGTGGCAGGGCGGCTGTCAGCCGGCACGGGCTGTGCGGCAAGCCACTGCGATGCGGCGTTGACATCGGCGTCGGTGAGTTGCTTGGCGATGGCGGCCATGCAGTCGGGGGCATGGGCCTTGCGCTGGCCGGTTTGCCAGCCGCCGAGTTGGGCATTGAGGTAGTCGCGCGGCAAGCCCAGCAGGCCGGGTGCCGCGGGTTGCACGCCGGTGAGCGCATTGCCGTGGCACTGCACGCAGGCGGGAATGTTGCGGCTGGCGTCGCCTTGCAGCACCAGCGCCTTGCCGCGAGCCATCACATCGGGCGATGCGGTGGCGGCCGCGGGCGGCGGGTAGGGAATGTGCAGCTCGGAAAAATAGTCGGCCATGGCGCGCAGGTAGTCGTCGCTCAGGGGGGCAATCAGGTGCGCCATGGGGGCGTAATGGCGTCTGCGGTGCTGGAAGTTTTGCAGCTGGTTGTAGAGGTAGCCGGCCGGTTTGCCCGCCAGGCGGGGGTAGTAGCCGTCGGGGCCGGCGCGGCCTTGTTCGCCGTGGCAGGCGGTGCAGGCGCGCGTGCGCTCGGCCATGGCCTTGTCCTGCGCAGCGGCGGGCGCGGCTAATGCCGCCATCCAGATGCACGCGATCAGAAAAAGTGCTGTCGCATTGCGACGCAAAAGGCTGGGTCTCATGGGCATGGCCGGAGCTTACCGCAGGCCGGCGGGGCGTCAGGGGTGGCTGCGGAGGAGCCGCTGGCGAATGCTGCGACAATCACGCTCTTTTTTTCAATAGCCAGAGTTTGCGTCAGACATGTCCAGTACGACTACTTTCAAGGTTCGCCCTGCCACCTTGCGCGATGCCAAAGCCATCGCCGAGCTCCATAACTCCTCCATCCGCGAAGCCTTCAAGAACATGCTGGGCGACACACCGCCGCCCGTGACCCCGCTGGACAAGCGCCAGGCCTACTGGCGCGAGGCCATTGAATACGCCGAGCCGCAGGTGCAAGTGGCGCTGGACGACGACAAGATCATTGGTTTTGTGGGCTTCGACCGCTCGCGCGACAAGGGCACCCCCCCCACCATGGGCGAGATTTGGGCCATTTACGTGGCACCCAGCCACTGGGACAAGGGCGTGGGCCTGGCCCTGTGGGATGCCGCCCGCGAAGGCCTGATGGAAGAGGGCTGCGCCAACGTGAGCGTGTGGTTGCCGATTGCCAACGAACGCGTGATGCGCTTTCATGAGCTGGCCGGCTTCAAGCGCGAAATGAACACGGCCAAAACCGTGCAGGTGGGCGCGGTCAAGATTGAAGAAATCCGACTCAAGCGCGCGCTGAGCTAAACGCCCACAGCGCATGCAACGCCCGCGTTTTTTGCCCGACGATTTCACCCTGGCGTTGCTGGCGGTGGTCACGCTGGCCAGCGTCTGGCCGGCGCAGGGCGCGGTAGCCCAAGCCTTTGAGTGGATCACTACGGCAGCCATTGCGCTGCTGTTTTTCATGCACGGCGCCAAGCTCTCGCGCTCTGCGGTGCTGGCGGGCTTGGGGCACTGGCGGCTGCACCTGCTGGTGGTGGCCTTGACTTTTGTGTTGTTTCCGGTGCTGGGGCTTTTGCTCAAGCCGGTGCTGGTCTGGAGTCTTAGCCCGGAACTGGCGCTGGGCATGCTGTTTTTGTGCACGCTGCCGGCCACCGTGCAGTCGGCAATTGCCTTCACCGCCATGGGGCGGGGCAATGTGGCGGCTGCGGTGTGCAGTGCATCGGCCTCGAGCCTGATCGGGGTGTTTGTCACCCCGTTTCTGGTGAGCTGGCTGGTGGTGCCCGGCGGGGTGTCGGGGGCCGGCGCCTGGGATGCGGTGATTCGCATCATGGAGCAGCTGCTGCTGCCCTTTGTGCTGGGCCAGCTGGCGCAGCCCTGGATCGGCGGCTGGGTGAAGCGCCACGCGGTGGCGGTGCGCCGGGTCGACCAAAGTTCTATTTTGCTGGTGGTCTACACCGCCTTCAGCGCCGCGGTGATGGAAGGCTTGTGGAGCCGGGTGCCGTGGCCGATGTTGCTGGCCCTGGGGCTGGTGTGCACCGTGCTGCTGGTGCTGGTGCTGTTGATCTCGACCTGGGCGAGCCGCCGGCTGGGTTTCTCCAAGGAAGACGAAGTCACCATCGTGTTTTGCGGCTCCAAAAAGAGCCTGGCCAGCGGCGTGCCCATGGCCAAGGTGCTGTTCGCCGCGCCGGTGGTGGGCATGATGCTGCTGCCGGTTATGGTGTTCCACCAGATCCAGCTGATGGTGTGCGCGGTCATGGCGCAGCGCTACGGGCGGCGGCCGGAATAGCC
>NZ_CAMCVG010000050.1 GCF_945881795.1 Rhodoferax sp. OV413
GGTACCACTGCAGCCAGCTCTGCCTCGCCGCCACATAGGCGCCGGCCAGCGCCAGAACCAAGAGCACTACCGAGCCCGTGATTTGCAGGCCTTTTCGGCCGCTAGCGCCCGTCAGTGCTGCGCAAACAGCTATCAAAACAAGAGCGTAGCGCTGCACAATGCACATCGGGCATGGCTCCAGCCCCACCACGTGCTGTAGATACATCCCAAAGGCCAACATGGCCGCACACACCAGCGCCACCATGGCGAAAGCGCGTCGCGGCGCGCGGTCCAGACGGGTCAAAAGCAGTTCCAACATCATGTCCTTTTCAATGGGCCGCGCGCCGCAGGGGCCAACGCGGAAGCGAATAAGATTCGGGCTTCGCATTTCTCACCACCCGAACAAGAGGTTTTCCCATGGCACGCACCGTTAACTGTATCAAGCTGGGCAAAAAGGCCGATGGCCTTGATTTTGCGCCCTACCCCGGTGAATTGGGCAAGCGCATCTGGGAAAGCGTGAGCAAAGAAGCTTGGGCCGCCTGGCTCAAGCACCAGACCATGCTGGTCAACGAAAACCGCCTGAACCTGGCCGACGCCCGCGCCCGCCAGTACCTGGCCCGCCAGATGGAAAACCACTTCTTCGGCGATGGCGCCGACGCGGCCCAAGGCTACGTCCCCCCCACCGCCTGAGGTGCAGCCCGCACTGGCGGCGCGCGAGCGGCCGGCCCGCAGCGGCTTGCCCCGGGCCTGGGCTGGACGCGCCGGCTGGACGATTTTGGACACCCGATTCGGTGCCGGCGAAGGCCTGACGGAGGCGTGGCAGGCCTGGAAGGCCGACCCGCAGCGTCCGCAGATGCTGCATTACGTGGGGCATATCTCGCTTCACGACTACGAGTTTTACTTCGGCAAGGCGCCCTCTGTCGTGCTTTTCTCCCCCGGCAGCGAACGCGGCGATGAAGGCGGCGGTAAAGACGGCATGAAAGAATCCAGCGATAACGCGCGATTCTTAGCCGCGTTACAACAGGCAGCAGCCCAACGCAGTCCGGGCATTCACCGCATCCTGCTCGAAGGAGGCCAGGTCTCGGTGACCCTTTGCATTGGCGAATTCACAGGCCTTTTGGCGGACCACCGGCTGTATGCCAACACGGTTTGGATTAGCCCTGCCGTACCAGTGCTCGACAAACATGCTGCCAAGGCGCTGGCGCGGGTATGCGCCCGCGGCGCGGTTCTGGTTGTGGAGGCTTACACGCCTCATCCAGCCGAATCACTCACAGCAACCGACACGCCCACCTCACAGGTCTCTCCCCCCTCAACCGCTTCATACGAGGGAGACGTAGCAGACGCTGAATACCTTGCATCCTCGCTGGACGCGCTTCGCGAGGCCGGCTTTGTAGATGTGCAGCGCGACTCCGCTTCCGGCACCCTGTGCGCCACCTTCAACCCCGCATGGTCGTTGGGCGCCAAGGAGCCGCCGTCCACACTGGTTTGCGCGTCGGGACTCGTTCAGCCAAACAGCACGCTGCGCCGTTGCTGCGTGGTGGGGGCGGGTATTTCGGGCGCCAGCGTGGCGTATGCCATGGCGCGGCGCGGTTGGCGGGTGACGGTGCTGGACGCTGCCCCTCAGCCTGCGGGCGGCGCTTCGGGCCTGCCGGTGGGCCTGGTAGTGCCACATATCTCCGCGGACGACAGCCCCCGCTCTCGCCTGTCCCGGGTCGGGGCGCGGCTGATGCTTCAACACACGTCTATGCTGCTGCGCGAAGGCCACGATTGGGCCTTGAGTGGCGTGCGCGAACACCTGGTTTCCGGTGGAGGCGAGCACGGCCCTGATGACGGGCAGGAGCGCCTGCACGAGCAGGCCGGCTGGGTCCGGCCCGCCGCATTGGTAAGGGCTTGGCTGGCACACCCCGGCATTGCGCTGCAAACCGGAACGCTTGTTGCCGCGCTGCACAAAGCGCCAAGCGGATGGCGGGTGCTAGGTCCCGATGCACACGTTGTGGAGGAGGCTGACGTGGTCATCTTTGCCAATGCCTATGCGGCGCGGGACCTTTTGAGCAGCGAAGCGCTGGCCCCGCACCGCGCATCCACGCTGACCTTGACCCTGTCGGACCTGCGGGCTGTGCACGGCACTGCAAGCCTGGGGCACATGCCATCCACGCCCGGCCCTATGAGAGACGCCGTGCCGCACAACGGCCATGGATGTTTCATTCCGGGCATCCCCGGGCAACCACCCGTCTCCCATCCCCTTGACATGCTTGCGGACCACTCCGATGCGTCTGCAAGCGACAAGCGCTCAGCGCCCGGCAATGCCCGCTGGTGGCTGGCTGGCTCAAGCTTCGAGCCCGACGAGACGCCCACGGTTGAGTCCCTTCGCACTCACCAGCTGGCCCCGCTACCCGACCAGTTGGCCGGCAACTTACAGCGGCTGCAGGGCTTGTTGCCAGAGGTCGCAGCCGAGCTCGCGCCTCAGTTTCACGCTGATGCTGCGCAGCACTGGTCCGGCACCCGCTGCGTCACCCACGACCGCCTTCCGCTGGCCGGCCCGGTGGACGCAGAGGGCCGCAACGGCTTGTGGATGCATGTGGGCATGGGCGCACGGGGCCTGACGTTTTCCGCCTTGGGCGCCGAGCTGATTGCCGCGCGCATCGGCCAAGAGCCCTGGCCCGTAGAGTCCAGCCTGGCCCGCAGCTTCGACTCCCAGCGCCTGCGCAAACGCCGCACTCCGCGCGAGCCGGAGAGCGACAGCATTTGAGCCCTCCAGCAAAGGCCCCTCCGTGCCGGACGGCGGTGTTTCAATTCGCGGTCAAAATACGTCGCTTCGCAACCCAACATTGCTACTCATGATTCTTGTGGCCGGCTCTGCCAATCTGGACTTTGTGGTCCGCGCGCATCACATTCCGGCCCCGGGCGAGACGGTGCTGGGGCGGGAATTTCAGACCTTTCCCGGAGGCAAGGGCGCCAACCAGGCGGTGGCCTGCGCGCGTGCCGGGGGTGCCACCACCCACATGCTGCTGGGCCTGGGACAGGACCCCTTTGCCGGGCCGCTGGAACAGTCTTTGCAAGCGGCGGGGGTGCAGATGCATGTGGTGCGTATGCCCCATTTGCCCACCGGAACCGCCTTCATTTGCGTGTCTGACGATGCCGAAAACGCGATCACCGTCGCCCCCGGTGCGAACGGCGGGCTGCGCCCCGAGCACCTGCCGACGCTGGCCGGCTTTAGCCACCTGCTCCTCCAACTGGAAACACCAATTAACACCGTAACCGCCTATGCCCGAGCCGCCCGCGCGCAGGGAGTGAGTGTGGTGCTCAACGCCGCGCCCGCCCGCGATCTGCCATCGGAGTTGTTATCCCTCGTGGATGTACTCATCGTCAATGAAGGCGAGCTGGCAGTAGTAGCCGGTCACGACGGCACTCTGGCCCAATGCCTGGAACGCATCAGCGTGCCAACGGTGGTGGTCACACTCGGCCACCGCGGCAGCGTGGCGCGCCATGCGGACGGCATGCTGGAGCAAGGTGCTTTTTCCATCACCCCTGTGGACACCACAGGCGCCGGCGACACGTTTTGCGGCAGCCTGGTGGCGCAACTCAGCCAAGGCCAGACGCTGCAGCAGGCCTTGCGTTTTGCCAGCGCCGCCAGCGCGCTGGCCTGCACCCGTGCCGGCGCGCAGTCCAGCATTCCCGCATTTGCGGACGTACAGGCCCTGCTTAGCGCCACCCACATTTGATTTCGCACTCCCTGAACCAACGGAACCCACCATGAGCAACACCCCCGCACGCAAAGTAATTTACGACACAGATCCCGGCGTTGACGACGCAATGGCGCTGTACTACGCGCTTGCCCACCCCCGCATCGAGGTGGTCGGCATTACCACCACCTTCGGCAACGTAACCGTGGAGCAAGCTGCCATCAATGGGCTGTACCTCACCGAAATCGCTGGCCGCAACATCCTGGTGACTCTGGGTGTCAAGACACCTTGGCTCAAGGCACCCGGCACGCCGCCCGACTTCATTCACGGGGCGGATGGCCTGGGCAACCTGCCTTCCCGCGTAGCCACCACCAGCACCCTGGACCCCCGCCCCTCGGCCCAGTTCATCGTCGACATGGCGCGCGCCTACCCCGGTGAAATCACGCTGGTGGCGGTGGGGCCACTGGGTAACCTGGCCACCGCCTTGAAGCTCGAGCCCAAGCTGCCGCAGCTGCTGCAGGAAGTCATCATCATGGGCGGCACGGTCATGGAGCCTGGCAATGTGTCGCCGGTGGCCGAGGCCAACATCTGGAACGACCCGCACTCTGCGGACTTTGTATTTACCGCCGGCTGGAAGCTGACCATGGTGGGACTGGACGTGACGCACCAGCTGATCGTGCCGCTCGCCCTGTTCAAAAAGGTAGCGGACCACCATCGCCACGTGGCAACCGACACCCTGCACCACGCGGTGAGTTTTTATTCCGACTTTTACAGCGGCCTCTACCCCCATGTGGCCAAGATTCACGGCTGCTTCGGCCACGACGTGCTGGCCTTTGTGGCGCTCACCAACCCCGAGCTGTTTGAAACCCAAAACGGCCGCATCCGCGTTGCGCTGGATGGTCCGGGCAACGGCCAGACCATGATGCGCCGCAAGAACATCTTCTACCCCCAACCCGGCTGGGGCGACGAGATGCCCGAAACCACCGCCTGCCTGCAACTGCAAGCGGACGCAGCTTTGGCGCTGATTGAATCCACGCTGATGTCCGACTGGCTGTAATCTGCGGCCATGCCCCCGGCCGGCCGGCTCGGGGGCGGCGAACCTGCCTTGCTGCGGGTGTTGCACTGCCCGCCCCTGCCTGGCGTTGTGGTTCTGTAGGCGCGCTTTATATATCGCAAGCACATACCAACATAGCCAAAAAGTCGTTTTGAATCTAAGGCAAACCTTCTACAGTCTCTCAATGCGAAATTTGGCGCAACAGCTCCGTTGTGGGCGCGCCCCTGTTACCCCGAATCCGCACCCTTTCCTTCGTACTCCGCTGAGCTCTGTCTATGTACCAATACACCGAATTTGACCGCCAGTTCATCCGTGCCCGCGCGGCCCAGCACCGCGACCAGCTCGAGCGCAACCAGGCCGGCACGCTGAGCGACGAAGCGTTTCGCCCCCTTCGCCTGCAAAACGGCTGGTACATCCAGCGTTACGCGCCCATGTTGCGCGTGGCCGTGCCCTACGGCGAGCTCTCCAGCGCCCAACTGCGGGTGCTGGCGCGGATTGCCCGCGAATACGACCACCCCAGCAAAGAAGTGTTTGACAAGGCCATCGGCACCCAAGCCACCTGGGGCACCACCCACCTGCCGGTGGGCTACGGCCACTTCACCACCCGCCAGAACGTGCAGTTCAACTGGATCCCTCTGGACAAGAGCGCCGACGTGATGGACCTGCTGGCCACCGTCAACATGCACGGCATCCAGACCAGCGGCAACTGCATCCGCAACATCACCAGCGACGAGCTGGCCGGCGTTGCGCCCGACGAGATTGCCGACCCGCGCCCGTTTGCCGAAATCCTGCGCCAGTGGAGCACCCTGCACCCCGAGTTCGCGTTTTTGCCGCGCAAGTTCAAAATCGCCATCACCGGCGCAACCCACGACCGCGCAGCCACTCGCTGGCACGACGTGGGCCTGCATATGGTGAAAAACGAAGCCGGCGAGTTGGGCTTTCGGGTGCTGGTGGGCGGCGGCATGGGCCGCACTCCGGTAATTGGCACGGTGGTGCGCGAGTTCCTGCCGTGGAACCAGATCATGAATTACCTCGAGGCCGTGGTGCGCGTTTACAACCGCTGGGGCCGCCGCGACAACCTGTACAAGGCCCGCATCAAGATTCTGGTGAAGGCTGAGGGCCAGCGCTACATCGATGAGGTGGAAGACGAGTACCAGCAAATCATCACCCGTGACGGCGCGCCGCACACCATCACCCAGGCCGAGCTGGACCGGGTTTCAGCATGTTTTGTGCCGCCGGCGCTTACCACACGTGCGCCAGCAGCTACGAAAAACGTAGCAGAAACCACTGTTCCCACCGATCGCCGGCAGGACTACGAGCGCTGGTTGCAGCAAAACGTGGCGGCGCACCAAGACCCCGGCCTGCGCGCCGTGACTCTGTCGTACAAGCGGCTGGGCCAGGCCCCCGGCGACGCCGACGCTGACCAGCTCGACACCGCTGCGGCGCTGGCCGATGAGTTCAGCGCCGGCGAGGTGCGCGTGACGCACGACCAGAACCTTCTGCTGCCCTGGGTTCGCGCCGAAGACCTGCCCGCCCTCTGGGTGGCAGCCAGCCACGCGGGCCTGGCGCGCAGCAACGTGCGCCTGCTGACCGACATGATTGCCTGCCCCGGCGGCGACTTCTGCGCACTGGCCAATGCCCGTTCGATCCCGATTGCCGCCGCCATCACCGAGCGCTACCAGGACATGGACGAACTGCACGACCTGGGCGAGATTGACCTCCACATCAGCGGCTGCATCAACTCCTGCGGACACCACCACAGCGGCCACATCGGCATTCTGGGCGTCGACAAAGACGGCAAGGAGTGGTACCAGGTGTCGCTGGCAGGCTCCGACGGTTCGGCCCTGAGCGGCGACGCCGTGCCGGGCAAGGTGGTCGGCCCCTCGTTCACCGCGCTGGAGGTTCCCGGCGTGATTGAGGCCGTGCTCGACGCCTTCCGCCAGCACCGCACGGGCCGCGAAACGTTCATCGACTGCGTAAAGCGCGTGGGTTTCGATGTTTTTAAGGCCGCCGCCAACAGCGCCCGCCTGGCCGACAAGCACGAAGAGCTGAACGCCCTGCCCAAATCCGCCGGCTACGCCAAAGACGCGCAGGAAGCCTGAGCCCGGCCCGGGAAGAAAGAATGACTATGAAATTGATAGCTGCTGACGCACACCACACGGGCGCGAGCGACGGAAAAGTCCTTGAAATCGCCAACACCGAAGACCCCCGCACGCTGGACTTGAGCGGCGTGTCCCGCATTGACCTGAGCTTTCCCAAGTTCACCGACGGCCGCGCCTACAGCCAGGCGTTCTTGCTGCGCCGCCGGTTGGGCTTTGCCGGCGAGCTGCGCGCCACCGGTGACGTGCTGATCGACCAGCTGGTGCAAATGGAGCGCACCGGTTTTGACGTGGCGGTGCTGCGCGCCGACCAGAATCTGGCGTTCGCGCAAGTCCAGTTCGACCGCTACCGCGCCTTCTACCAAGGCGACGCGGTCACGGTGCAGCCGCACTTTGCCCGGGGTAGCGAGAGCAGCGCGCCCCGCGCGGGCCAGGCCGCATGAGCGCGCAGGCGTCTACCCTCAGCCAGCGCTTCGTCCCGCAGGTTCAGCCCGCCGGCAGCGCCATGGCCCGCAACGCGGCGCCCAGCGGCGAATACATCATCAAACTCGCCGAGGCCCAGGGCGTGCTTGCCCAGGCGGCGGCGCAATATGCTGCGGCACCCGGTGACAACGGTCCGGGCGGTGTTAGCAAGGGCGTTGCAACCGTCACCCAGGCTTCCAGCCTCGGCGCCGAAGACGTGGTCATCAGTCACCTCATCAACAGCCTGAAGCTCGATATCGGCATCTTTGTGCTCGAAACCGGCGCGCTGCACCCGGAGACATTGGCCCTGCTTGAGCGCTTCAAGGCGTCCAGCCGCGCGCCTGTCAGCGTGTACCAACCGGTGGCGGAGTCGGTGGTGCAGTTCGTGACGCGCGAAGGCAAAGACGCGATGTACAAAAGCATGGCTCTGCGCAAGGCCTGCTGCGGCATCCGCAAGATGGAGCCGCTGGAACGAGCGCTTCAAGGCAAAGACGCCTGGATCACCGGCCTGCGCCGCGAGCAAAGCGGCGCGCGCGCCGATGTGCCGCTGGTGGACACCTCGGAGCCGCGGGTGAAGATCAACCCCTTGGCCAACTGGACCTGGGGCGACGTGTGGCACTACATCCAGACCCACGGGCTCGACTACAACGCCCTGCACGACCAGTTCTACCCCAGCATCGGCTGCGAGCCCTGCACCCGCGCGGTGAGCCTGGGCGAAGACTTCCGCTCCGGCCGCTGGTGGTGGGAAGCCGCCCTGGACGGTGGCGCCGCCAAGGAATGCGGCCTGCATGTCAAAACCGCAGAACATTCCGCCGAACCCCAGCCTGGTGCCAACGCATGAACGCCATGACCGAACCGACCCATTTTGAGCGCCTATCCAACCTGCACCTCAATGCGCTGGAGGAAGAAACCATTTTCATCCTGCGCGAGGTGGCCGCCGCTTTTGAGCGTCCCGCCTTGCTGTTCTCCGGCGGCAAAGACTCGCTGGTCATGCTCAAGTGCGCCGAAAAAGCCTTCGGTGGGCCCACGAGTCCCGGTGGCAGCGGCCGCATCCCCTACCCCCTGCTGATGATCGACACCGGCCACAACTTCCACGAGGTGACCGATTTCCGCGATATGCGCGCCCAAGAGCTGGGCGCCGAGCTCATCGTTCGCAGTGTGGAAGACTCCATGGCCCGCGGCACCGTGCGCCTGGCCCACCCCGGCGAGTCCCGCAATGTGCATCAGTCGGTGACCTTGCTCGAAGCCATCGACGAGTTCCGCTTTGATGCGCTGATAGGCGGCGCCCGCCGCGATGAAGAAAAGGCCCGCGCCAAAGAGCGCATCTTCAGCCACCGCGACAGCTTCGGCCAGTGGCAGCCCAAGGCGCAGCGGCCCGAACTCTGGACCCTGTTCAACACCCGCCTGCAGCCCGGCGAACACTTTCGCGTGTTCCCCATCAGCAACTGGACCGAGCTCGACGTGTGGCAGTACATCGAGCGCGAAAAAATCGCACTGCCAAGCCTGTACTACACGCACAAGCGCAATGTGGTGGAGCGCAAGGGCCTGCTCGTTCCGGTGACAGACCTGACCCCGCCCAAAGACGGCGAAACGGTCGAGACCCGCGACGTGCGCTTTCGCACCGTGGGCGACATCACCTGCACCTGCCCGGTCGAGAGCCTGGCAGCCACCGCCGCCGACATCGTCATCGAGACCCTGCAAGCCGACGTGAGCGAACGCGGCGCCACCCGCATGGACGACAAGACTTCCGAGGCTTCCATGGAGAAGCGCAAAAAAGACGGGTACTTTTGATGAATGCTACCAATACGATAGCTGCTACCCCAATATCTGCGGGTACTTCCGGGCCATTTGGCACCGAAATAGACACCTCGAGCGCATTGCGCTTCATCACCTGCGGCAGCGTGGATGACGGCAAGAGCACCCTGATCGGTCGCCTGTTGGTGGACAGCAAAGCGGTGCTGCAAGACCAGCTGGCCAACGTATCCAAGAGCGGCGAGGCCGACCTGGCCTTGTTCACCGACGGGCTGAGCGCCGAGCGCGAACAGGGCATCACCATCGACGTGGCCTACCGCTACTTCGCCACGCCCACCCGCAAGTTCATCATCGGCGACGCGCCCGGCCACGAGCAATACACCCGCAACATGGTCACCGCCGCCAGCAGCGCCCACGCGGCCGTGGTGCTGGTCGACGCCACCAAGCTGAACTGGAAGGTGGAAGGCTTGGTCGACCTGCTGCCCCAAACCCGCCGCCACAGCCTGCTGGTGAACCTGCTGCGCGTGCCCGGCATCATTTTTGCCGTCAACAAGCTCGACGCTCTGGGCAACGACGCGACAGCCGCCTTCGGCAAAATCAGCGAAGCGCTCCACACGTTTGCCTATCAGGCCGGCATTGCGGTAACCGCCACCATCCCCATATCCGCCCTCAAGGGCCACAACGTGGTGGAAGCCACGCCCGGCTGGTGCGGCAACCAAGGCCCCAGCCTGCTGGCGCTTTTGGAAACGCTACCGGTCACCGCTGCCGAAACCAACCAACCCTTTGCGTTTCCAGTGCAGTGGGTCGAAAAATTCCACCATTCCGCCGACACCAGCCAGGGCCGCCGCGTGTTCTGGGGCCGGGTGGCGACCGGCGCGGTACAGGTAGGCGACGCGGTGAGCATCCACCCTAGCGGCCAGACCGCGGTGGTGGCGCAGGTGGTGAACCACGCACGCGTCCCCGGCAGCATCACTGCGGGCCAAGGCGCAGGCATCACGCTGGACCGTGAAGTCGATGTGTCGCGCGGCGACTGGTTGTTGGCGCAGGCCACCCCCTCCACTTCCGCCTCGCCCGAGGACGGATTGGCCGCCGCAGTGGAAGACGACTTTGCCGATGACTCCGCAGATGCGGCCAGGCCCCGCGCCTTTGTACGAGCCAGTCGCGACATCAGCGCCACCGTCGCCTGGATGGACGACGAGCCCCTGGTCGCGGGCCGGGTGTACCTCGCGCTGCACGGACACCGCTGGGTCAAAGCCAAGGTCAAGCGCATCGTGCACAGCTTGGACATCAACACCCTGGCCGAACACGACGCCACCGAGATTGCGCCCAACGCCATCGGTCATATCGAACTGGCCCTGCAAGAGCCCATTACTGCCCTGCCCTACGCGCTAAGCCGCGTGTTGGGTTCGCTGATTTTGGTGGACACCGCCAGCCACAAGACCTCGGGCGCGCTTATGCTGCGTTAAAGCACCGCAAAGAAGAGGCCCCTTGCGAGAGGGGCCCCCATGAAACCCAATAAAATCAAAGGCTTGGCCCTTGTCGCTTTGTCTGGCCAACCCTTTACCCAACGCTCACGAACAACATGACACACATCGTCACCGAAGCCTGTATCCAATGCAAATACACCGACTGCGTGGACGTGTGCCCCGTGGACTGCTTCCGCGAAGGCCCCAATTTCCTGACCATTGACCCCGACGAATGCATCGACTGCGCAGTCTGCATCCCCGAGTGCCCGGTCAACGCGATTTACGCCGAAGAAGACGCCCCCAAAGACCAGCAGCACATGATTGCGCTCAACGCCGAACTCGCCCGCCTGCCCAGCTGGAAGAGCATCACCAAGCGCAAGTCCCCCCTGCCCGACGCCGACGACTGGAAAGAAAAGACCGGCAAGCTGTCTCAGCTCGTCCGTTAACGGCCCCCTGTCCACCACCTGCCTCCCACCCTCCCGCGGCATGGCCGACTCCGTGATTGAAGCTGATGCCGTCGTCATCGGTGCGGGGCCGGTGGGCCTGTTCCAAGTCTTCCAGCTCGGACTCCACGAGGTTCAGGCCCACGTCATCGACGCCCTGCCCTACGCCGGCGGCCAATGCATAGAGCTCTACGCCGACAAGCCCATCTACGACATCCCGGGCGTTCCGGCCACCACAGGCTGCGGGCTCACAAACAGCCTGCTGCAGCAAATTGCGCCTATGCGGCCGCAGATGCATTTCTCTCAAGCCGTAGAGTCCGTCACCCGCCTGACTGACGGGCGCCTGCAACTGACCACGACCAAGGGCCTGCGCTTTATTACCAAAACACTGTTTGTGGCTGCAGGCGTGGGCGCGTTTGTGCCGCGCAAACCGGCGGTACCCGGGTGGGAGGCTTTTGAAGGCACCCAGGTGCACTATGTGCACGACGCGCCGTTGGGCGAAAGTGCCTCGGCCGGCGCGCAACTGGTCGTGCTCGGAGGGGACGAGTCCGCAGTGCTTGCCGCACTGGCGCTGGCGCAATCTTCCACCCATGCGTCAAAGCCCGCGCGTGTGACGCTAGTGCACCGGCGTGATGTTTTTGGTGGCGAGCCGCCGACGCTGGCCGCGCTAGAAGCCGCCCGCGCATCCGGCGACATCCGCGTTATCGCCGGCCAAGTCACCGGGTGCGAGACGCAAGGCACCCGCCTGAGCGGCCTGCAACTGCTCACCGCAGACGGCACGAGCATCACGTTGCCGGCCGATCATGTGTTGGTGCGCTTGGGCGTCTCACCCAAGATGGGCCCTATCGCCGGCTGGGGCTGGGCGCTGGAGCGCAAGCAGGTGCCGGTCAACACGGAGAATTTTCAGAGCGAAATTCCGGGCATTTTTGCTGTAGGCGACATCAACACCTACCCCGGCAAACGCAAACTCATTCTTTGTGGTTTCCACGAGGCCACACTGGCAGCCTTCGGCGCCATGCCGCTCATTGCGCCCGGCAAAGAGGTCCACCTTCAGTACACCACCACCAGCCCGCGCCTGCACAAGCTTCTGGGCGGCGGCACTGACCGGTAAAGCTTTCGAGGCGGTCAAAAAAGTAGGCCGGAGTCCAAGTTTCAGAAATTTGGACGCTATAATCTGAGGCTTCATTCCTCGATAGCTCAGTCGGTAGAGCGCCGGACTGTTAATCCGTAGGTCCCTGGTTCGAGCCCAGGTCGAGGAGCCAAAAAAGCCCTATGGCTACAGAGTGCCCTGCTATCTTATCGGTAGCAGGGCATTTTTTTTCTTTCCGTTTCCTGCTGCGCGCCAGACTTCCAGTGATTTGGGCGGTGCCGTTCAGGAAGAAACTCGAGGGCATCCGCGCGTATGTCAAGATCTGCGCCGGGGAAACCGATGAATGGTGCAGGCAAGCGATGAATGATTTTTCAATCTGATTGAGATATCTAATTCTTGACGTCCAAGTCAATCTGAGAAGTAGCGGTTTTGTCGGGAATTAGGCCAATAGACATGATTTCGTTTGCACTGACGATAGCCGCAGCGATCTCTTCGGTAGTCACGCGCTTGCTCATCGCTTGATCTCGGATGAGGTCATAAGCTGCATCACCTGTGATGTTGCGAGTCCTCATCAATATGCTCTTGGCTTCGGCAATTTGTCTTATTCCGAGAATTTTGAATTCCAGTTTGCGAATACGTCGGGTCTGGCCTTTCATATCCTGATGTACCCAGCGTGCCAGCACCAACGTGGACAGTAATCCAAACGAGCGAATTGGGCTTGGCAAAATACCCTGCGCCCTAATTCTCAATACGGCCTCCACGATCGTAGGATTTTCATAAGTCACGACAGCTATCACCGTCGGTACATCCTCCCCCTGAAGCCATTCAAGTTCCGTGTCCACACTCTCAGGCCGAACAGCCAAGAAAACAACGTCAATGCCAATAGGCAACGAGGGCAACGGTGGCCAGAAAGCCTGCACCTGGCAGCCGATTCGCTGTAATTGCTGAATCAACTGCCTTCCATCAGCATCGTCAGGATGAAAGACTGCGACTCGGAGCGTTCGTAAGTCCTTTAATAGCGGCGGCGTGGTCCGCGCCGTGCGTCGATGGGTTCCATTATCCAACTCAAAGCTCCAACGTGCTTAGGGATGCGGTCCAGTCGCCAAGCGAATGGGTAACCATATACGGGTCGGGGTGAACCGGCTTAGTTGCCTCCCGGACAATGGTGAACTGCCCTTTCGAGTTACAGATTCCGATGCGGGGATAGAGAGACGTATGGTGGTTCGCTGTATCAATCCGAACGCGACCCTGGGGCGCGTCAAAATCGCTCCCCAAAATGTAGGGCATGATTTGGCCGATATCGTCTACGCCCGCGCTACGAAATGAATTGGCGTAAATATGTACCTGAAAATAAGCAGCCTCCCAACACATATTGGGGACACAGTCAGAACCAAAACGCTTTTGCAGACGCTGAAGACACCGCAAGTTGGTCTCCGAACTAATTGATTGAAAATACGGTGCCGCCGTGAAATGCCCTAAAGCGACATCCACGCCCATCTGCGACACCTCGGCTTCCGACGTCGTTAAACTTGCGATGGGCATCGTCTTAGGGCTAAATCCTGCCTCCGCATAGGCTTGGTAGAGCTTGGTTGTCGAGTCACCAACTACCGTGGAAAAAATAAAATCTGGTCGCGAGGCTTTTATATCTTCCATGATCGGCTGGAAGTCCTTGATCGATGCGTCAAGGTCCACGTAATGCTCTCCAAGTTTGGCACTGTGAGGACGCTGCAGAACCAGATCACGCATGATGCGGTTTGACTCATAGGGGTAAATATATTTGGATCCAATCAGATACACCCTGGCCCCAAAATTCGCAGTCATGAATTCTGCCAACTGCACACTGTTTTGGTTTGGAGCAGCGCCGGTATAAATAATGTTGTTCGAAAACTCAAAGCCCTCATACAGTGTCGGATAGAACAAAATCTTGTTCCATTTTTCAACAATAGGTAGCACGGCCTTTCGGCTACTCGACATGTAGCAGCCAAAAATTACATTGACCTTGTCGTGAACGATAAGCCGTTCGGCCAGCGCAGCGTATATCTCAGGCGAAGATTTGGCATCGTAGCAATGCGGAACAATCTCCCTGCCTGCTATCCCGCCACTTTCATTTATCTCTTCAATAGCCAGCAAAGTACCTTGTAGCTGTGAATGACCAATTGTTGAAGTAACGCCGGTGTCGGAGAACAGCACACCTACCCGGATGGGGTCCTTAATGGCCACTTTTCTGGTCCTTTCCCATCGGGGACTGTTGATATAAGTTACAAGGAAGCATGACGTCGAATCTTACCTGTCTGGGTTTCAAAGTGTCGCCAACCGACTGTATAAGCTTGACAGTTGTGTCGGCAACGTCTGCGGATCATCCACGATGCGGTAATTACTCCAACCAAAAATTCTCCTCACGTAGGGGTCGGCTTGTCTGTCCAGGGCCACACAAAAGGTTTTCACTCCCAAGCGACTTGCCTCTTGAACGGCCGAGCAGGCGTCCTCAATCAGATATCCGGACTTGACCACATCAATGTCAGCAGGAGCACCATCGGTAATTACCACTATGGCGCGGTGCTCAAACGGCTCATGAGATAAACATGCAGTAGCACGACGAAGTGCGGCACCCATGCGTGTTGAATAGCGACCTGAAACCGACTGGATTGTTGCCAAGGCGGCCTCATCTAACGGCGCACCAAATTCAAGCAGGTGGTAGTAATTAACTTCAGCCCGTGTATTCGAGGAAAAGCCATGTACAGCGATTCGATCGCCGCTATGCCTCACTGCATTTGCAAGCAATACCGCAGCTTTCTTCTCAACATCAAGAATGGAGTGTGCGCTGCCATCGGGATAGTCGTTGGTGGATTCTGATAAGTCTAATAGAACCAGGATGCTCGAATGCAACTCTTCGTATCCCGCGCGAAGGAATAACCGAAGATCAGGTGAAAGTTGCAGGCGCTGATCAATGACCGCTTCAATTGCTGCGTTGAGGTCGATATCGTCCCCCTCCCATTGGCGCCTCAGACGTTGTCGCCGACTAAACCGCTTCGAGCGTTTCAGTGGGGCCAACAGCACGCCCAATGTCTCCAGACTTCCGAAGCTTGTACGGGTATGTGTATTGGGTCTTTTGTCGATCACGGTGCACCAATCGGTGCGCATTTGCGACAACTGTGAGTCCCATTCAGGGTAAGTGTCACGGCCAAGCTCAATTTCCGCCGATGTGGTTTCCGTTAGACCGTTGTCAGAAGCCACGTCCTGTACCTGAGGCGCCTTGACCTGCAACTCTAACGAATCCTCGGGCTCATCACTCAACTCGCCGAAGTCCCAAAGAAACGAGTTATCGTCACGGTAGGACTCAGGAACTAAATAACGTTGGGCACGAAAAGGCACACGCATTTGTCCAAGGTCATTGGCTAATATGGAAGCCAGACTGCGAAAAGCTGCGTAGTCCGTCAAATTCTTTGCATGCGCCTCAAACCCCTGACGTGCTTTGTTCACCCAGTAATTGTCGTCTTCATAAGTCGGATCCATAATCGCCAGATTCATTCGACCCATCAGCGCAGAAAACCCTAAGTCGGTCGGTTTTACACTGCGGCGCAAAAACTCGAGAAACCAACTTTTAACTCCTGGGTACTCCCGCGCGAGAAGCATCTCCACACGCGCATCCTCTATCGCCGAAACCACAGCAATTGACATGGGTTTTAAGGTTAGGGTAGGCCTGCTCGCCGTGGAGAAGCGAAGATGGGCTACAGCGTGGGCAACGGCAGCCCGGTAAAGACGATATCGGTCAGGTCCATCAAGCGCGGTGTAATCGTCTGGCAAAAGCAAATGGCTTGACGTCAATACCGGACGAAGGGGCATTGCCTCTAATACACTTTGACGCCTTGTTTGAAGCCCGATCTCCCGGCCCAAAAGTCCATGTAATAACAGCGTGAGTGAAGGAATTGACTGCGATAAGGACTTGGCAGAGGCCTCCCCATGCAATGCCTCCACACTAAATCGGTCCTCAAGGCTAAAGTAGGAGCGTCGGCTTTCCCGCTCGCTGGGATACATACGAAGCCCAGTCAATATCCAGCGCCCTAAGCCCTCAATACCGACCTTTGACAACAATGACTCCATTCGATCGAACACCGCCATTGCGCAAGTCGAATCTGTCTCGTTCAATTCATCAAACCAAGCCAAAAGTGTCGGGGCGCTTTCAGCGCCCTGCTTTGTGCTGTGTTCCGGCAATTTCTTTTCAACCGGATCCGCAATATGTTTATGATGTTTTTCCTGCCAACGCGCAATTTTGTCCGCCCATGGTATCGCCGGGGGGTGTTTTTTCTCGTTAACAAGAACAGCCACTGCTAATCTTCGAAATACGCTTCGATGAAGCTACGCAGAGCGGCTTCCATATCCGGATCATCGGTTAGAGACCGAGTCATTGTCATATCACAGCTCTCACGCGGACTCACGCCTGAACCGATTAATATGCCCGCATAAATTAACATCCGGGTAGAAATGCCTTCATCCAATCCGTGATTTTTTAGTGTGCGAGAGCGCTGCGCGATGCCCACCAAGCGATTTGCAACATCTAAAGTGACAGACGCCTCATGGGCTACGATATCCGCCTCAGTAGCCTCATCAGGATAATCAAATTTAAGTGCAGCAAAGCGCTGCCGTGTGGAGGCCTTCAGGTCCTTTGAGCGGCTTTGATATCCGGGGTTGTATGACACGACAAGTTGGAAATCAGGGTGGGCATGCACCACTTCCCCTTTCTTATCGAGCGGCAAAACCCGGCGCGAATCGGTCAACGGATGAATGACGACAGTTGTATCCTGCCTGGCCTCGACCACTTCGTCCAAATAGCAGATGCCACCGTAGCGAACGGCCAGAGTCAGTGGTCCGTCATGCCACGCTGTGCCTTGGGCATCGAGCAAATAGCGCCCGATAAGGTCCGAAGCGGTCATATCTTCGTTGCAGGCCAAGGTGACTAAAGGCCTCTTTAATTTCCACGCCATATATTCAACAAAGCGCGTTTTCCCACAACCTGTTGGCCCCTTCAGGATCAAAGGCATTCTGTGTGCATATGCGTGCTCATACAGAGCAACCTCATTCCCGCAAGGCCGGTAAAATGGCTCGTCTGTGAGCCTGAAGCTATCTAGGTTGGGGTTCAATTACGTACTCCAATGTTTAAAGACGGCCGCCCTTAATGGGATGGCCATCCTGACTTGAACAGTGGAGTCTTCAGCGGTGCTGAGTCGCCTGGTTCGGAATTCCATCAATTGGACATTCAGCTGTTCCGGGGGTCGATCTTGTGATGGCCTCGACCATCTTCTGCGCCCCTTCAGGGTCGTTCACCCACTTACCGTAAAACTCAAATGGACATGCGGCAACCCCGTTTGCATCTTCGCCGGAGTTTATTTTTCCGGTATAGCCACGATGCACCAACTTGTACAGATGGTTGTTCGACTGCTGATTTTTGCGCGCGTCCCGGATCAGGCTGGTCGACAGTTCAGCGTATTGGATACCCATCTCTTCTGTTCCACACTCGCCCTGGCTACGACCGTCAAAACCTACGATTGCTGAGTGGCCA
>NZ_CAMCVG010000051.1 GCF_945881795.1 Rhodoferax sp. OV413
AAACGTGGCCACCACCGAAGGCGCTGTGGTTTTTGAGAACGAGCTCTTTCAGCTGCTGGAATACAAGCCGCTGACCGCCAAGGTGTACCAAAAGCCGTTTTTGCTGGTTCCGCCTTGCATCAACAAGTTCTACATCCTCGACCTGCAGCCCGAGAACTCGCTCATCCGCTACGCGGTGGAGCAGGGGCACCGCACCTTCGTGGTGAGCTGGCGCAACCCTGACCAGACTCTGGCCCACAAGACCTGGGACGACTACATCGAACACGCCGTCATCAAGGCGATTCAGGTCACCAGCGAGATCGGCGGCTCGCCCAGCATCAACGCACTGGGCTTTTGCGTGGGCGGCACCATGCTGGGCACTGCGCTGGGCGTTTTGGCCGCGCGCGGCGAAAAAATGGTGGATAGCGCAACCTTTCTCACCACCTTTCTCGATTTTTCAGACACCGGCATTCTTGATGTGTTCATCGACGAGGCCATGGTCAAGTTCCGCGAGGCGGAGCTGGGCAAGGGCGGCCTGATGAAGGGGCAGGACCTGGCCAGCACCTTCAGCTTCCTGAGACCCAACGATCTGGTGTGGAACTACGTGGTGGGTAACTACCTCAAGGGCGAGACGCCGCCCCCGTTTGACCTGCTGTACTGGAACAGCGACAGCACCAACCTGCCAGGCCCTTACTACGCCTGGTACCTGCGCAACACCTATCTCGAAAACAACCTCAAAAAGCCCGGCAAGCTCACCGTGTGCGGCCACAAGCTGGACCTCTCTGCGGTGGACATTCCGGTCTACCTGTATGGCTCGCGCGAGGACCACATCGTTCCCATCGGCGGCGCCTATGCGTCTACCCGGGTGCTGAGCGGAAAAAAGCGTTTTGTGCAGGGCGCCTCCGGACACATTGCCGGCGTCATCAACCCGCCAGCCAAAAACAAGCGCAGCCACTGGATCCGTGCCGACGGCAAGCTGCCGGGCACCTATGCCCAGTGGCTCGAGGGCGCTACCGAACACACCGGCAGCTGGTGGCCCGACTGGGCCGCCTGGCTCAAGGGGCACGCCGGCAAGCAAATCGCCGCCCCTAAAACCTATGGCAAGGGCAAATACAAAGCCCTGGAAGCGGCGCCCGGGCGCTATGTGCAGGCCAAGGCCTGAGATTTTTTGATTCACTACAAAGGAGACACCTGATGGAAGATATCGTGATCGTTGCAGCAGCCCGAACTGCTGTTGGTAAATTTGGTGGCTCTTTGGCCAAAATGCCCGCCACCGAGCTGGGCAGCATCGTCATCAAGAGCCTGCTCGAGCGCAGCGGCCTGGGCGCTGACGTCATCGGCGAAGTGATTCTGGGTCAGGTGCTGGCGGCCGGCGTCGGCCAGAACCCCGCCCGCCAGGCGGTGATGAAGGCCGGCTTGGCCCAAGAAACCCCCGCACTCACCATCAACGCGGTGTGCGGTTCCGGCCTCAAGGCCGTGATGCTGGCGGCCCAGTCGGTAGCCTGGGGTGACAGCGAGATTGTGATTGCCGGCGGCCAGGAAAACATGAGCGTCTCCCCCCACGTGCTGCTGGGCAGCCGCGACGGCCAGCGCATGGGCAACTGGAACATGATCGACACCATGATCACCGACGGCCTGTGGGACGTGTACAACCAGTACCACATGGGCATCACCGCGGAAAACGTGGCCAAGGCCAACGACATCACCCGCGACATGCAAGACGCTTTGGCTCTGGGCAGCCAGCAAAAGGCCGCTGCCGCGCAGGAAGCCGGCAAGTTCAAGGACGAAATCGTTCCGGTGAGCATCCCCCAGCGCAAGGGCGACCCCATCGTTTTTGATGCGGATGAATTCATCAACAAAAAAACCAACGCCGAAGCCCTGGCCGGCCTGCGCCCCGCCTTCGACAAGGCCGGCAGCGTGACCGCGGGCAACGCCTCCGGCATCAACGACGGCGCTGCGGCTGTCATGGTCATGTCGGCCAAAAAAGCCGCCGCCCTGGGCCTGACCCCGCTGGCCCGCATTGCCAGCTTCGGCACCACCGGCCTGGATCCCGCCATCATGGGCCTGGGCCCGGTGTCGGCCACCCAGCGCGCGCTGGCCCGCGCCGGCTGGAAGGCCTCGGATGTGGACTTGTTCGAACTCAACGAAGCCTTTGCCGCCCAAGCCTGCGCGGTTAACAAGCTGCTCGACATTGACCCCGCCCGGGTCAACGTCAACGGCGGTGCGATCGCCATCGGCCACCCCATCGGCGCGTCCGGCGCCCGCATTCTGGTAACTCTGCTACATGAAATGCAACGCAGCGGCGCCAAAAAGGGCGTGGCCTCGCTGTGCATCGGCGGCGGCATGGGCGTGGCGCTGGCGGTAGAGCGCTAATTTCAGGTGATTTCGGCTGCCGGCCCCCGCGTTTGTCGCGCAGGCAGCTATTGATTTGATAGTGGTCTAGTTTAAAAAAGAGGAAACAATATGAGCCAAAAAGTAGCGTACGTCACCGGCGGCATGGGCGGCATCGGAACCGCCATCTGCCAACGTCTTCACAAAGACGGCTTCAAGGTCATCGCCGGTTGCGGCCCCACCCGCGACCACGGCAAGTGGATTGCCGAGCAAAAAGAACTGGGCTTCACCTTCCACGCCTCCGTCGGCAACGTGGGCGACTGGGATTCCACCGTCGAAGCCTTCACCCGGACCAAGGCCGAGCACGGCAGCATTGACGTGCTGGTGAACAACGCCGGCATCACCCGCGACCGCATGTTCCTGAAAATGAGCCGCGAAGACTGGCAGGCAGTGATGAGCACCAACCTGGACTCCATGTTCAACGTCACCAAGCAAGTGGTGCCCGACATGGTGGAAAAAGGCTGGGGCCGCATCATCAACATCTCGTCAGTGAACGGCGCAAAAGGCCAGGCCGGCCAGACCAACTACTCAGCTGCCAAAGCCGGTATGCACGGTTTCTCGATGGCCCTGGCGCAGGAGCTGGCCACCAAGGGTGTCACCGTGAACACCGTGAGCCCTGGCTACATCGGCACCGACATGGTCAAGGCGATTCGCGAAGACGTGCTGGCCAAGATCGTGGCCACCGTGCCGGTCAAGCGCCTGGGCGAGCCCTCGGAAATTGCGTCTATCATCGCCTGGCTGGCGTCGGAAGAAGGCGGCTACGCCACCGGCGCCGACTTCTCGGTCAACGGCGGCTTGCACATGGGCTAAAGCGCGGTTGCTGAGCCCTGCGTGCCAGGCCTGCATCGCCGTAAAAAGCCCGTCTCGTGCGGGCTTTTTTTGTGAGAAAAGTGGTGACCCGCCGCCGGCTCAGCCGTGCAGGCCCTTCCAGAACATGTAGGCCGCCAGCACGTACAGCACACAGGCAAACACGCGCCTCAGAGTGGCTATCGGCAGGCTGTGCGCCATGCGCGCACCCACGGGTGCGGTGCAGACGCTGCAGGCCGCAATGACGGCCAGGCCCGGCAACCACACATAGCCCAGCGACCAGGGCGGCAGGCCCCCCAGCCACTGGCCCGCCCACACATAGCCTGCCGTGTTGGCCAGCGCAATCGGGAGGCCCAACGCGGCACTGGTGGCTACTGCGTTCAGAAGCGGGATGTTGTGCGCCACCATGAATGGCACGCTCACAAAAGCGCCCCCGGCGCCCACCAGTCCCGACAAGAAGCCGATCAGCCCCCCGGCGGCCCATTGCCCCGCGCGCCCGGGCATGACGCGACCTGGGCGGGGTTTTTTATCCAGAAAAATTTGGGTGGCTGAGTAGCTGATGAAGACGGCGAACAACATCGCCAGCACGCTGCCCTTGATGAGTGCAAAAACGCCCAGGCTGGCCAGGGCGCCTCCCAGCACGATGCCGGGCGAGAGGCTGCGCGCTACATCCCAGCGCACCGCGCCGCGCTGGTGGTGCGCGCGCAGGCTGGAGATGCTGGTGAACATGATGGTCGCCATCGAGGTGGCAATCGCCATCTTGACCGCCACATCGGCCGAGACGCCGCGCGCAGTCAGGATGTAGGTCAAAAACGGCCCCATGATCATGCCTCCGCCAATACCCAGCAGCCCGGCCACCAGCCCGGTCACCAGGCCCAACGTGGCCAGCTCGACGATCAATAAGGGTTCAACAGACATCACAGGAAAGCAAGGAGAAGGACTGGCTGGGCGAGAAGAGGGCGAAGTGGAAGAAGGGAGGCGAGGGTATCAGGGGGGGAGCGGCAAGGTGCGGAAAAAGTGTCTGCGAAACTCCACCGGACCGGCATCCTGAACCGGGGTTCAGGTGGGCGAGGTCAGACAACGCTTTGGGTTCATCTGACGCGAGATGATCACGCTAGCGGAGCAATGTTCCAAGCCCTGGCTCAATGAGCATTGGTTCAAGGAAATATACAGCCCGGCAGGTTCGCAGACACAGTCATTGTAGGGGCCTGCGGTGGGGCCGGTGTGGCCTTTTGCGAGTGTTTACAGCAAACGCCCGTCTTCGCCCAATACCGCATCCAGCCGTTGCAACAGGTTGCTCAGGAGTGCGGCCTCATCGCCGGCCAGGGGCAGGCTCGGGCTGACGGATTTGGATTGGGCGGCGGCATTGGATGCCACCGCCACCGCCGCCACAGCGGCCTTGTCGGGCAACTCAAAGGCGAGGTTGAGTGCAGCCAGCACGGCAATACGGTCGCGGGCGCGAACCTTGCCGGCGTCGCGGATCTTGCACATTGCGGTGTCCACCTTTTCCACCGCGTCCTGCAGCCGGCCTTCGCCGCCCTCGGGGCAACCCAGCAGGTAGCTCTGGCCCATGATCTGAACTTCGAGCTGCTTCATGCGGCGTCTTTGTGGAGGGTGGTGGTGTCGTTCATGCGCTCCAGCAGCCCGTCAATGCGGGCGCGGGCGGTGCCCAGGCGCGACTTCAGCGCATCGCGCTCATGGGTGAGCGCGTCGACCTGCTGCACCAAGAGGGCGTTGGTGCGCTGCAGTTCTTCATAGCGCAACAGCAGGCGCTCTACACGCTCTGCAATCTGGTCGATAGGTGACAGGTTCGACATAGGGGTGCATTGTAGGCGGGGCGCAAGGATGGCCTGCGTAAAATGCGCCCTGTTGGTGCTCGCGGTGTGGCTCACACACCGCAGTTCAACGGGAAGCAGGAGGGCGGCGCCGACATGTGCGTGCCTAACCTGCGCTGCCCCCGCAACGGTAAGTGGACGTGCCCCCGCGGCAACGCTTCCATCACGGTCACTGAATGTCTTCAGCACGCATTCGGGAAGACGATGGAGGTTGCATCCACCAGCCCGGATACCGGCCAACAAGGTGGAGCCGCGCCCGTCGCGCCTCCGTGACGCTCAAGCCCTGGCGGGGAAGCCGGGGAGAGTTCTCCGGTTGGTAATTTTTAATGACTTTTGTTTTTTATCGTGCACGCGCGAGTGCACTCCCTGCGGCCATTGCATCTGTCGTGGCGTCTGCCGCAGCACCCACTGGCGCGCATGCGCAATCCCAGCTGGTGGCCTCTTTGCATGAAGTGGTGGTGACCGCCAGCCGCAATCCGCAGCCCCTGAGCGCGGCCTCCGCCCACACCACAGTGATCACCCGCGCCGATATCGAGACCTCGCAGGCGCCGGACCTGGTCACCCTGTTGCAGCGAGAAGCGGGCTTGCAAGGCACGCAAAACGGCGGCCTGGGTTCTGCGTCCACACTGTTTTTGCGCGGCATGCCCTCGCTGGATACGCTCATCCTGATCGACGGCGTGCCCCAGACCAAGCAAGACGCCTCCGGCGCGGTGAGCCTTGAGCACATCCTGCTCGATAACGTGGAGCGCATCGAAATCGTGCGTGGCAACGTGTCGGCCATCTACGGCTCGGGCGCGATCGGCGGTGTGATTCAGATATTCACCCGAGCGGGTAGCCAGGAGCCGTCGGCCCATCTGGGGCTGGAGCTGGGGCCGCGCAACACCTTCAAGAGCACGGCGCAGGTCGGCCTGTCGGCAGGCGACACCCAGCTGAGCGTGGGCCTGACGCGGCTGGGCACCGGCGGCTTTTCGTCCGTCAATACGGAGCAGTACACGTTTGCCAATCCGGACGCTGATGGCTACCACAACACCTCGTCGAACCTGACCCTGACGCATGCGCTTTCTGCCGATCACCGGCTGGGGCTGCAATGGATGCAAGCTGATGCCAGCGCGCAAACCGATTCCAGCTACTCATTTACACAGTCCAGCGATATCCAGTCTTCAATGTCCGCCTTGGGCCAAACCACGGTCTCCAGCGACAACACCTTCGGCCGCTGGCGCAGCCGGGTTCATTTGTCCGAGCAATCGCAGCGCGACAAGTTTGTGCAAAGCGGATCGAGCAACTCGGTGTATGGCTACCTCACCCGCACCCAGACCCTGCGCTGGGTGAACACCCTGCCGGTGGGCGACAACTGGTTGGGAACGGCCGGACTCGAGGAGCAACAGCAACACGTGGACACCAATGCCGACGATGGCACGCCGGCCTACGACCTCAACCGCCTGGCGGATGCGGTGTTTGTGGGGCTGGAGGGCTGCTTGGGCCCCCTCACCATGCAGCTCAATCTGCGCAACGATAAGGTCGGATCTCTGTCCAAAGACACCACCTACCTGGGCCTGGGATATTCGCTCACCGATGCGCTCAAGCTCACCGCCAGCACCTCCACCGCCTTCAATGCGCCGCCGCTGGGCTACCTTGTCGACCCCTATGCGGGCAACCTGTTGCTCAAGCCCGAACTGGCCTATAGCAACGAGGTCGGCGTGCAATACAGCGTGGGCAAAGACCTCATCCGCGCCACCTATTTCGATACCAGGGTGCAAGACCAGCTGGTGTATGACTCTGGAACCAGCAAGTTCGGCAACATCAACCGCGCGCGCATCACCGGGCTGGAGGTTTCCTACCGCGCCAGCGTGGCGGGGGCGGACGTGCAGGCCAGCCTGACCGGGCAAAACCCGGTGGACGAAACCACCGGCAAAACGCTTGCGCGGCGCGCCAAAACCATGGCTTCATTGGGCGCCTCCAAGCCCTTTGGTGCATTGCGGTCCGGGTTCAATCTGCGCTATGTGGGCGAGCGCAATGACGACACCACCCAGGGCGCTGCGGTGGACCTGGGCGCTTACTCGGTGTTGGATGTCACGCTGGCTTACCGGTATTCGCCGCAGCTCCTGCTGACCGCCCGCATCGACAATCTGATCGATGCCAGGTACCAAACCGTTTACGGCTACAACCAGCAGGCGCGCAGCCTTTTTGCGGGCCTGACCTGGACCCCCAAACGCTAGTTCCTGAACCCTAGCTCCTCAACCCTAGCCCTTACCCTCAAGCCGCCCATGCCGCACGACCTGCTTCGCTTCTCACCCGGCCCCCAGCGCATCGTCTGCCTCACCGAGGAGACAACCGAGTGGCTTTACCTGCTGGGGCAGGAGGCGCGCATTGTTGGAATATCGGGCTACACCGTGCGCCCCCGCCGCGCGCGCGATGAGAAGCCGCGGGTGAGCGCCTTTTTGAGCGCCAAGACCGACAAAATCATGGCGCTGCAGCCGGACTGCGTGTTCGGGTTTTCAGACCTGCAGGCCGATATTGCGTCCGACCTCGTCAAGCGCGGCGTGCAGGTCACCATCTTCAACCAGCGCAGCGTGGCCGACATCTTTTCCATGCTCTACCAGGTGGCGGCTATGGTGGGCGAGGCGGCGCAGGGCGAGCAACGCATTGCCGCCATGCAGGCCGATCTGCGAAACATGCAGGCCGATGTGGCTGCGCGGCTGGCAGCAGGCGCGCGCCGGCCGCGGGTGTTTTTTGAAGAGTGGGACGAGCCGCACATCAGCGCCATCCGCTGGGTCTCGGAGCTGATCGCAATTGCCGGCGGGGACGATTGTTTTCCCGAGCTGGCGCAAGAGCCCATGGGCAAGCAGCGCATCATTGCCGACGGTGCCGAGATCGTGCGGCGCCAGCCCGATCTGATTCTGGGTTCCTGGTGCGGCAAGAAGTTCCGCCCCGAAAAAGTGGCCGCCCGCGCCGGCTGGACCGATGTGCCGGCGGTGCGCAACGGCCAGCTGTTCGAGATTAAATCGCCCGACATCCTGCAGCCCGGCCCCGCCGCGCTGACCGACGGTGTGCGGCAATTGCACCAGCTTTTCATGCGCTGGATGGACGCCGACCTGGCCGGAGCGTTCAAGCCATGAGCGCGATGAACTCGGCCCGCAATGCGCTCAGCCCGGCCCGCAGCGAGCTAATCCTTGGCGGCCAGAAAAGCGGCAAGTCCCGCCGCGCCGAGCTGCTGGCCAATCAATGGTTGTCGCAAAGCGCCGGCCACTCTGCGGTCTTGATTGCCACCGCCCAGCCCTTTGACGACGAAATGCGCCAGCGCATTGACCGCCACCAGGCCGACCGCGCCGCGCGGGTGCCGGGTATGCGGCTGGTGGAGGAGCCGCTGAACCTGGCGGCGGCCATCGCGCAGCACAGCGCGCCGCACACCTTGGTCGTAGTGGACTGCCTGACCTTGTGGCTCACCAATCTGCTGATGCCGGCAGAAAATGCATCCTTTGAGCCTCTAACTGGCGCTGATATTGCGCGGACTGCTTCTCTTTTGGTAGCAATCCAGCAGGCTGCGGGCCCGTTGGTGCTGGTGGGTAACGAGATTGGCATGGGCGTGATTCCGATGGGGCGCGAGGTGCGGGCGTTTGTGGATGCGCTCGGTCGGCTGAATCAGGACGTTGCCGCTGCCTGCGAGCGGGTCACGCTGATGGCGGCCGGCATGCCGCTTACTTTGAAAGGCCCACCGTGAGGCTCGCGCCACAGTTGCTTGCTTGTTGGAGCGGGGCGCTGTGGGGCAGCTTGCGTGCCTCGTGGCTTATGTTGTTTCTTGTTGCGCAGGCCGCTGGCGCCGCCCCTGCTGGCTCTGCGCCGTTGGCAGCTGCGCCTCAGCGTGTGGTCAGCCTGCTGCCCTCGCTCACCGAGACGGTGTGCGCGCTCGGGGCCTGTGACCGCCTCGTGGGCGTGGACCGGTATTCGACCTACCCGCCCGGCGTGCGCGGCTTGCCCCAGCTCGGCGGCGGGCTGGATCCGAATATTGAGGCCATCGTGGCGCTGCGGCCTGATGTGGTGCTGATGGCGGGCTCGTCCCGCGGGGCACAGCGGCTGCAGGCCCTGGGCGTTCGGGTGGTGGCGCTGGAGCCGCAGACCCACGCCGATGTGCAACGCGCCTACCTCCAACTCGGGGCTTTGCTCGGCGTGGCCGAGCCGCTGCGGGCCTGGAAGGCGGTAGACGACGCGCTGAGCGCCGCCGCCGCCGCGCTGCCGGCTTCCTCGCGCGGGGCGAGGGTGTATTTCGAGGTGGGCGAGGGGCCGTATGCGGCCGGGGAGGCGTCTTTCATTGGCGAAACCCTGCGCCGTCTGGGCGCCCGCAACATCGTGCCGGCCAAGCTCGGGCCTTTCCCCAAGCTGAACCCCGAATTCATCGTCCGCGCCAATCCGGACGTGATTTTTGTGGTGGAGCGCAATGCCGCCGAGCTGCGCTCCCGCCCGGGCTGGCAGGGCATCCGGGCGCTGCGCGACGGCCGCGTGTGCGCCTTTAGCACCGAGGAGTCGGACGCGCTGGTGCGCCCCGGCCCGCGCATGGCCGAGGCGGCCCGGCTCATGGCGCGCTGCCTGCAAGGGGCTGCCCCTGCCCCTGCCGCAGCGGCTGCCACTGTCTCTGCCCCCGCTTCTGCCCCCGCTTCTGCCCCCGCTTTTACTTCCGCTGCGACTCCCAGCTCTGGAGGCGCCCGGCCATGAACGACCCGCGCATCCGCAGCCTCGTCGGGGTGGGTGTGGGCGCGGCCCTGCTGCTGCTAGTGCTGGGCGTTTTGGTGGGCAGCACCGGCTGGCTCGATCTGAGGGCCGGCTTCTTCGGCCCCGCGCAGGATGTGGCGCAGGCTGCCACCCTGCAGCAAATCATCTGGGACATCCGCCTGCCCCGCACCGCGGGGGCCTGGGCAGCGGGGGCGCTGCTGGGGCTGGCGGGGGCAGTGGCGCAGGGGGTGTTTCGCAACCCGCTGGCAGACCCCTACCTGCTGGGCAGCGCCTCGGGCGCGTCTCTTGGCGTGGTGCTGGTGCTGGCGGCCCTGGGTGCGGCTGGGGAGGGTGCAGGGGACATGGACGGTACGGGGGCCTTGCATGTGTTTTCCGGCGGCCTGGGTCTGCGGCTGGGGCTGACTGGTGCGGCCTTTGCCGGCGCGGTGCTGGCGGTGTTGCTCACGTTGCTGCTCGCGCGTGGCGTGGGCCACACCCTGCGGCTGCTGCTGGCCGGTGTGGTGGTCGGCGTGGTGCTGGCGGCGCTTACGCAGATGGTGCTGCTGTTCAGCCCCGAGGCGATGCCGGCCATGCAGGCTTTTATGCTGGGCTCCACCGCGTTTGTGGGCTGGACATCCTGCGGCCTGATGGCCGGCGTGTGGCTGTTGTGTTGGCTCTTGGCGTGGTTGCTCTCGCGCGTGCTAGACGGTTTGAGTCTGGGCGACGCCACTGCGCTGAGTCTGGGCCTGCCGGTGGCGCCGATGCGCGCGGCGCTGGTGGCGGTGCTGGCCCTGGCCACCGGCACGGCGGTTGCGCAAACCGGCCTGATTGCGTTTGTGGGTCTGGCGGCGCCCCATCTGGTGCGCTCGCTGGTCAAGACCACCCATGCGCCCCTGATGCTGCTCTCCAGCCTTGCCGGCGGCGTGTTGCTGATGGCGGCCGATATTCTGGCCCGCAGCTTGCTCGCGCCGCAGGAGCTGCCGGTGGGCGTGTTGACCGCCGTCGTGGGCGGGGGCTATCTGCTGTGGCGCATGCACCGCGGAAATCAGCAGGCGGCGGGGGCTCTATGAGTCCGGTGCCATCTTCTGCTGCCGGAGCCGCTATTGCTCCTAAAAATATAGCTATCCGCGCAGACTCTATAAGCGCTAGCCTCGGTTCGGGTGCTGCAAAGCGGCAGGTGTTGCACGATGTTTCGTTGGCCTTGCAGGCGGGCCGCTGGACCGCCATCGTCGGGCCTAACGGGGCGGGCAAGTCCACCCTGCTGCGTTGCCTGGCTGGCGTGTTGCCCCACAGCGGTGTGGTGTATCTGGCGGAGCGGCCGCTTTTAGCGGTGCCGCAGCGCGAACGCGCACGGCAGCTGGCCTGGCTGGGCCAGAACGAAACCTCTGCCGACGACCTCACCGTGTGGGATGTGACCATGCTCGGCCGCCTTCCGCACCAGGACTGGCTGGCCGCGCCTTCGGAGGCCGACCATGCCACCGTCGCGCAGGCCCTGCGCGCCACCCGGGCCTGGGACTGGCGTTGCCGCCCGCTGGGCGAATTGAGCGGCGGCGAGCGCCAGAGGGTGCTGCTGGCCCGCGCGCTGGCGGTCGAGGCGCAGGTGCTTCTGATGGACGAGCCGCTGGCCAACCTGGACCCGCCGCACCAGGCCGACTGGCTGGCGGTGGTGCGCGCGCTGGCGGCGCAGGGCCGCACCGTGGTCAGCGTGCTGCACGAAATCAGCATGGCGCTGCACGCCGACGCGCTGGTGGTGATGGACCAGGGCCGCGTGCTGCACCACGGCACCTGCGCCGACCCCGCCACCCGCCAGGCACTTATTGAGGTGTTCGACCACCGCATCGCCATCCACGCCATTGACGGGCAGTGGGTGGCGCTGCCGCGATAAAAACATGGCCCCCTGAAAACCTCCGATTCCAAAATGTCTTCTATGCCTTTCATCCCAGCCATCCCGGACATCGCCGACCCCGCCCTCGCGGCGGCGTTGCAAGAGGCGCTCAACCACAAGACCAAGCCGCTGGGCTCGCTGGGGCGGCTGGAGGCGCTGGCCCTGCACATCGGCCTGTTGCTGGGCACTACCGCGCCGGTGCTGGTGCAGCCGCAGATGGTGGTGTTTGCCGCAGACCACGGGCTCACGGCCCGCGGGATTTCGGCCTTCCCGAGTGATGTGACCTGGCAGATGGTGGAGAACTTTCTGGCCGGCGGCGCGGCGGTCAGTGTGCTGGCGCGGCAGCACGGTCTGGCGCTCACCGTGGTGGATTGCGGCGTGAAGCACGACTTTCTGGCGGGTCTGCCCGAGGGGGCGCAGCGTCCTGGTTTGCTGGTGCGCAAGGTGCCGGGCGCCGAGCGGGGCACGGCAGACGCATCGCTGCAGCCGGCGATGAGCGCCGCCCAGTGCGAAGCGGCGCTGCGTAACGGCATGGCGCTGGTGCGCGCGCTGCCGGGCAACGCGCTGCTTCTGGGCGAGATGGGCATTGGCAACACCTCGGCGGCTGCGATGCTGCTGGCGCGTCTTGCCAACCTCGATATTGCCGACTGCACCGGCGCCGGCACCGGGCTAGACGCGCCCGCGGTGCTACGTAAAACCGCGGTGCTGCGCGAGGTGCTGGCCTTGCACGCCGGCGCCACCGCGCCGCTGGACGCGCTGGCGGCATTCGGCGGCCTGGAGATCGCGACCATGGTGGGCGCGGTGCTGCAGGCTGCGCTTGAGCGGCGGGTGGTGGTGGTGGATGGGTTTATTGCCGGCAGCGCGGTGCTGGTGGCGCAGGCCCTGCAGCCGCGGGTTCTGCAGCGCTGCGTGTTCGCCCACCGCTCCAGCGAGCAGGGCCACGCACTCATGCTTCAGCATTTGCGGCAGGACTCCGGCGCGCAGCCGCTGCTGGATATGGGCCTGCGGCTGGGCGAAGGCTCGGGCGCGGCGCTGGCCTGGCCGCTGTTGCAGTCGGCTTGCCTCATCCTGCGCGAGATGGCCAGCTTTGCGCAGGCCGGCGTGTCCGGAAAATCATGCTGAGCTTCATCCGCCACTACCTGCTGGCCGTGCAGTTTTTTACCCGTGTGCCCGTCACCGGACGGCTGGCGGCGTGGGTGGGTTTCAGTCCCGCGATGCTACGGGCGAGCGCGGCGCATTTCCCCGGGGTGGGCTGGCTGGTGGGCGCGGCAGTGGCGGCCCTCTCGTGGGGCTTGCTGCAAATGCTGCCGCCGCACGCATTGGCCTGCGGTGTGGTGGCGGCCTTGGGCACGGTGTTCACCGTGCTGATGACCGGCGCCTTTCACGAAGACGGACTGGCCGACGTGGCCGACGGTCTAGGCGGAAGCTACCAGCGCGAGCGCGCGCTCGACATCATGAAAGACTCGCGCGTTGGCGCCTTCGGGGCGATTGCGGTGGCGCTGGTCTTGTTGTGTAAGGTCATGCTGCTGGCGCTTTTGGGGGCGCTGCAACCCGCACTTCTGGTGGTCGGGCTGTTTGCGGGGCATGTGGTGTCGCGCACGTGGCCGCTGCTCACCATCCGGCTGCTGCCGCATGTGGGCGACACCGCGCAGAGCAAGTCCAAGCCCTTGGCCGACCAGATCAGCGTGGGCTCGCTGGGGGTCGCGTTTTTATGGTGTTTTGCGGCGCTTGGGCTTGCGGGGTATGCGCTCGCAGCTATGGATTTGGTAGCGCCAGTGGCCAACCGTGCGGGCGCGAGCTTGCAATGGTCATGGGCTGCGGTGCTTGCCGGCGCCGTGGTGTGTAGCGGCCTTTCCTGGGGCTGGATGCACCGCTGGTTTGCCCGGCGCCTGCAGGGCTTTACCGGCGACTGCCTGGGGGCCATTCAGCAGGTGAGCGAAATCGCCTTCTACCTCGGGCTGGCACTGATGTGGGGCGCGCTGGGTCTGCCGGCGGCGCTGCCGGCCTGAGTCATGGGACTGTGGGTGTTGCGCCACGCCAAGCCTCTGATCGGGCAGGGCGTTTGCTACGGGCAGCTGGATATGCCCGCCGACCCCGACTTGACGCTGGGCGCCGCCCGCGCCGCGGCGAAGGCGCTGCCAGCCAACGCCCGCCTGCGCTACTCGCCGCTACAGAGATGTGAGCAGCTCACGCAGGCCCTGTGCAGTCTGCGGCCGGATTTGGCACTCGATTGCAGGCCCGACGCACGATTGATGGAAATGCATTTCGGCGTGCACGAGAGCCAACGCTGGGCCGACATCGACCCCGGCCTGGTGCAGGCCTGGACCGACGACTTTGCCGACCACCGCTTTGGCGGGGCTGAGTCGGTGCGCGAGTTCATGGCCCGGGTGGGCGGGGTGTGGGACGAGAGGGAAGTAGAAGAGGTGTGGGTTAGCCACGCCGGCGTGGCGCGCGCGGCCAGCCTGTTGCACCGCGGGTTGCGCTGTGTGGGTCAGGCCTGCGAATGGCCGGTGGATGCGCCGGCCTATGGCGAATGGCTGCAGCTGGAAGCGCCTTATTCCGGCGCCGGCGTCTTGGCCCGGTAGTCGCAGACCGCCGCCACGCTGCACTGCCAGCACAGCGGCTTGCGCGCCTGGCACACATAGCGGCCGTGCAGGATCAGCCAGTGGTGCGCGTCCACGAGGTAGGCGGGGGGAATGCGCTTGAGCAGCTTGAGCTCGACTGCCAGCGGCGTCTTGCCCAGCGCCAGCCCGGTGCGGTTGCCCAGGCGGAAGAGGTGCGTGTCCACCGCCATGGTGGGCTGGCCGAACGCCACATTCAGCACCACATTCGCCGTCTTTCGGCCCACGCCGGGCAGCGCCTCCAGCGCCTCTCGCTGGGCTGGCACCACGCCCCCATGTTGCTCGGTCAGCATACGGCAGGTCTCCATCAGGTGGCGCGCCTTGCTGCGAAACAGGCCGATTGTCTTGATGTGTTCCTCCAGCCCAGCCAGGCCCAGCGCCAGCATCTTTTGCGGCGTGTTGGCGACCGCAAACAGCTTGCGCGTGGCCTTGTTCACGCCCACGTCGGTTGCTTGCGCCGACAGCAGCACCGCCGCCAGCAACTCAAACACCGAGCTGTACTCCAGCTCAGTCTGCGGATTGGGATTAGCGGCTTGCAGGGTGGCGAAGAATTGTTCGATGTGGGCGGGTTTCACGGTGTGGCCTCGAGTGGGGGCTACGTTCTGACGGGATGGGAGAGCCCTGAGCTTAGCGCCTCCGGAGGGGGCGAGGCCTTGCCTGATTGGCGAGGTGATGCGCCTTTTGGTCATTCCAGGATGCATCCCTTGATGCACATATTGATGCACAATAACATCAACCTTTTCACGGAGCCGCCATGAGAACCACCGTCACCATCGAAGACGCCCTTTACGAGCAGGCCCTGGAAGTGGCCGATCCGCAGATGAACCGCGGCGACCTCTTCCGCGAAGCCATCAAAACCTTTGTGCGCGTTCAGTCTGCCAAACGCCTGGCGGCCCTGGGCGGCGCGTCGCCCGAGATGGCAGACATCCCGCGTCGCGGCACAGACCTCGCCGCTCACTCCGTTCCTGCTGCCCCTGCCGCACCATGACAGTGTTGGTTGACACCTCGGTCTGGGCGGCGCACTTTCGCAGCCATAACGCAAGCCTCGCGCAGTTGCTCTTGCTAGATAAGGTGCGCATCCACCCGCTCATCGTCGGCGAGCTGGCCTGTGGCACGCCGCCTGAGCCACGTCTGGCCACCCTGCTTCACCTCGAGCAACTGCAGCCGGCGCTGCAAGCCACTCCCGCCGAAGTGCGCGACTTTATTGAGCGCGAGAGGCTGTTTGGTTTGGGCTGCGGGCTTATTGATGTGTCGCTGCTGGCCTCCACACTCATCACCCCGGGAGCCGCGCTATGGACTTTGGACAAGCGGCTTGGCGCGCTCGCCGAACGCTTCGGTGTGGGCTTTCAGCCGCCGCTGCACTAGCCGTCTCCGGCCGGCGGGCTGCGCTGGCTTACACTGAATTTCTCATTCCATCGCATCCCCACCGTCCCCCACCAACCCGCACCATGATCTTCGCAGAACGCCTCAATTCCATCGAAACATCGGCCATCCGGGAGCTGTTCAAGCTGCTGGGCAAGCCGGGCATCATCAGCTTTGCGGGCGGCTTTCCCGATCCGGCCCTGTTTGATGTGGAGGGCATCCGCGTGGCGACTGAGGCGGTGCTGGCGAACCAGCCCGGGCCGGTGCTGCAATACGGCGCGACCGAGGGCTGGCAGCCGTTGCGCGAGGGCATCAGCCGGCACATGGCGGCCAAGGGCGCCACCGTCGCCCCCGAGGGGCTGATCGTCACCACCGGCAGCCAGCAGGCGCTGGACCTGATTGGCAAAACCATGATCTCGCCGGGCGACAAGGTCATCATGGAGGCGCCCACCTTCCTGGCCACCATCCAGTGTTTCCGGCTGTATGGCGCGCAGATCATCGGCGCCCCGATTGACGCGCAGGGGGTGGATGTTGACAAGCTCGAGGCCCTGATTGACGAGCACCGCCCCAAGCTGGTGTATCTGATTCCTTCATTCGGTAACCCCAGCGGCGCGATGCTGAGCCTGGAGCGGCGCCAACGCATTCTGGAAATTGCCGCCCGCACCCGCACGCTGGTGGTGGAAGACGACCCCTACGGCGAGCTGTATTTCGACCAGCCGCCGCCGCCCAGCCTGCTGGCGCTCAGCGACAGCGTGCCCGGCAGCCGCGAGTGGCTGGCCCATTGCGGCTCGTTCAGCAAGGTGCTCAGCCCCGGCCTGCGGGTGGGCTGGATGATTGCTCCGCCCGAGCTGCTGGCGCGCGCCACCATGTGCAAACAATTCAGCGACGCGCACACCAGCAACCTCACCCAAGCCACCGCCGCCCACTACCTCACGCTGGGCCGCCTGAACGCTGCGCTGGACGCCGTGCGCAGCACCTACGCCGAGCGCGCCCGGGTGATGGCCGCGCGCCTGCAGGCCGAGCTGGGCGATGCAATTGCGTTTGACGCGCCCCAGGGTGGCATGTTCTTCTGGGCCCGCCTCACCGGCGCCCACGGCAAGCCCACCCACGCTGCCGACTTCGCCAAACGCGCCATCGACAAGCTGGTCGCCTTTGTGCCCGGTGCCCCGTTTTATGCCCACGACCCCGACCCCAGCACCCTGCGGCTGAGCTTTGCAACCGCCGATGTGGCCAAGATTGAAGAAGGCATTGCCCGTCTGGGGCAGGCGCTCTGATGGAAAACCGTATGCCCCCACTCCTCAAGATTGATTTTGTGTCCGACGTGTCCTGCCCTTGGTGCGTCGTTGGTTTGCTCTCCCTGGAGACTGCGATTGCCCGCCTAGATGGGGAGATTGAGGTCCAGATGCGGTTCCAACCGTTCGAGCTCAACCCGCAGATGGCGCCCGAGGGCGAAGACACCGCGGAGCACCTTCACAAAAAGTACGGCTCCACCCCCGAGCAGGCTGCGGCCATGCGCGAGAACATCCGCGC
>NZ_CAMCVG010000052.1 GCF_945881795.1 Rhodoferax sp. OV413
TTCAGAATGTTATGGGCCTGGTTCGAGGAGCCCAAAGAGGTCGCCCGGACTCTCCACCAAGCGACGTCCAACGAACACCGTTGTGAAGTGAAGATTGAGGCATGATCCCCTCTCGCATGAAAGACCACTACGCCAGTCTCGGACTGAACAGCGCCGCTACGCTGGCAGACATCAAAAAAGCCTTCCGCCAGAAGGCAGCGCTGTACCACCCCGACCGCAACCCCGACCCTCAAGCTCCGCAGTACTTCCGCGAAGTACAGGAAGCCTACGATGTGCTCTCGGACACCGACAAGCGCCAGGCTTACGACGACAATCGCCGCCGGGGCCTGCTTGATGATCCGACTGATACGGCGCGAGAGATCTGGGCCCATTACCTATCCCGTATTCTTTGACAGGGCACCACCATGAGTCTCTCCCCGTTTTTCTACCACTTGAGCAGTGCCTACCAGGCAGAGCTAGACGATCTCAGCTCCGATTCGGAAGGAAGCAACATACTCGCCAAAAAGTTAGCTGAGCGGCGCAAGGAACTTCACTTCCTTCTGAGCATGCTGGAACTCAGCCCCGAAATGGTCGCTGTGGTTTTTCACCAGGGCTTCCGGTTCAAAGGCGCTGCGGTGATGGAAGAGCTGATCCGTCAGGAGGCGGAGGACTTGCCCGAGTGGGACGCCTTGAGCCATGCGGTGGAGTTGATGCCATGGGCCCAAAGTTTGGCCCAGCAGGTGCTGCAGCAGCCGTCCGGCCCGTGGTTCATGACGGTGGCTGCCTCGCTGGAATACCTGCTCAACAAGCCCGACACCCGCCACGGCCACAACGAAGACAGTGAAGACGAAGAGGACAAAGACCGCGACGACATAGAGCGCGACCCGGAGGGAATGGATGAAGACGAGCGCCAGAGCCGCGTGAGCGAGGCAGAAGGCGCTGCATGGATGGTCGAACAAGGCTTTGACGCCAAAGAATAAGGCCACGCGCGAACGTAAAGGACCACGGCATGAACCAAATTGCACTCATTGAAAAAACCCAGGCGCTGATTGCAGCTGGAGACATCGTCGGCGCCGAATCGGTGCTGACTGAGTTGGCCGACAACGAGGGCGACGGCGCCTTGATGGTGGTGCTCGAGCAACTACCGCCCAAGGATATTCTGGCGGTCATACGTGAATACGACGACTCAAAGGAATCCATCGTCAACCTGCTGATCACGCCCCAACAATTTGCCCATGCTGTCGTCATCGAAAAACAATACAAAGACCTGACACGCACGCACCTGCGCGGCATGATGAACTCGGTGATATTCCGGGAAGACGCTGACGCTATCGAATTTCTGACCGCCATCGGTGATCTGGAGGGCGGCAGTGAAGCTTTGGCCGACTACTTCACAGAAAAGTGGAGCCGCGTAGAGGCTTTTGCCCGCAGCGGCAACTTCGATGCAGTGGAGGACGATGGCGAAATTTTGTCTGAGCAGGCGCTATATCAATCTGCTTATGTACGCCCCCGGGTGGATCTGGACGAGGTAGCCGACCAGGACTGGATGCAAATGGCGTGGCTACTACGCCATGAGCTTCCTGACCTATTCATCGAAATGCTGATCGTGCTGCGCGCCAAAGCGCGGGCCTTTGATCTGGGGCTGGACGAAGAAGAAATGCCTGACGAAGAAGACGACGGCAAAGTCGAAACCGGAGATACTGACCGCGGCCAAGCCACGCCTGCGGCACGCGACGACGACGAAGAATCTGCCATCTAACCTTAGCGCACACGCCATGTCTGCTGCACCGCAAGCTGTTTCCCTTTTTGATGACCGCCCTTTCTTTGAAAAGGCATTGGCACACGGTGTACGCCACGGCCTGATCGGCCAGGACAAGCTGGATGCTATTTGTGCAGATGCACCCAAAGGCATGGTACAGATTGCCCGGTACTTCGGTACCGAGTTTTTGCGGCCGGAGCTGGAACTGGCCAAAGACCGCATCGTCAATCTGGTGAGCCTGCACCTGGCACACACCTCACAGGGTGACCTTCAAAAAGCGGCGGAGATCCTGCGCGACAACAGCTTCCTGTCCCGCTCCAAAGCGGGCTCAGACATGCTTAAGGCACTGATTACCATGCCTCAGACCACGCATTTCGGCATGAATGAGCGCAGCGGTTTCCGCGATGAACACATTCCCTTGCTTGCCAGATGGAGCCTGCGGCCCCTCTCCGACTATCAGGCAGAGCTGAACAGCCGCAGCCATGCGACGGCAGTGGTCGAAGCTGCCATTTGGATGGCTGCCCACTTGGGAATGGAGCTGGAAGAACTGGAAGAAGCCGGCAAGGATGCTGAAGCCGTAATCCGGACCGCTTTGCTTGCTATAGCCTGCAAGCGCAGCACATTGCCGGACTGGGTGACATTTGAAAAAATGATTCTTGCCTTGCGCAAGCGTTACCAGACCAAACCCGGCAAGCTTCCCCTGACTTTGCCAGAAGACCTGCCGGTCGAATGGGTTCCCCTGGTGGAGTCCGTACGGGATTCTGTCTGGGAAGACTCTGCGAAGTGGCTTGAGTCTGCAGCCTCTGCTCGTAAGCTGTTTGACCAAACACCCGCGTTCATCGGCCGTTATTTCTGGGTGGAAGACGCTATCAATGAAATAGAGCAATTTGACAGGTCCGTATCCAAGGCTTGGGCCAAAGCCACAGGCGGGAATGACGACGAAAGCTCACTACTCACTCTGTTCCTGTGCATGGCGGCCGGCAGTAGCGCCAAGACGGTATTGACCGAAAAGGCGGCGTCCACCTTGGTGAAAAAGATCCGCAAGACGGGCCTGCAACCCTCATTGCCGTTGAAGTTCATTCGGGATCAAGCGCCTCCAGAACATCTGGAGGACTATGCAAGCCTTTGGACTAACTTCATCGAAGAGGCGTCAGGCACTTTGACCAGTGACCATGACTACACGTTTCAGGATGCAGTGGCCTTGCTTCGCAGGGAATGCAACATCATTTCCTGAATCTGTACGGGCTACGGTTCAACGCAACTCAAACACTTTTTGCATCGGAACCCACTTCTGACCTGACGGCGTCCAAGGGGTTGGTGATTGGTAGGTCCACATCAGGGCTTCCCACCGCACAACAGCCTCGTTCTCCATGGAAGCCCTTGCCATCGTTGATTCAGAGTACACCTCTGGGTCTACGTCCATCACCATGAACATGCGTGTACCCAAACGGTAAATCTCCATCGCCAGGACACCTTGGGAAAACAAATGCTCGCGAACCTCCGGCCAGATCGATTCATGGGCCCGGATGTACTCCGCGATCAAAGTCTCGTTATCCACCAGATCCAGCGCCAGTGCGTATCGGGTCACGGGCGCATTCATAACAATGCCCGGTCCAAGTGTGTGTATCCGCCATCCACGAATACCCATTGTCCGGTTGTGTGGGACGAGACATCCGACAACAGGAATACACACATTCGCGCCATCTCCTCGGGGGTCGTCATGCGCTGACCCAAAGGAATTTTGGCGGTGATTGCGGCCAGCTTTTCGATCGGGTTTTCAAAACTATTGATCCAGCGTTCATAAAGGGGCGTCATCACTTCGGCCGGGATCAGGGCATTCACTCGTACGCCGTCATTCAGTAATGCTGCAGCCCACTCTCGCGTCAGCGACAGCTGGCCGCCTTTGGAAGCACAGTAGCCACTGGTGTTGCCTTGGCCGGTCAATGCTGTCTTTGAGGATACGTTAACGATGGCACCCCGACTAGCCTTCAAATGCGGAACGCAGAAGTGGGCCATAACGTAGTAGTGGATCAAATTCCGCTCCAGCGAAGCGACGAATTCATCACGTCCCGCTTCCAGGCCCACACTGTCATTGATACCCGCATTGTTGACGAGGCCGTCCAAGCGACCGAAACGCTCAATAACCTGTTCCACCCCACGGCCGCAGGCTGCTTCATCGGACAACTCCAGCTGGACAAACAGATAGTCACTTGCTACTGCTGTCAGTTGCGCCTCGAACTCGGGAGTAAGCGCAGTTTTTCCGAAGATGACCGGTTTGGCGCCCTCTTGCGCCAGAGTGAGCGAAACAGCAGCTCCAATCCCGCTCCCTCCACCGGTCACGATGAACACTTTGTCTTTGAGATGCAAATCCATGGTCGTCCTTCAGATTCGAAGCACATCAAGCTTCGGAATGCACATTCAGTCCGTAGCAACGAATGGCATTGCCAGACCAGAATGCTTCTTGCTCGGTCATGGTAAGCCGGGCTTTTGCCCACTTTTGCACCAAGCCGTGCACCGCTTCATAAGGTGCCGCCAGCTGACAGACAGGCCAGTCCGAACCGAACATCAATCGATGGGGCCCGAATGCCTCCAGCGCCTGGTCAAAACATGTCCACATGATTTTGCTATCGGACGGGCTGATGCCTTTGCCGGACTTCCAATCGGTCTCTGTGACCAGACCGGACAACTTGCAGACCACGTGCGGCAAAGTTGCGAGACTTCGGATGTTGCTCAACCACCGGGATGGCACCTCGGGGTTGGCCTGCCAATCCCGGATAGACGGTTTACCCAAATGATCCAACACTAACCAATGGCCATCGTGCTTCGCACAAAAGGAAGCCACTCCTGGCAACTGGTGATCAAACACCAACACGTCATAAACCAGACCCGCGCGCTGCACTGACCGCAAACCCTCCGCATTCCGCGGGTTGTGAAGCCAGGCAATGACATCCGCCTCATCCTGCAAAATGTGCCGTATTCCGCGCATGGCCGGATGTGCAGTCCATCGATCCAGATACGCTTCGAGATCCGGCGCTGCCAGATCAGCCCAACCCACTATGCCCAACACTTCAGGGTGGTTGTCCGCGACCTTGAGCAAGAAGTCCGTCTCTTCCACCAGAGTGCGTGCCTGCACCGCCACTACGCCATCTACGCCGCTAGCCCGCATCGCGTCTTCGCAATCAATGGGCATGCAGTCTTTTCGCAAATCTGGCATGGAGTCTTCGACCCACGGAAACTCCGCTGCCCGGTAGCGCCAATAGTGCTGGTGGGTGTCGATCTTCATACCGCAACCATACGGGGCTTGTGGGTGTATTCAAGAATTGATTCAGGTTTCATCTGAATGGAAAAACCAGGTGCAACAGGGGGCATGTACGCCGCGTTCTTGATGACACAAGGCTCAATGAAATGCTCATGCAAATGATCCACAAACTCAATCACACGCCCTTCCCGCGTGCCGGCGATGCAGAGGTAGTCAATCATCGAGAGGTGCTGCACGTACTCACACAAGCCCACACCTCCCGCATGAGGACACACCGGCAAGTTGTATTTGGCGGCCATTAACATGACCGCCAGAATTTCGTTCACGCCACCCAAGCGGCATGAATCGATTTGCACAACATCGATCGCACCGCGCATGATCAGTTGCTTAAAGATGATGCGGTTCTGGCACATCTCGCCCGTCGCCACCTTTACCGGGTGAACGCCTTCACGGATGACGCGATGCCCTTCAATGTCGTCCGGGCTGGTGGGCTCCTCAATGAACCAGGGCTTGGCGAAGGCCAGCTCGCGCACCCATTCCACTGCCTGATTCACCTCCCACACCTGGTTGGCATCAATCATCAAATGCCGCTCAGGCCCCAAGACCTCACGAGCGATACGTAGGCGCCGGATATCGTCCGCCTTGTCACGTCCGACTTTGAGCTTGATGTGGTTAAAGCCTGCATCGGTAGCTTCCTTGCACAAGCGGCGCAGTTTGTCATCGTCGTAGCCCAACCAGCCTGCTGATGTGGTGTAACACGGGTAGCCTTCGCGGCGAAGTGTCTCAATACGCTGTGCTTTGCCCGCCGCGCGCTCTTGCAACATTGCCAAAGCTTCTTCCGGCGTGATGCAATCCGTGATGTAACGGAAGTCAATCAGCTTCACCATCTCCTCAGGGCTCATTCGAGCCACCAGTTCCCATACCGGCACGCCCTCCAACTTGGCCCACAGATCCCACACGGCATTCACCACAGCGCCGGTGGCAAGGTGGATGGCGCCCTTGTCCGGGCCGATCCAGCGCAACTGGCTGTCGGAAGTGATGTAGCGCCAAAAACGCCCCATATCGTCGGCCACCCAATCCAGGTCCAGTCCAACTACCAGATGTCGCATAGCTTCGATCGCCGCACAGCAGATCTCGTTGCCGCGCCCGATGGTGAATGTCAATCCATGGCCCTCCACGCCTGCGCGGTCGGTTTCCAGGATGACATAGGCGGCCGAATAGTCCGGATCCGGGTTCATCGCATCCGAACCATCCAGATGTTGGGACGTGGGAAAGCGCACGTCCACGACGCGCATGCCGGTGACTTGGGTCATATCAGGCCTGTTTGGTTACTTGTGTTTGAGTTCCCAGGCCCTCAATGCCCAGGTGAATGGTCTGTCCTGCATGCAGGTAAACCGGAGGTTTTTGGCCCATGCCGACACCGGGTGGAGTTCCCGTGGAAATCACGTCGCCAGGCTGCAGACTCATGAAGCGGCTGAGGTAAGAAATTAGAAACTTCACGCCGTACACCATGGTGGACGTACTTCCGCTTTGATAACGCTTTCCATCCACATCCAGCCACATGGACAAGGCTTGCGGATCCGGCACTTCATCAGCTGTCACCAGCCAAGGGCCTGTGGGGCCAAAGGTATCGCAGCCCTTGCCTTTGTCCCAGGTTCCGCTGCGGTCGAGCTGGTATTCGCGTTCAGACACATCATTCACCACGCAATAGCCAGCCACATGGGACATCGCATCTGATTCGTCAATGTACCGGCCACCTTTGCCGATGACCACGCCGAGCTCGACTTCCCAATCCGTCTTCACGGAACCACGGGGAATCTCTACCGCATCATCGGGGCCGATGATGGCGCTGGTCCACTTGTTGAAGACAACAGGCTCCGGTGGAACCTGCATTCCACTTTCGGCCGCGTGGTCTGAATAATTCAAACCAATGCAGATGAATTTGCCCACGTTGCCTACACAGGCACCGAGGCGCAAATCTTTCTGGGGAAATCCATCTACCAAGGGCAGACTGTCTACAACAACGCCACGCAGACGGGCCAAGCTTTCCGGCAGCAAGGCGGCGCCGGCGACATCTGTAATGTGTGCGGAAAGATCGCGTACCCGGCCCAGGGCATCCAACACACCGGGCTTTTCCTGGCCTGGCAATCCGTAGCGTACTAGTTTCACAGTTCTTCCTTTTCAGTCAACAAAATTCATAGCACCCGCGGAAGTGTTTCTGCCGGCCCGCTGGGTGCGCCCCCCATCCCGCTGCATGCGAGAGAGGGGGGAGCGGCAAAGCCGCTCAGGGGGAGATTTCAGTCGTAAAGAACCGCCGCAATCTTGGCGTCCTTCATGTTGGTCTTGTCGTAGTAGTAGAAACCGGTGTCGATGATCTTGGGCAACTTCTCACCCTTGAGCGCCTTCACAGCAGCTTCCACCGTCTTGTAGCCGATGCCCACCGGGTTCTGGGTGATCGCGCCAGCAATGGTGCCGTCGTTAATCATGTCTTTCTGGGCCTTACCAGAGTCAAAACCGATGATGACCACACCACTCTTTTTGGCTTCTTTCAGACCCTTGCCGGCACCGATCGCAGAGCCTTCATTGGTACCGAAGATGCCCTTGAGTTTGGGGTAGGCCTGGGTCAAGGTCTTGGCAATTTCAGCCGACTTCAAATGGTCACCACCACCGTACTGAATGTCCACTACCTTGATCTTGGGATACTTGGATTTGATGCGGTCCACAAAACCATCGCGGCGACCCGTACCGGTCGTGCTGGTCTGGTCGTGTCCGATCACTGCCACTTCACCTTCGCCACCGATTTTTTCGGCCATCTTGTCAGCAGCCAACGCAGCAGCTGCTTTGCTGTCTGTTTGTGCCGTCGTCACCACGATGTCGCTATCAACGCCGGAGTCGAATGCAATGACCGGAATTTTTGCGGCCTGGGCCTTCTTCAGCAAGGGAATGGCAGCCTTGCTATCCAGTGCAGCAAAGCCGATAGCCTTGGGGTTCTTGGCCAAGGCAGCCGAAAGCATATCGATCTGCTTGTCCACTTGCTGCTCGGTTTCGGGGCCCTCAAAAGTTACCTTGACTTTGTAGTCTTTGGCAGCCTGGTCGGCACCTTGCTTCACGGCTTGCCAGAACTGGTGCTGGAAGCCTTTGGAGATCAAGGGAATATAGATTTCCTGTGCGGTAGCGAAGCTGGAAAAGCCTGCCAGTGCGAGGCCGGCAGTCAGAGCCAGCATTTGTCGTTTTGCATTCATGGTTTGTCTCCTGATGGATAGGTTTATTGCTTTCAACGGAATCACGAAAAACTCAAACAGGGTGGTGGCGTATGCGGCTGCCTGGTCTCCTTATTTCTTGTTGCGGCGCAGGTTGTCGGTATAGACCGCGAGAATGATGATGAGACCTGTCAACACCATCTGCCACTCCTGGGCGACCGACATGATGCGCAGACCATTGATAAGAACACTCATGATGAAAGCGCCGATGATGGTGCCCAGAATCGTGCCCACCCCGCCACTGAGCGAAGTGCCACCGATCACTACTGCGGCAATCGCGTCCAGCTCATAACCCTGCCCCAAAGCCGGTTGAGCAGAGTTCAACCGCGAGGCAATCAGCAATCCGGCGATGCCGCAAATACCACCTGCAAAGGTATAAATGATGACCTTCCAGCGGTCTACATTCACCCCCGACAAGCGCACTGCCTCTTCATTGCTGCCCAGTGCAAAGGTGTAACGGCCCAGCGCAGTTTTATTCAAGACCACCGCGCATACCACCGCCACGATGAACATGATCAGTACTCCGTTGGGAATGGGAAAGGACGGAATCAAATCCCCTATCAGCGAGCCCAAAGCAATCTGGTCAAAACCGTCTACATCGCTGAAATAGATCGGGCGGGTGTTGGTGATGATGAGCGATACGCCCTTGAGCAACATCATCATGCCCAGAGTGGCAATAAACGGCGGCACTTTAAGTTTGGTAATAGCCAGACCCGAGATTGCACCGCACACACAGCCCATTCCGATCGCCAGTGCGATGCCCAATGGCATGGGCAAACCGAGATTCACCATAAACACTCCGGCCATGACAGCACAAAAAGTCATCAGCACGCCCACCGACAAATCGATGCCCGAAGTGATGATGATGAAAGTGCTGGCGATCGCCAGAACTCCGATCACGGTCGTGGACTGCAAGATGCCGATGATGTTGTCCTGTGTCATGAAGGCGTCCGGCTTCAGGACGGTGAACACCAGGATCAAAGCGATTAAGCTGGCAAAGGCCAGCATCTTTTGCTTAGCCTGCCCCCCGCTCGCGCGGACTGGTTCTTTGGCATCTTTGTTCGCATTCATGTCGCTATACCGTCTGATTCAAGTTAATTCTTTGCCGATGTGGGCGTTCAGGCAGCCATGGTTTCGCGGCGCGTCGCGAGCTCCATCAGGCTTTCCTGGCTGGCGTCAACACCACACACCTCACCGGTAATCCGGCCTTCGCACATCACCAGAATGCGGTGGCTTAGCAGCAGCACCTCCGGCAACTCGCTGGAGATCACCACAATGGCCCGCCCTTGCGCGGCCAGATCGTTTAGCAGCTTGTAAATTTCGCTTTTGGCTCCCACATCGATTCCGCGCGTGGGCTCATCGAAAATCAGAACCTCGCAGTCCTGCACCAGCCACTTCGCAATCACCACTTTCTGCTGGTTACCGCCGGACAGCAGCTTGGACATCTGGTGGATGGAGGGCGTCTTGATACGCAGCTTTTCCACCATGGAGCGCGAGACTTCCGCGATTGCGCTTTTGTTCAGGAAAACACCCCATCGCAACCAGCGCGTGAGACTCGGCAAAGTGATGTTCGCAGCCACATCCATGCCAGTGGCGAGGCCGAAATGTTTGCGGTCCTCAGACAAATAGCCGATACCCGCATTGACGGCATCCTGCGGCGACCGCAATCGCACCGGTTTGCCGGCAACACGCACCTCGCCCGAATCCACAGGATCCGCCCCAAAAACTGCACGCGCCACTTCGGTCCGACCGGCTCCCATCAAACCGGCGAAGCCAAGAATCTCTCCCCGGCGCACACGAAAGCTCACATCCCTGATGGCACGACCGCGGTTGAGCCCCATCACCTCCAACAAGACCTCATTGGCAGACGTATCGGGTACGCGCTTGTCAGATTGCTCCAACTGGCGACCCACCATCATGGCAATCACCTGCGACATGGGTGTCTGGGCTGGCACGGTATCGATATAGCTGCCATCCCGCATGACGGTGATGCGATCTGCAATGCGCTGGATTTCATCCATCTTGTGGGAGATGTAGACGATGCCAACACCTTCACTCTTGAGCTGGCGGATGATGCGGAAAAGTTCTTCAATTTCCGCGTTGTTCAAAGCTGCCGTAGGCTCGTCCATGATCAGCACACGCGACTTGAAAGACAGTGCTTTGGCAATCTCCACCATCTGTTGCTTGGCCACAGTGAGGTCCGAGATGCGGGTTGACGGCTCCATTCGCAGGTTTAACCGGACAAAAAGTGCGCGAGTGTCCTCATTCAGCTTCTCTTCATTGAGCAACCAGCCCCCGGCCTTGCGCGGCTCTCGCCCCAAAAAGATATTTTGAGCAGCCGTCAAATGCGGCATCAGATGTAACTCCTGGTGGATGATGCCGATCGCCATCGACTGGGCGTGGGCTGGACTTTGAATGTCCACCGCCACGCCATTTACCAGCACTTCACCGCCATCCTTTTGGTAGACCCCAGCCAGGATCTTCATCAGGGTGGACTTGCCGGCACCGTTTTCGCCCATCAAGGCATGAACTTCACCCGCCGTTAGGTCGAAACGCACACGGTCCAGTGCCTTCACACCCGGGAAGGATTTGCTGAGATTGCGTACCTCAATCAAAGGTGGCGTCGGCATGGTCGGGTTGCTCATCTTTCAGCTACATCAGATCGTGACGCCGCCATCCACCAGCATCGTCTGCCCCGTTACGAAACGGGACTCTTCGCTTGCGAGGTAGACAACCATGGGCGCAATGTCTTCCACCACTGCCAATCGCCCCATCGGCTGGCGGGCGATGAAGTCTTTTTCTGCCTGCACCGGATCGGCCGCAGACGCAATGCGCCCCCGTAAAGAAGGCGTGTCCACCGTGCCTGGGCACAAGGCATTGGCGCGCAAACCCGCCTTTACATAGTCAGCCGCCAGTGATTTGGTCAAACCAATGACGGCCGCCTTGGTGGCTCCATACGCACAGCGGTTGGCAAAGCCTTTGATGCTTGAAGCCATGGAAGCCATGTTGATGACGGACACACTCCCCTGCTCTGCCGCGGCCTTGGCCAACATTCCGGGCAAGAAGGCGCGCGTCATGCGGAACATGCTCTTCACATTCAAGTCGAAGCTCAGGTCCCAGTCGGCTTCAGTGCAGTCCAGCACTGAGCCGTTGGCCACCATGCCGGCGCAGTTGAACAAGGCGTCCAATGCTGGCATGTTCGATGCCAAGTGACTCACCGCATCGTTGCTGCGTACATCCAGCACTTCTGTGCGGATGGACGTGTGTTCGGCTGCAAGGGTTTTGAGGAAAGCTGCGTTAATGTCTGTGGCAATGACGTGGGCACCCTCCCGTGCACAGGCCAGCGCGCTGGCGCGGCCTATGCCTTGTGCTGCTGCGGTGATCAACACCGTCTTGCCGTTCAACCTGCCTTCACCCATGGACTGCACCTCGTTTGCTTAAATTCAAATATGAATAAATAATTCACGGATGAAGAAAATATAGTACCTAAGTTAGAAAGCGCGCTCAGTACTTTCCCTAGATTTCCGGGGCCAATGAACGCACTCACCCTGTGCTCAAAATACAGCGGCAACATGAATTGACCGGAATGCCACAACCACAGAGACAAGCCATGTCAGACAAAGAACCCAAACCCCGTGGCCGACGCCCCAAAACCGAAGACATCGACGAATCCGGACTGCCGCCCGAAGACCGTTACCGAGCACCGGCGCTCGACAAGGGACTGGACATTCTGGAACTGTTGGCCAGCCAACCCCACGGTTTGACACGCACCGAAATCGTCAAAGAGATGGACCGCAGTGCCAGCGAGATCTATCGCATGCTGGAGCGTCTGGTAGCCCGCCAATACGTCATGCGCAATACCGCCGGCGACCGCTATGCGCTCAGCCTGAAGTTGTTTGCGCTGGCGAATATGCACCCGCCACTCAGTCGGCTCATCAACCAGGCATTGCCGGTCATGGATGAGTTCACCCGCAAAGCAGAGCAAAGCTGCCACATGGGTGTTTACGATCGAGGCAATGTGCTGATCAGCGCGCAGATCAGCAGCCCCAGTGGCTGGAGTTTCTCAGTACCACGGGGTGCGCGTGTGGGTCTGCTGGACACTGCCTCAGGCCATTTGCTACTTGCCTATGCAGACCCCGGAAGCTACCAGCGCATGCTGGCGGAACACACGCCCCTCGACGGTGAAGTCCCGATTTCCGAGTCCAAACTCGCTGCGACATTGAACGCCATCCGGGGGCAGGGATACCTGGAGAGGGACAGCGCGCAGTCCTTCGGCGTAGTCGATATCTCATTCCCCATCCTCGGGCCCGACAACACCGCACTGGCCACCCTTACTTGCCCGTATATACGGCGGATCGACCGTCACATCGGCCCGGAAATCGGAAAAGTCCGGCTGTACTTGCGGGAAGCTGCAAAAACCTTGTCTTTTATCCAGAGCACCGGGCACGGAAAAGGGTAAAGTGAAGAGGACTATCACCAGCGACCCAAAGGCCCGACCATGAGCAACCCACTCAATACCAAAGTAGCGCCAGGCAACACACATACCGCCTAGAGCAAGTTCCAATTGCTGCTTTTCAAACTGGGCGATGCAGAAGGCAGTGGTCGCAGTGAGCTATTCGGCATCAACGTGTTCAAGGTGCGTGAAATCGTGGTGGCCCCGGAGATCACCAGCATCGTCAATGCCCCGCCCCATGCAATGGGACTGGCCAATGTGCGTGGTCAGCTGATTCCGGTAATTGACCTTCCCTCGCTGGCTGGCTGCGTTCCGAAAACCAATTCAAAAATAGTGTTGGTGACTGAGTTCGCCCGCACAACGCAAGCTTTCTTGGTGGATGAGGTGGTGGAGATCATCCAACTCGACTGGAAGCACCTGCTTGCCGCTGACAACAACTGCTCCGGCCTGCTCAGTGGAGTGGTGCGTATCGACGGCGATGCGGCCGACTCACGTTTGGCCCAGGTGCTGGATGTAGAGCAGATCATCCGCAACGTGTTTCCCAACACCCAGCTGGACTCGGCCAACAGCAACATTCAGAAAATTAAACTGCCAGAGGGCACCAGCATCCTGTTTGCCGACGACTCGGCCATCGCCCGCATGCTGGTCGAAGAAAGCCTCAAAACCATGGGCGTAGCCTATGCAGCGGTAAAGAACGGCAAGGAAGCATGGGAGCGGCTGGGCCAGATCCACAGCGATGCCGTCAACCATGGCAAGCGCGCCAAAGACAAAGTGGCCCTGGTGCTGACCGACTTGGAGATGCCGGAGATGGATGGCTTCACTCTTACCCGCAGCATCAAGAATGACAGCCGCTTCGCGGGCATTCCGGTCATTGTGTATTCCTCGCTCACCGGCAGCGCCAGCGAAGGCCATGCCAGTGGTGTGGGGGCAGACGCGTATGTGGCCAAGTTCGAGCCGAACGAGCTGGCCAACGCGATCAGCACCACCCTGAGCCGCGGCTAAGCTCCCTGCGCACTAGCGCAGATGCTTGAACAATTTGGCCTTGAACAGCTCGGGGATACCCATCTGCCGCTGACCGGTTTGCACTGTGAAAGTCTCACCTGCTTCTACGGTGCCAGGCACATCCACCGCAAGGTAAAACCCGCAGCGCCCGCTCAGGGCCATGGCTTTCACTGCCGAGTTGAATCCCAACGCCGCATTGAACTTGAAACAGGGCTCCCGCGGCTGCACCACACGCAGGGCGCAGTTTTGAAACCTCAGCACATCGCCCACCCACACATCCTGCTCCAGCAGACCGGCCAGCGTGAGGTTTTCACCCATCGCGCCAAAAGGCAACTGATCATCGATGTCGGCCACCCCGGCCTCCCGGCGGGCCTGGCGCCAGAAGTCGTAGTGCTCTGACGGGTAGGCATACACGGCTTTATCCAGGCCACCGTGCACCGAAAGGTCGGCCTGCTCGTCGCCGGCCAAACCGAGCGCGAGCACCGGCACTGGCCCGCCCAGCGTCGTCTTGCGAATTGCTGTCAATATACTGCGCCCTTGGATCTGCACCTTGCGGGCAGTGCCAATTTGTACGCTGATGAGTTGGTGTTCCATCGTCAACTCTCAGTGCGCTTATAGCTGCTGATGGACCGTCTGGCCGCTGCGGCTGGAGTACTTGTTGAGCGAATCCATCGTCTCGATTTGCACCGCTGCATGACGACCACCATAGACCTGCTCGCGCAACCACTGCAGCTCGGCGCGCAATGCTGTCTCGTCACTCAGGCGAGTGGCCCACACACGCTGATCGGCATTCCAGCGGTAGTTGCGCGCCTTGAGAAGGTCTTTGGCCTCAAACGGGGAATTGGTCGCGCTCACACGGAAGACTGGCTTGCCTGCTGCCTGCAGCAAGGCAGACAACCCGGTACGCAAGGACTCAGGGGCCTCTGAATGCGTAGAAGGGAGCGGCGCCGTCAAGACGGCCAGCAGCGCGTGGCAGTCCATCTCGGCGCGGTGGGCGTCGTAGAACAGGCCCAGCTCCTGCGCCAGGCTCTCCAGTTTGGCCGAACCGCGGCCCATGCCCTTCCAGTCGAGATCGGCAAACGAACACGCCCACGGCAGGCCCGCAAAAGCGGGCAATCGACTTTCCACAAAGGGCCGGTCAAACGCGGCGTTGTGCGCAATCACCACATCCACCCCGTCCATCATGGCTGCCACACGGGCCTCATCCAGCTTTTTACCGGCCACATCCGCATCACGAATGCCGGTGATGGCCACCACCTCAGGGGGTATGGGCTTGCCAGGGTCTTCCAGTTCGTCGTACACCAACACCTGACCGACTGGCAAGCCGGTTGCCATGTCTACCTCCACCCGCAGCATTGCGAGCTCGATGATTTTTTCTTTGGCGGAATCCAGCCCGGTGGTCTCGGTATCGAGCACCAGAATTGTCTTGACCCCGCCCTTCGCTACACCCGGCCATTGCAGGCAAGGCTGCAAACGCCGCAGCACTTTGTAGTCCGGGTGGGCCTCCAGCGCTCTCGCCATCGCATCGGCATCCATGGGTGCAGCCGCTTGCGGTGCAACAGCTGCGACGTTTTTGCTACCCGCTTTGGCGCTGCGCTGCTTGCTTTTGGGCGGGTCGAGGTCGAGGGTTGGCAAGTCCGCCAAAAAGGCGAAACCGAGTTGGGGATGGGGGGCTTGGGTCACGGGGCACCTGCAAAAATCGGGGTTCCCGTTGCCGGGCCATGCGCCATTATTGCCACATATCATCGCCCTAAATCTTCACATTACCGCACCGCCGTACCTCGCCGCCCTCCCCGTACAACGAGCCGCATCCCCGGCCCTATTCCAGACCATGCCCCAAGCCGCCGCCAAGCCATTGAAAAGCGCCACACCTCAAGTGCTCAAGGGCACCCGCATCATCAGCCTGGCGCTCAACCTGCCGGGGCCTGCGGCCCTGATGCGCTGCCGCTCTATGGGCGCCACTTGCGTCAAACTCGAGCCACCGGCCCCGAGCACCCTTTCGCAAGGCGCCACCGGCGACCCGATGAGCCACTACAACCCACGTGCCTACCAAGAAATGCACAACGGGGTTCGCACCTTGGTGGCCGACCTCAAGACCGACAAGGGCCAGCGCACCCTCCACAAAGAGCTGGCGCGAGCGCATGTGTTGCTCACGTCCTTTCGGCCAAGCGCCCTGAGCAAGCTGGGATTGGGCTGGCCTACACTGCGGACCTTGTACCCCCAGCTGTCCATGGTCAGCATCGTGGGCTCGCGTGGCGAAAGGGCTGAAGAGCCCGGCCACGACCTCACCTACCTGGCCGAATGCGGCCTCGTGACCGGACTAGAACTCCCCGCCTCCCTGTTTGCCGACATGGCCGGCTCGCTCATGGCGAGTGAATCGGTCCTGCAAGCAAGATTGCACAGCCTCCAAAATGGCAAGGGCGTGCGCCTGGAGATTGCCCTGAACGCCGCTGCGGCGTATTTGGCCCTTCCGCGCGACTGGGGCCTCACTATTGCCGGCCAGCCCACCGGCGGCGGACATGCGGGCTATCGCATCTACCCCTGCAAAGACGGGCGCGTTGCCCTGGCCGCCCTGGAGCCCCATTTCGCCCGCGCGCTCGCGGAGGCTGCGGGTCTGACACAATCCAGCCCTGATGCGATGTTTTCCCCCGAGAACCACGCCGCCGTTGCCGCATTTGTGGCTGGCAAAACCCGCAAGCAGCTCAACGCACTTGCCACCTCCCGAGACATACCTCTTTACACGATGGCCTGATGGGCCAACGCCGCCCCCATGGGGCCTTCAATGTGATGTTTGATGACCGCTGACCGTTCGCCCGCCCCGCAGTTACAGCTGATTGATGTTCTCAAAGTGGTAGCGGCCCAATGCATCGTGTTCCACCACTTTTCCGCTTACGGGCCACTGTCAGAGGCCGCCTCGGCGGATTGGCCGGAGCTCTTTGAATGGTTGTATGACAAGGCGCGTATGGCGGTCCAAGTCTTCCTGGTCATTGCCGGCTTCCTGGCCGCCCGCAGCCTCACACTGAACCGTCACACCTTTGGCAGCATGACCGCCGGGCTGTGGCAGCGCTATCTGCGATTGGCTTTCCCATTCGTGGTGGCATTGCTCATCACCATGCTGTGTTCCGCCGTCGCAAGGCCGTTTCTGGATGCAGAAGTGGTGCCCACTGCACCCAGCGTGGCTGGATTTCTGGCTCACGCCAGTTTGCTGCACAGTATGTTGGATGTGGAGTCGATCTCGGCTGGCGTGTGGTACGTCGCAATTGACTTTCAGCTCTACGCTGCCTTGGCGCTGCTCTTGTGGGGCGGCCGCGGTAAGCCTTGGCTCAGCATGGGCCTGGTGGCGCTGTTGAGCGTGGCATCGATGGGCTGGTTTAACACCGACGCATC
>NZ_CAMCVG010000053.1 GCF_945881795.1 Rhodoferax sp. OV413
TGATGTTGATGGAGCCCATGATCGATGAGGCACCAAGAATGTGCAGCGCGAAGATACCTGCGTCCATCGATGGGCCCATTTGAAGGGTGAGAGGCGCATAAAGAGTCCATCCCGCAGCGGGCGCTCCACCTGGAACAAAAAAGGACGAAACGAGCATGAGGGCCGCGGGAATCATCAGCCAGAAGCTGAAGTTATTCATCCGAGCGAAAGCCATGTCCGAGGCGCCGATTTGCAAAGGGATCATCCAGTTCGCAAAGCCAACGAAGCCGGGCATGATGGCGCCGAACACCATGATGAGGCCATGCATTGTGGTTAGCGAGTTGAACAACTCCGGGTTCACCAGTTGTAGCCCAGGCTGAAAGAGTTCAGCGCGAATCAACAAAGCCAGTACGCCACCTACGATCAGCATTGTGAAGCTAAACAACAAATACAGGGTGCCAATGTCCTTGTGGTTGGTGGCGTACACCCACCTGCGCCAGCCTGTGGGGGCATGGTGATGGTCGTCGTGGGCGTGATCGTGGTGGTCTAGTACGGCGCTCATGGTGAGTTCCTTCGTAGTTTTATTAAATTTGCGGGGTGAGCATTACTTGCGCAAAGCAAGAACGTCTGAGGGTTGCACTAACTGGCCAGTCTTATTGGACCAATTGTTTTTGGTGTAGCTAATGACGGCAGCGATATCGGTGTCGCTTAGCGTCCTCCAAGCAGGCATTGCTCCATTGTTCTGGCCATTCAACAAAATCGCGATTGTCTTGCTCTTGTCGGCATCCAAGACAACGACCGAGCCATCTAAGGCCTTGATGGGCCCTGCACCTTTGCCACTCGCCTGATGGCAAGCCGCGCAGTTCTGGGCATAAACCTTTTCACCACGGGCGACGATGTCGTTCAAGGCCCAGACCTTAGACGGGTCATCTGCTTTGGCAGCAAGCTTCTTCTGCTCTGCCACAACCCAAGCTGAGTAGTCTTCAGCGGACAGCACCCTGACGTGGATGGGCATGTAAGCGTGTTCTTTGCCGCAAAGCTCAGCGCATTGACCGTAATAATCGCCAACTTTTTCAGCACGGAACCATGTATCCCGCACGAAGCCGGGAATGGCGTCTTGTTTAATACCGAAAGCCGGCACCATGAATGCGTGGATGACGTCGTTTGCGGTAGTGATGATGCGAACCTTCTTGTCGACAGGCACCACCAGAGGCGCATCGACCTTCAGCAAATAGTTGTCAATAGACTCGCCTTTCTTGGGACCGCCCGCATCAGAAAGTGCACGATGCTCAGAGTCCAAAGTAGATACAAAGCCGATGCCTTCGCCCTCGCCCTTGATGTAGTCATAGCCCCATTTCCACTGCATGCCTGTGGCCTTGATTGTCAGATCGGCGTTGGTGGTGTCTTTCATCGCAACAACCACCTTGGTCGCAGGAAGCGCCATCAAGATGACGATGATGAAAGGCACGATTGTCCAAATAATTTCCACCGTGACAGACTCATGGAAGGTCGCTGCCTTGTGACCCACAGATTTGCGGTGCTTCCAGATGGAATAGAACATGACGGCGAACACCGCCACAAAGATCACTGAGCAAACAATCAGCATGAACCAGTGCAACCACTGTTGCTCTTGGGCAATCTTTGTCACCGCTGGCGCCAAGTTCAGTTGATTCACTGCAGGGCCGCCCGGCAGGTCGTTCACCGCGTGGGCTTGGGAAAAAAGTGCTGATCCAGCAAATGCCATCGCCGCCCACAGGATGGACGTCGCTTTGTTCGTTGTGTTCTTCATCTCGCTCACTTGTTGATGCCCCAAAATAAATTCAACGGACCGGAATTGCGCGCCGGCCTAAGCCGCACGCAAGGCCGAACGAATTTCCCTGGCCAGCTGCGGCCGTAGCTCTGGACGAATGTAACGCCCGACTCTTACAGTTCTGCCCCGCTCAGACAACTCGATTAACGAAGAATCATCTGCGACGGGCTCCACCCTGACCCACATCTTCTGAAACTCGGCCGTCTCAAACTTCCCAGCGCACTCGAGCTTCACGACCAGGCGACCATCTTCGAGGGATATGTGTTCGCCATCCGTCGAATGCCGCGCATACATCCAAAAAGCGCCGCCCAAAGCAAGAAGCTCCAGCACTGCGAAAGGCATTACCAAGGTCGCGCCTTGCATCCAGAAGAAAAAACCGATCCCCGTGGACACGCCGCTTAACGACAAAAAGACCCACATCAGCTGCAAAGGCGTTACAGAACAGTTTCGCCTGAGTGACCAACGGACCTGATTTCCTTCAATTGTCGCAAAGCGAAGTGTCGAATTCATCATGTGTCTTCACTGAATTTAGATGCCTGCCCCAAAGGTTGACTCCGGCCACAATGGGTAAACCCTAGCTCTTTCGGTCTTTATTGTATGACAGCCCAAGACGTGATCGGCTTCAGAAACCGGCTTACACGCAGCACTACGTAGGGTTTTATCTGCTTTTCAACGCGGACTTCATCGCGCCCAGCGGCACAACGGTTTGCGGCTTGACCAAAAGACGCGGCCGGGGCTTGAATGCGTGCCCATAGATCACTTCGAAGGTGAGCGAGAGCCGGCCTCCTCCTTGCTCAATAGCAAGCCCCTCACTCAAGCGCTTCGTGAGTTGTTGCTTCCATCCGCGAGCCCGAAGGCCCGCGAAACGATCCACAGAAAGATTGCGCCCCAGACCACGCAACTCTTGCAGCAGAGCGTCTGCTGACGAGTAGCTCAAGGTAATGCGTTCCATGTCCATGACTGGCTCGGCAAATCCAGCTTGCACCAGCATGTCTCCCCAGTCGTGCATGTCTGTGAAGTGGTGATGGGGTGCAGGCCAGCCTGCTTGGGCATAGACCCGCCGTATTTCCTGCAGGGTGTCCGGCCCGAGACAAGAAAACATGAGATAGCCGTCCACCACCAAGGCTTCATTCCACTGGCGAATCACGGCCTGCGGGTCTGCCGCCATGTGCAGAGCCATGTTGGCCCACACCATCTCGACCGGCATAGTCGGCAATCCAATACCGATAGGCCTCAGCCATCTCCCGGGGTGCCACCACGCCGGCGTGAGCGCCTTTTTGCTCACATTTGTTCGCTGCACCGTAGGCTCCACGACCACCGCCTTGGCCGCGGGATACCTTTTGCGGACGCTCTCATGGCCGTCGAATCCGCCTTTTGAGGGCTCCCAATCCAACCAGGACGCCGGTTTACGCACGATCCATTGGAGGCGGTCTTCCATGCGCCGTGCCACTTCGTCGTGCAGCCATGGCGCAGAGGTTGAGGCGGGTGCACTTGCCCAGCGTGCGGCTGCGACGGGGTCAATACTGGGAGGGATATGCGTGGTCATGGGCCGGTGTGGAGCAAAGCTGCGGGAGTATATTGGCCCCATGCTCGGAAACCTCTCTCGCTTGCTTGGTCGCTTGACGCCCAGCGTGTGCGCGGTTTGCGGCGCGTGGCCTTCTACTTCCGTCTGCGAACACTGCATTCAGGCGTTCGCCCAACCCGCCCATCGGTGCCCGGGCTGCGCTCTGAAGTTGCCCAATGCAATGATCAGCTGCAGGGCATGCGCCGAAAATCCGCCGCCTTGGGATCGTGCACTGGCAGTGGTGGACTATGCCTACCCTTGGGACACCCTCATTGCGGAATTCAAGTTTCACGAGAACGCAGCATGGGCGCACGCTTTCGCCGGCCTGATGCACAACGCGCCCTTGGTGGGGCCTGCCTTAGACGACGCAGATGTCGTACTCCCCATGCCCCTGGCACCGGAGCGCCTTAGGCATAGAGGGTTCAACCAATCAACTCTTCTGGCGCGACAGCTCTGCCCACACAAAACGCTGCATCACGCGCTACTGCGTGTCATCCACACCGCGCCGCAGAGCTCCCTGCCGCGCAAAGACCGCCAGAGCAACGTTCAGGGTGCTTTCGCCGTTGATCCGTTTCAACGGGAACGAATTGCCGGCAAAAAGGTGGTGCTGCTGGATGACGTCATGACCAGTGGTGCATCTTTGGCGGCGGCGACACAGGCCCTGAGGCGGGCTGGCGCTGCCCACATCACCGCATTGGTGTTTGCCCGTACAGCCCGGGGGGACACGCAACCATAGACAATCAGGAGATGTTCCATATTGTCTTGGTTGAACCCGAAATCCCTCCAAATACGGGCAATGTCATCCGGCTGGCAGCCAACACAGGTTGCACGCTGCATCTGGTGGAGCCACTCGGCTTTTCCATGGACGACAAGCACATGCGAAGGGCGGGGCTGGATTATCACGAATACGCAGAGCTCAAGCGGCACGCCGACTGGGGCAGCTTTCTATCCGACGCGGGCCCCGACCCCGAACGACTTTTCACCCTCACCACACGTGGCACCCGCAGTCCCTTTGAGGTCGCATTCCAGCCCGGAGACTGGCTGGTTTTCGGATCGGAAACCAAGGGGGTTTCTGACTTGGTCCGCGCATCATTCAGCGCAGAGCGCAGCTTGCGGCTGCCCATGCTGGCCGGGCAACGCAGCCTCAACTTGTCCAATGCGGTGGCGGTGACAGTGTTCGAAGCTTGGCGCCAGAACAGTTTCACGACGCCATAACCGGCGTGTCAAAAATAGCTTTCCCGGCTGGAAGGCGCGAATCTAGACGTACTGCCGCAAGACGAGCTCCGCGACGCAAGCAGGTTTTTTATGGCCCTCGATTTCTACGGTGACTTCCCAGATCTGTTGAACGCCCCCGCGCTCCAATAGCTCAGTCGCCAGCAATTTGAAGTGGGCCCGTAGGCGGCTCATAACCGGAACGGGTGCAACAAAGCGCACCTTGTTCAAGCCGCAATTGACTGACATCTGCACATCACCCATGGCAAGGCTGGACTCCAAAAACTGGGGAATCAGCGATAGCGTGAGAAACCCGTGGGCAACAGTCGTGCCGAATGGCCCCTTGGCGGCCCGCTCGGGATCGACATGAATCCACTGCTGGTCGCCGGTGGCTTGTGCAAACAACCGGATCTGCTCCTGCGTGACCAGCAGCCAATCCGAGACCGCGATGGTCGTTCCGACCTGTGCGGAGAGCTCCGCAAGGGTGTCAAAAGTCTTCATCAGGGGACCCCTCAAGCATCTAACCAGCGGCAAATCGATTGCCACTGCTGCAGGTCGCGCTCAACCTTGCCGGGTGCGACATCAAAGATAGTAAGCCCGCGGGCGGTGACCTGCACGTAATTTTGGGTGTCCCGCACGAAGCCCAGCACCGGGATATCCAAACCGCCGACAAAGTGCTGTAACTGCTCCGCCGATCTCGTTCTCTCGTCCACTCGCATGCCGACGATGCCAACCTTGAACTTATCCACCCGAGAGCTCGAAGCCAATTCATCGAGGAACGGCTTAGTCGCAAAAATATCGAAAACGCTCGGCTGCAAGGGGACGACCAAATGTGTCGCAATCTTGAGCACTTCTTTGAGTCGCTTGCCATGCAAGCCCGCTGGTGTGTCCAGCACAATGTGGCTGGTTCCTTTTGGGGGCTTGACGATGCCATCTGGCGAAACATCCCAACCCGACACCCGTCGTGCAGACGGTGGGCGCAGGCCGAGCCACAAGCGAGACGAATGCTGGCGATCGGCGTCGCCGATCATCACCGAGTGCCCTTGAGAGGCGAAATACCCAGCAATCTGGGTAGACAAGGTGGATTTGCCAACACCCCCTTTGGGATTAGCTACAACAACCACGGGCATACCGAAACCTCCGCTTGTTCAACGCTCTCATATTAGCGTCATGCTAATCTTGATTCATGTTGAACCCATCTCAAGAAGACGTACGTCGATTTTTTTGCTCTGTTTATGCCAAAGCGCGCGCTGGTTATGCGTTGGAAGCTATTGAAATGATAGCGTCGCAGTGGATGGACGAGCATGCTGAATACCACGGCGACTTCGGGGATGTTGAGAAGGCGCTGGCGACCGTGTACGATGCGCGGCCAGGAGGGGTGAACCCGTTCCTTCACTTGAGCATGCATTTGTCGATCAGCGAGCAATGCAGCATCGATCAGCCTCGCGGCATCCGACAGGCGATTGAATTGCTTACCAACAAGCGGAATTCTCTGCACCAGGCGCACCACGAAGCAATGGACTGCCTCGGTACTATGCTGTGGGAAAGTCAACGCACCGGTAGCCCGCCTGATGGAGACTCCTACATTGCGTGCATCCAGCGGCATGCAACCAAGGACTGAAACTTGATGCCGCTGAATCGGCCAGCACCGATGTTTTCACCGAAACGTCACATTAGCTGTCACGACTTTGCCATCATGTGAAGTTACGATTCCGACTCCGATTATTGGAGACACCTCACATGCAGGAATTTTTTAAGCAACTCAAGATCCAGCGCTGGGATGACCATCGCTACTACCACCACAGCCGCATTAACCAGTCTTTGCACCTGGTGAGCGCCATTAGCTTCGTCGTTTCCTACGCCTTGCTCTTCAAAGACCCGGCCTTGGCTGCTTTGGTTGCATGGCTGGTGTCCATGACTTCGCGTCAAGCAGGCCACTTCTTCTTTGAGCCCTTGGGCTATGACGAAGTCAACAAAGCAACGCACGAATACAAAGAAGAGATCAAAGTCGGCTACAACCTGAAGCGCAAGGTGGTGCTTTTGGCCATCTGGGCAGCCGCCCCTCTGATGCTCTGGATTGACCCCACTTTGTTCGGTTACTACGAGATGAGCACAGATTTCGGTACCTTCGTGCACAACACCGGCGAACTTTGGCTGGCTATTGGTGCAGGTGGTTTGGTTTTCCGCACCGTGCACTTGTTCTTCATTAAAGACGTGATGTCGGGTTTGGTTTGGATGACAAAAATCCTCACCGACCCCTTCCATGACATCAAGCTCTACTACAAGGCCCCTTTGGCTCTGCTGCGCGGCGAGCTGATTGAACCCCGCGGCAACATGGATCACGCTCCAAGCTGACCGGAACCCGCCGGGTTCCGGCCCCCCCCCGGAGGGGCTAGAACTTGGCGGCCACCATCTCCCGCAGGATGCGGCGCTTGATGGTCTTGTGGGTTTGAGTCCCATCGGTCCACCACCAGCCTGACTTCTGCATCTCTTGACCCGCCGCCACAAACCGGCGGGTTACTTCGTTAAAGTCCGCATCGCTGAAATTCAAGCTGAAAATCATGCGCCCGGTGCCGACCCAGCTCAAAGCCAGCCCTTGCAAACGCAAATAGTGCTGAAACAACCAGTGGTAGCAACCCGGTTGCGTGTATGTAACGGTCCAGATAGACGACATATTGGCAACCTTCACGGGGAATCCTGCGGCCTGCATGGCCTGATTCAGTTGCTCCGCCCTTCGGTTCCACACCCCATCCAAGTCATGGTACTTGGCTTGAATCTCTGGGGTCTCCAGCTGGCGCAAAAACGAGTTCATCGCACCCATCACATAAGGGTGCGAGTTGAAGGTTCCTCGCGCAAAGCAGATGTCAGCAGGAGAGCCGTCGCGGAAGCGGCGCATCCATTCGTGCTTTCCACACAGCACGCCGATCGGCAAGCCGCCGCCCAACGTTTTACCGTAGGTAACGAGGTCTGCCTGGACACCGAAATACTCCTGTGCGCCGCCGGGAGCGAGGCGAAAGCCCACAAACACCTCGTCGAAAATCAGGGCGATACAGCGCTCATCGCAAATCTCGCGCAAGGTCTTCAACCAAGCGGTGTAGGCAGGTTTATCAAAGCCGGCTTTGCGAGATCCATCCAGCAACGACGAGTCGCTTGGCGCCGCCATGTTGGGGTGCAGGGCCTGCAGGGGGTTGATCAAAATACAGGCAATGTCCTTACGCGAGCGCAAAACCCGCAAGGTGCCTTCGCCCATTTCCGACAAGGTGAACGTATCTTTAGCGGCAACCGGATTGCCGATGCCTGGCTGCACATCGCCCCACCAGCCGTGGTACGACCCGCAAAACCGGACGACCTTGTTGCGACCGGTGTGGTAGCGCGCCAAGCGCACGGCCTGCATCACCGCTTCCGTGCCGGACATATGGAAAGACATCTCGTCCATCCCCGATGCGCGCTTAAGGCGCTGCACGTTGTCCACCATGACAGGGTGGTAAGCACCCAGCACGGGGCCCAGATCGCGGGCAATCACATTGCCTTCGTCAATACAGCTCTTGTAGAAGTCGTTACCCAGCAAGTTGACGCCATAGGAGCCGGTCAAATCCATAAAGGTGTTGCCGTCAAGGTCAGTCACCGTCACACCGGACGACGATTGCAGGAAAGAGCCGATCTTCAGCCCCTTCTTCACCATGGCTTTGAATTGGTAGGGCACGCGGTAGGCACTCACGAATTGCATGTCCGAGAGGCCATCAATAACTGAAGCCCCGGCCGCCAGCGTCTTGGGGAAGCGCTGCCCGATTTCGGCCACCATAGACTCAAAGGCCGCCTTCCGCTTCGCTACGACTTCAGCCGGCGCGCCATCCACGGCGAATACCATTTGATCGTCGTAGCTATAACTCGGCAACATAGCCGCCAAACGGCGTGCGGTACGCGGGTGGCCGGCCAAAGACCGGTGCTTAGCAAGCGACAATTCAGCACGCGCTTTGATTTTGCGCAGAGCAGCAAATGCTGCGGCACTGCCAACGACTGCCAGCAACATAGACTGGAGTTCTAGAGTTTCATTCACAACGTTCTGCCTTTCAATACAACTTTATCGACCAACAAAAATCACCATGTCATTACGAGCACAGATCCAAAACATCCTGAACCAGGAAGACCTTAACTTCCTGCTTACTAACCGAATTCCCCGTCAAGCCTTGACCCGATTCATGGGCTGGTTCAGCAAGATAGAACAACCTTTCGTTAAAAACGCCTCAATTGGTATCTGGAAATTTTTTAGCGAACTCGACCTGAGCGAAGCGAAGAAAACCGAGTTCACCAGCATGCACGACTGCTTTACCCGTGAGCTCAAAGATGGCGCCCGCCCTATTACCCAAGACGCCATGGTCATGACCAGTCCAGTGGACGCCATTGTCGGGGCGAGTGGAGCGATAGAGGGGACTAAGGTTTTTCAGGCCAAAGGCTTTCCGTACACCCTCGAAGACCTGCTGGGCAAGGACGCGGACATTGAAGAGTGGCGTGACGGAAGCTTTGTCACCCTGCGCCTGACCTCCAGCATGTACCACCGCTTTCACGCCCCATATGACTGCACAGTCGATGAGGTGCGCTACTTCTCGGGCGACACTTGGAACGTCAACCCGATTGCCTTGAAGCGCGTGGAAAAGCTCTTTTGCAAGAACGAACGCGCCTATATCGGCACGCGGCTCAATGGCGCCGGTCCTCTGCAAGGAAAGCGCGTTGCCTTGGTGCCGGTTGCTGCTGTATTGGTGGCCAGCATCCGGCTGCATTGGTTGGACGTTTTGTTCCATGTGAAATACAAAGGACCTGAGCGCATCGCCTGCAGCGCCACATTCTCGCGAGGCCAGGAGATGGGCTGGTTTCAGCATGGCTCCACCGTGATTGTGCTGGCGCCCAAAGGCTTTGCTCTCAGCGAAGGCCTAGAGCTCGGAACGCGCGTGCGAATGGGCCAGGCGCTCCTTCGCTGGCACGCCTGAGTCGTAAGGCTTGCCAGTGGCGGCCGAGGCGAACGGTCGCCCGTGGCGCTCCAATACCGACCGCAGGGTCTGCAAAAAGGTGTCCGATACCGCGTCCCAGCTCCGATCGGCCACTGCTTTAATTGCAGATGCTCGAAAGGCGGTAACCCGGACAGAGTCTGTCGCAAGCTGGACGCACGCGTTCACGAAGGCAACATCGTCGCCGGTGGGAACGAGCAGCCCGTTCACCCCGTCTTCAATCAGCTCCAGCGCAGCGGCGCAATCGTAGGAGACCACCGCAAGTCCGCTTGCCATAGCCTCAGGGACCACATTGCCATACGTCTCGGTCATGCTGGGGAAAAGAAAAAGATCCGCGGACGCGTAATGGGCAGCAAGATCCTGACCTTTTTGCACACCCGCAAAAATTGCCTCGGGGCAGGCCTCTGCCAGACCCTTTCGCAGCGGACCGTCGCCCACAAACACCAGCCTTACATCAGGCACACGGGCCTTGATGGCACGAAAAGCAGCGACCACAAGGCCCACGTTCTTTTCCTTGGCGAGTCGCCCCACCAACAGGATTACCGGTTCGTCGGCCTTTACGCCCCATTGGCTGCGCAATGCTTCGGAGCGATGCTGCGGGCCGAACTGCTCCAGAGCCACTCCGCGCGACAGCAAAGTCACGTTTTCGTAACCGCGCGCGGTGAGGTCTTTCATCATGCTGCGGGTCGGGACCATGGTCGCCTGGGTGCGATTGTGCAACTTGCGGAGGTACGACTCGATAGGCGTTTTAAGCAGGCCGATACCATAATGCTGCGAATAGCTATGGAAATTCGTGTGAAACGAGCTGGTCACGGGCAACTGTAATTTGCGGGCCGCTGCGACTGCCGACCACCCCAAAGGACCCTCTGTCACGACATGTACGATGTCAGGACGGCGCTCCGCCCACAGCTTCAAAAGGCGGTTCTTCGACGGCATACCAAAGCGCAGCTCACCGTAGGAGGGGAGTGGCACCCCTTTAGAGAGTACCTCATCAAGCCCGTCCTGCTGGACGCCCGCCTGTTCACGGGACTGCCTGGGGCGCACCACCTGAACCGAGTGCCCCTTTTTAAGCATACCGTTGACCAGCCAGCCCAAGGTCATGGCGACACCATTCACTTCAGGAGGAAAAGTCTCGGTCACCACCGTAACCCGCAGACTCGAGAGTTGCGGCGCGAAGGACTCAATAAGGAGGTCGTCAGAATTTTTCACACGACTGAGACTATTGAGCCTTAGTAACAGTGTGATGAAAATTTTGTGACAAATTCGCGTCTCTTAAGTTGCGCTACGCGGCAACCAATGCTCCCGGTAAGAAACACATACCATCACCATGGCAAGACTGACAAGTCCTGCGAAGCCGAACACCAACACGTTGAGGGACAACTGCATCGCAGTGGCACCAGCGTAGACAGCTAGCATCAGCAGCATGCCGCCGTTCTCATTGAAGCCCTGGACCGCAATCGACCTGCCTGAAGTGAGCAGCGTGTAGCCCCGGTGCTGGAGCAGCGCATTCATGGGAACCACAAAAAACCCTGCCATTGCGCCCACCGCCACCATGAGTAAAGCGGCCGCCGGAACAGACTCCACCACAAGCATTAAGGGAATGATGCCCCCGAGCACCAGGCCCATCGGCAGCAGGCGGGCCGCATGATTCAGTGCCACGAAGCGGCTGGCGAGCATGGCCCCCGCTACGACGCCGAAGGCGGTCACGCCCTGTAAGTACGCCCCTTTTTCTAATGGAAGACCCAGGGACTCGTCTGACCAGCGCAACACTATCAACTGCAAGGTGGCCCCCACACCCCAGAGGACGGTGGTTGCCGACATCGACATACCGCCGACAGCGTCGCGCCACAGGAGTGAGTTCTCTCGCCAGAATCGCGCCGTGAGGGCCCGGGGGTGAATGGAATCCCGTGCATACCGGGCCCCACTGTCGGGGATGGTAAAACACACGACCATGGCGAGGGCATTCAAGCCCAACAAGACCAGCATGCCAGCCAAAAGCGCGGTATCGGGCGCACCAAAACTGTGCCACTGCGCGGGCCAATGCAAAACAGGAAGAAACGCACTAATCAAGAATCCGCCCACCACGGTACCTATGATGACGGAGCTGACCGTGGCCCCTTCAAAGAAACCGTTCGCGCGCACCAGATCGCTGGGCGGCAGGAATTCCGTCATCAAACCGTACTTTGCTGGCGCGTACAGCGCGGCGCCTAAGCCCGCCACGATGATGGCAAACAGCGGGTCCACTCCAGCCAGCAGCAAAAGTATGGCGCATACCTTCATCGCATTGGATGCAACCATGACCCGCCCCTTGGGAAAAGCGTCCGCCAGCGGTCCCACAAATGGCGCCAGAACCACGTAAAAAACCGTGGCGCCGATTTTGAGGAGGGGAATACGCCAATCTGCCTCTGCCAGTTCCAGCACCCGCGCAATAGCGACAATCAGAAAAGCGTTGTCGGCGAGTGTGGAAACAAACTGCACCGCGAGCAAAACGTAAAACGCCCGTGGCATGGAGCTGGAAGTGGCGTTCATGGGTCAGTGAAAGTTCAAGCCGAGCATGCTGACCCGAGCATATGAAGACTCGGTGACACCCTATGTGAAATATGGGTGTCACCGTTTTGCCGCAATGCATACCTAGCATCGCCCACTCTTAGAAGAGGGGAAGGCTTTTGCGACAACGATTTGCCCGCTGGGCGGCTGGTGCTCTTATCTTCAGTGCTCACGCTCTGGTTCCTATTGCGCCGGTATTAGCGAGCCTGGTTTTTTGGCGTAAGCGCTATGTGCTGGACTACACAGGCACGGTGCGAAAAGCCCGCCGGCACATTGCTGCGATGCAAAAAGGACCTGCGCTCCATTACTTTCAGGATGTCGCCGGGCGTGTGCAGCAAGTTCCAGAGCACATTGAAGGCGAATGCGTGCAGTGCGGCAACTGCTGCATGAACCATGAATGCATGTTCCTCGAGCCTGCCGGGCCGGAGAAGTTTCAATGCGGCATCTACCACTCCCCTTTTCGCAAGGCATCTAACTGCGGGTCTTTTCCACTGCACCGAGAAGACATAGAGCGCTACAGCTGCCCGAGCTATTTTGTCGTGGCGGGAGCCAAACCCGTTATACCAATCTACCCAGCTCGCTGCTGACCCCCGAGGCCGGCAACAAAAAAGCCGCTCAACGAGCGGCTTTTTTCATGTGCGCAACAGGCCTTACTTGAAACGGCTCTGGGGCACGACCTTGAGGTCGGTAGGCAGTGATCCGATGTAATTGGACAACTCCTTCAGCTCGGCATTGCTGTACTGCTTAGCGATGCCGCCCATGATGGCGTTACCACGGCCAATGTTGGCGTTGCCTTCGGTTTTATAGGATTTGAGCGCCACGTACAAATAGTCGCTGTACTGGCCCGCAATTTTGGGGTAGCTCGGATCGATCGGCTTGCTCAGTGACTCGCCGTGGCAGGAAGCGCAGTTACCCTTAGCCAGCAGCGCGTTCATCCGCTCAGAGCTGGCAGCTGCTTTCGCCAAAACAGGAGCGCCTTCCACGACGCCGCTGGCTTCATAAAAAGCGGAAAGATCGGCAATGTCTTGTTCGGTCAGGGTGAGCGCAATTCCCTTCATGGTGGGGTGCTTGCGTTCGCCTTTTTTGTATGCGTTCAAGGCCGCTGCGATATACGGACCGCTTTGGCCGGAGATCTTGGGGACCTTGTACACCTCGGGGAAGCTGGCCTGGTAACCCACGATGCCGTGGCAGCCGATACACATGGCGTTTTTCTTGGCGCCAGCTTGCGCGTCACCCTTAACGCCCTCAGCATGAGCAGCAAAAACGGTCACAGATGCGACAAGTGCGGCGGAAACCGACAAGAGAAATTTGTTCATTTTGCGAGGACAATCACAGAGTGATGAAGTGGTGGTTGTATCGCTTCATTATATCGACAAGCCTCTTGCCGACAGCCCCCGGTTGATCGTCATCAACCCACCCGCCAGACGTTTTTTGCCATGAAATTTACCGGAACCGAAAACTACGTTGCCACGCAGGACCTGATGCTTTCGGTCAACGCTGCCATCACGCTGCAGCGGCCCCTGCTGGTCAAGGGCGAGCCCGGCACCGGCAAAACCCTGCTGGCCGAAGAGGTGGCAGGTGCACTCGGCATGCCCTTGCTGCAGTGGCACATCAAATCCACCACCAAAGCGCAGCAAGGCCTCTACGAATATGACGCGGTCAGCCGCCTGCGCGACTCGCAACTCTCGGACATTGAAGGCGGCGAGCGGGTCAGGGACATCAACAACTACATTGTTAAAGGCGTGCTGTGGCAGGCGTTTACCGCCGAGCAGCCGGTGGCGCTGCTGATTGATGAAATCGACAAGGCTGACATCGAATTCCCGAACGACTTGCTGCGAGAAATCGACCGCATGGAGTTTTATTGCTACGAAACGCGGGAACTTATCCGCGCGAAGTACCGTCCGTTGGTGTTCATTACCTCCAACAACGAGAAAGAGCTGCCGGACGCTTTTCTGCGCCGCTGCTTCTTCCACTACATCAAGTTCCCTGACGCTGCCACCATGCAGCGCATTGTGGACGTGCACTTCCCCGGACTCAAAAGCGAGCTGGTGAGCGCCGCCATGAAGACTTTTTTTGCTGTCAGGGGCCTGCCCGGCCTCAAGAAAAAGCCGTCCACCAGCGAATTGCTGGATTGGCTGAAACTTTTGCTGGCAGAGGACATCCCCTTGGAAGCCCTGCACAGCAAGGACGAAAGCACGGCCGTGCCACCGCTCATCGGCGCCCTGCTCAAAAACGAACAGGACGTCACCCTGTTTGAAAAACTGATGTTCATGCAACGCCACAACCGCTAAACACTATGCAACCCAATCCATTCCTAGAAGGGCTTTCCGACGCCGTCGGCTTTGTGGGCGGTTCGCTGCTCGGCTTTTGGGGAGGCCAACTGCTGGGTCTTGATTTGTTCGCGCCGGGCTACGGCAATGCCAGCGTGGGTGCCATCGTGTTGGTGGGCTTGGGCGGTGGCTTGGGGCTCCAACTAGCCCGCAAATGGCGTAACCGCGAAAGCAAGCAGGATGAGCCCTGACCATGGCATGGGTTGAGCCGGTCACCCTGAACGCGCGTGGCGTCACCCTGAAGCCGCTGTCGCTGGAACACGAAACAGGCCTGCGCGAAGCTGCCGCCGACGGTGAGCTCTGGAATATCCGCGTGACCTCGGTGCCTGAGCCTGAGAACACCCGCAAGTACATCGAAGACGCGCTCGCCATGCGCGAATCCGGCCACCGCTTTGCCTTTGCCGTGACCGAGGCGGCGAGCGGCAAGGTGTTGGGCTGCAGCAGCTACCACGACATCGTCCCCGCCATCAAACGCCTGGAAATCGGCTGGACCTGGTACGCCAAGAGCGTGCAGCGCAGCCATGTCAACACCACCGCCAAACTGCTGCTCATGACGCATGCTTTTGAAACATTAGGCTGCCATGTCGTAGGTTGGCGCACGGACAATTTCAACTTCGCATTCCAGGCGGCCATCGAGCGCTTGGGAGCCAGCAAGGATGGTGTGTTACGTGGCCACGCCCTGCGCCGCGATGGCACCATCCGCGACACGGTGATGTACAGCCTGCGCAGCGGCGAGTGGCCGGAGGTCAAGGTCCACCTGCTTCATCTGCTAGACAAACCGCGCACCTGAGCGGCCGCTTTCCCACCCTCCCTACCATGCTGCTGGACTTTTTTTACACCCTGCGCGCGGCCAAGCTACCGGTTTCTGTCAGGGAGTACCTCACCCTGCTCGAGGCGCTGCAAAAAGGTGTGGTCGGCCCGAACACTTCACCTGCAGACAGCGAATCCGGTGCCTACAGCATCGACGACTTCTACTTCCTCGCGCGGACCACGCTGGTCAAAGACGAAAAAAACTACGACAAATTCGACCGCGCCTTTGGCGCGTATTTCAAAGGCGTGGAGCTGTTGAGCGACTTCAGCAAGGAGCTGCCGGCAGAGTGGCTGCGCAAGAACCTCGAAAAGTTCCTCACTCCAGAAGAGCAGGCCAAACTCCAGGCCATGGGCTGGAACGAGCTGATGGAGACGCTTAAAAAGCGGCTCGACGAGCAGAAAGAACGCCACGAAGGCGGCGGCAAGTGGATCGGAACCGGCGGCACCTCCCCCTTCGGCGCCTACGGTCACAACCCGCAAGGCATTCGCATCGGGCAGGACAAGAGCCGCAACCGCAGCGCCGTGAAGGTCTGGGACCAGCGCGCCTACCAGGACTACGACGACACCCAGGAGCTGGGCACCCGCAACATCAAAGTAGCGTTGCGCCGGCTACGCAAATATGCCCGCGAGGGGCACGAAGAAGAGCTCGACCTGGACGAAACCATTCACAAAACCGCCGCCAACGCGGGTTTTCTGGACATCAAAATGCGGCCGGAGCGGCACAACAAGGTCAAGGTGCTGCTGCTGATGGACGTGGGCGGCACCATGGACGACCACATCCAGCGGGTGGAAGAGCTTTTCAGCGCGGCCACCACCGAGTTCAAGCATCTCGAGTTTTTTTACTTCCACAACTGCGTCTATGACTTCATGTGGAAGAACAACCGCCGCCGCTTTGCCGAGAAGTTTGACACCTGGGACATCATCCGCAAGTACAACAAAGACTACAAATTGATCTTCGTGGGCGACGCGACCATGAGCCCCTACGAGATTTTGCAACCCGGCGGCAGCGTCGAATACAACAACGAAGAAGCCGGCGCCGAATGGCTGCAGCGGCTGATGAACGCCTTCCCCAAATTCGCCTGGATCAACCCCGAGCCGCAAGGCGTTTGGCAATACCGCCAGAGCATCGCCGTCATTCAACAATTGGTACACAACAAGATGTACCCCCTCACCCTCCAAGGCCTGGACGAGGCCATGCGCCACCTGACAAAGTGAGCCGCCGCAGAGGCGGCATGGCAAGGGCGCCGCTTGGGGGCAGGCCGATACAATTCCCCGGCGCGTCTCCGTAGTTCAATGGATAGAACGGCCCCCTCCTAAGGGGCAGATACAGGTTCGATTCCTGTCGGGGGCACCATTCAGTTGGCTGGAAAGCCTTCGGATGTGACTCCACAAAAACAAGCGGGAGCCAAAGCCCCCGTTGTCGTTTGCAAGATGAGGCTTGCTTATGCAGCGGAACTGGCTTTGCGGCGACGCGCTATGGTGCCTATCAAACCCAGGCCTGCGAGCAGCATGAATCGCCCCGGGTTTAAAGGAGGCCCGTTGGGTTAAGTCATTCCGTTGTGGCGGTTTGACTGGTAAGTTGCCGATAGTAGTTTTCTTCAGCTTCGGCAGGGGGAATGTATCCTATGGGCTCCAGCAG
>NZ_CAMCVG010000054.1 GCF_945881795.1 Rhodoferax sp. OV413
CTGGGGCTGTTGGAGCTGCGCGCCTTTGAGATGCCGCCCCACCCCCACATGAGCTGCGTCCAACAGCTCTTGCTGCGCGCGCTGGTGGCCCGCTTCTGGAATGCGCCCTACCAGGCGCCACTCACCCGCTGGGGCACTGCGCTGCACGACCGCTTCATGCTTCCGACCTTCATCCAAATGGACTTTGACGATGTGATGGCCGACATGAACGCCGCAGGCTATGGGTTTGACGCCAGCTGGTTCGCGCCGCACTACGAGTTCCGCTTTCCGCTGGTGGGCGCGGTGCAAACCATGGGCATGGAGCTGACATTGCGCTGCGCGCTGGAACCCTGGCATGTGATGGGCGAAGAGAGTGCGGCCGGCGGCACAGCGCGGTATGTGGACTCGAGCCTGGAGCGCATTGAGCTGCGGGTGACCGGGCTGAACGAGAGCCGCTATGTGCTCACCTGCAACGGCCAGGCACTGCCCCTGCAGAGCACCGGAACGGTGGGCGAATTTGTGGCCGCGGTGCGCTACAAGGCCTGGAACCCGCCCAGCAGCCTGCACCCCACCATCGGCGTGCACGCCCCGCTTACCTTTGACATCGTCGACACCTGGATGAAACGCTCGCTGGGCGGCTGCCGGTACTTTGTGTCCCACCCAGGCGGGCGCAGCTACAACAGCTTCCCGGTGAACAGCTACGAGGCCGAGAGCCGCCGGCTGGCCCGCTTTGCCGCCATGGGCCACAGCCCGGGCACGCTGGTCGTGCCGCCGGCCACCATTGGCGTGGCGGGCAGCAAGGAATTCCCGTTCACCAAAGACCTGCGCCGGCATTGAGCGCAGGGCCTGAGCGCAAGCGTCACAGCATGTGCGTTTAATCCACCGGATGCGAATCCCTTCCCTGCGTCTGCTGCCGGCGCTGCACTGGCCGGCCTTGCTACTTGCCAGTGCGGCGGGGAGTGTGCTGTTCATCGCCATCGGCGTGCCGGCCGGCGCGCTCCTGGGCTGCATGGTGGCGGCGGTGCTGCTGGCCTCGCAGGACATGGATGTGCAAATGCCGCCCTACCTGTTCGCGCTGGGCCAGGCTCTGATTGCCTGCCTGATGGCGCACAGCCTGCACCTCGAGGTGCTGCAGCGGGTGGCGGCCGACTGGATGCTGTTTCTGGGAATGGGCTCCGCGCTGGTGGCCGCCAGTGTGCTGCTGGGCTACTGGCTCATGCGCACCGGCCTGCTGCCGGGTACCACCGCCATCTGGGGCCTGGCGCCGGGGGCGGCTTCGGTGATGGTGCTGCTGGCCGAGGACTTTGGCGCCGACACGCGCCTGGTGGCCTTCATGCAGTACCTGCGGCTGGCTATCGTGGTGGCGCTGGCGTCGCTCGTTGCCCACAGCGCCACCGGCTGGGGCCAGCCCCACGATGCCCTCAACGCTGCCCTCCATCCTTCCGGCCTGAACGCCTCCATGCTGCAAGACTGGGTTACCCAATTCAGACAGTGGCTGACGGTGCATAACCCGCTGCATGCCGGCCTTACCGTGGCGCTGGCGCTGGCCTGCGCGTGGCTGGGGCGGCGCTGGGGCGTGCCCGGTGGCACCCTGCTCGTGCCCATGCTCGCGGCCATGGCCTTTGACAACCTCAGCCCCTGGCGGCTTGAGCTGCCCGGGCCGGTGCTGCTGGTGGCCTATGCGGTGCTGGGCTGGGGCATCGGTCTGCGCTTTAACCGCACCATCCTGGCCCACGCCTGGCGCCTGTTGCCCCGCGTGCTGGCGGCCATCGGCGCGCTGATTGCGCTGGGGCTGCTGATGGCCGCAGGGCTTATGGCCTCGGGCCGCGTGGAACCGCTCACCGCCTACCTGGCCACCAGCCCCGGCGGGGCTGACTCGGTGGCGGTGATTGCCGCAGCCAGCGCGGTCGATATCGGGTTTGTCATGGCCATGCAGATAGTGCGCTTCTTCATGGTTTTGCTGTTCGGGCCGCGGCTGGCCCGCTGGCTGGTGGTGCGCTTACCCCAACGCAGCGCGGTCTGATTCTTTTAATTTTTTACTTTTGAAGGAGGTTTTCCATGCCATCCATTAATTTCATCGGCGGCGAAAAAGGTGGTGTCGGCAAATCGGTCGTCGCACGCGTGCTGGCGCAGTATTTCATTGACAAGGGCCGCCCCTTCACCGGCTTTGACACCGACCGCTCCCACACCTCTTTCGCGCGCTTTTACGCCGACTTCGCCGCGCCGGTGGTGGTGGACACCTATGAGGGCCTGGACCATATCGCCGGCGTGTTCGAGGAAGAAACCGAGGAGGGCCAGGTCCCTGATGTGATCGTCGATCTGGCAGCTCAAACCGCCACCCCGATGGCCCGATGGGTCAAAGACTCCGACCTGATTGCGCTGATGGCCGAGATGGGCGTGAAGGTCAACTTCTGGCACGTCGCCGATGTGGGCAAAGATTCCATGGACATGCTGGGCCGCCTGCTGGCGACCTACGGCGAAGGCCCCAACTACATCGTAGTGAAGAACCTGGGCCGCGGCAGCGACTTTTCTCTGCTCGACGGGTCGGAGGCGCTGGCCCGGGTCACAGGACTGGGCGGACAAATCATCAGCCTGCCGCAGCTGCACGAAGCCAGCATGCGCAAAATCGACCGGCAAAGCGCCAGTTTCTGGGAGGCCGTGCACCATAAGGACGGCGAACATGCCCTGGGCATGCTGGAGCGCCAACGCGTCAAGAGCTGGCTCAAGACCTGCTACGCCGCGCTCGATAAATTGCCATTGGACTGAAAGCCCTCCTGATAAGGCGCTGCCTTCACAAAGGACGCCGCAACACTGGACTGATTTAGCCGGACATTGATGTCAACCAAGTCGCTTTAGTTCCGTTTTTATGACAATGAGCAGGCTCCGCTATTCCGCAGGGCCCTCATCCACCAGGAAACCATGCCATGACACAACGTCGCGAATTCATCATGCAAGTGGCCCTCGGCAGCACCGCGCTGCTGGCCACCCAAGCCCAGGCCCAAGCTGCCATGCTGGCCGAAACCGACCCCCAAGCCGTTGCGCTGGGCTACAAGGCCGACACCACCAAGGTCGACGCCAAAAAGTTCCCCAAGCACGCCGCCACCCAGCTGTGCAACAACTGCGCCCTGTACCAAGGCAAAGTGTCTGACGCAGCCGCAGGTTGCCCCCTGTTCGGTGCCAAGCAGGTCGCCGGCAAGGGCTGGTGCAGCGCCTGGGCCAAGAAGGCCTGATTTCCGCCTCCCGCCCGGTTCGTCCGGGGCAGAAGCCGCCGCAAGCTCCGGGTTGCAGGCGGTTTTTTTATGTCCGGCAACCGGCTTACCTGGCTGGCATACTCAACAACAGATGAGCACATCGCCGGAATCCAGCCCTCCCGCAAGCCCTGCCCAAGCCGGCACCGCGCTGCACAACTCACTGCCCAGAATGCAGGCCTGTGCTGCCGCCGCCGGCCACTTCGACGAACTGCGTGGTGCTCTCATTTCAGGAGCTGATGACGCAGCATTGACGGGCGCTTGGGAGCAATTCTTTGCCAATCTGGCGGATTGCGATGCCGCCGCGCTCGACGCGCACACCGCCAGCCTGCAGCGCCAGATCCGCGACAACGGCGTGACCTACAACGTCTACGCCGACGAGGAGGGCCCGCAAAGGCCCTGGTCGCTGGACTTATTCCCCCTGATTGTGGATGCGCCCGACTGGGAGCACATCGAAGCCGGTGTGCAACAGCGCATGGGCCTGCTCGACGCGGTGATGGCCGATGTCTACGGCCCGCAAAACCTGCTGCACCGCGGCCTGCTGCCGGCGGCGCTGGTGCACGGCCACCCCGGCTACCTGCGGCCTATGGCCGGCGTGCAGCCCGCAGGCGGCGTGTATCTGCATGTGGCGGCCTTCGATCTGGCCCGCGGGCCCGACGGCAACTGGTGGGTGGTCGGGCAGCGTTGCCAGGCACCCAGCGGGCTGGGCTACCTGCTGGAAAACCGGCTCGCCGTCTCGCGCCAGTTTCCACAGGCGTTTCAGGCGCTCAAGGTGCAGCGACTGGCGCGCACCTACCGCGCGCTGATGGACAGCATCAAGACCGCCAGCCCGGCAGGCGCGCAGTCGCACATCGCGCTGCTCACCCCCGGGCCCTACAACGAGACTTACTTCGAACATGCCTACCTGGCCCGTTACCTCGGCATCACGCTGGTGGAGGGCCATGACCTGATGGTGCGCGACGAACGCCTGTTCCTCAAGACCCTGCGCGGGCTGGTGCCGGTGCATGGCCTGCTCAAGCGGGTGGACGACCAGTACCTTGATCCGCTGGAGCTGCGATCGGACTCCACGCTGGGCGTGCCCGGGCTGCTGCAGGCGATTCGCGCCGGCAATGTGCTGGTGGCCAACACGCCGGGCTCGGCGTTTCTGGAGTCCCCGGCGCTCTTGGGTTTTTTGCCGGCCATCTCGCAGGCGCTGCTGGGCGAGCCCTTGAGCCTGCCGGCCCTTCCCACCTGGTGGTGCGGCGAGCGCAACGCGATGGAGGAAGCCCTGCCCCTGCTGGCCGAGCGGGCGGTGAAGCCGACCTACCCGGGCTCGAGCATCCATCCCAGCTTTGACGCGGTGCTGGGCCACAACCTGAGCCGGGCTGCGCTGGACCGGCTGGCCGGCCGCATCGTGCGCCAGACTGATGAGCACACGGTGCAGGCCTATGTTCCGTTTTCGCAAATGCCTACCTGGAGTCAGTCCACCGATAACCCAAAAGGCTCCGCCATCGTGGCGCGATCGGTCATGCTGCGGGTGTTTGCCGTGTCCGACGGGCGTAACAGCGCGGGCGCGCCCGAGTGGCGCGTACTGCCTGGCGGGCTGGCCCGCGTGGCCGGAGCCAGCGCTGCCATGGCCTCGATGCAGCGCGGCGGCAGCAGCGCCGACGTGTGGGCCCTGACCCGCGGCGAGGTGGACACCACCACCCTGCTGCCCACCACCCTGACGCCCGCGGTGCTGGCCCAGCGCAAGCGCCTGGTCACCAGCCGTGCCTCGGAGAACCTCTACTGGCTGGGCCGCTACACCGAGCGCGCCGACAACACCATCCGCCTGGCCCGGCTGACGCTGGAGTTTCTGGGCGGCGAAGACCAGTCCAGCCCGCCGCTGCTTCAATGGCTGAGCCGGTTGGCAGAGCTCAACACGCTGGTGCTGCCGGGTGTGCCATCAGCGGTGCAGGCGCGGCGGGTGTTTGAGCGCTCCATCATCACGAGCCTGGCCTCGCCGGACGGCGCCACCAGCGTGGGCTTCAATATGCGGGCCCTGAAAATGGCGGCAGCCAAGGTGCGCGAGCGGCTCTCGCAGGAGCACTGGAACACCATCGTGCGGGCCGAGGAAGATATTTTTAAGCGATGCGCCGGGCTCTACGCCGGGGGCGACTACCCGCCCAATGAGGCGCTGCGTATCCTCAAAGACGCAAGCGACCACCTGGCCGCCATCACCGGCGCACAAACCGACCGCATGACCCGCGACGACGGCTGGCGCCTGCTGAGCATTGGCCGGCATGTGGAACGGCTGAACTTTCTTGCCACGGCGCTGGACCAGTCTTTTGAGAGCGGCTCGGTGGACACCGACGGCGGCTTCGAAGCGCTGCTCGCCCTGTTTGACAGCACCATCACCTTCAACGGCCAGTACCAGCAAAGCCGCGACGTGGCCGCCCTGCTCGACCTTCTGGTGCTCGACCGCGACAACCCCCGCTCGCTGGCCTGGGTGGCCCACACGCTGCGCGGCCGGCTTGCCAAGCTGGCGCAAAGCCCCACGCGCGACCTGTGCCCGATGAGCCGCAAGGTGCCCGCCCCCGAGGGGTGGGATCTCGCCGCCTTGTGCGACACACCGTCGGATGGCCCGGTGATGCCGGCCTTGCGCACCCTGCTCAAGGACTTGTGCGCTAGCGCCTACACCGTGTCGGAAGACATCAGCACCACCTATTTCACCCACTCGGGCGAAACCAAGCAAAGTCTGGGAACCTGATGCTCCTGCAAGTCACCCACGAAACCCGCTACGACTACCAGCCAGCGGTCGAAACCGCGCAGCACGTGGCCTACCTCGAGCCGCTGGCCCATGCGGGGCAGCAGGTGCTCAGCCACAGCCTGCTCATCAACCCGCAACCGGCGCAACAGCGCAGCGTGCGCGATGTGTATGGCAACCGGCGCTGTTTTTTTGCCCTGCAGGTGCCCCACGGGGTGCTGCAAGTGCGCTCGTGCAGCCTGGTGTCCACCTCCGCCACAGCGGCGCCGATGAGCGCAACCCCCTGGGAGACGCTGCGCGAGCAATTGCGCTACCAGGCCGGTGCGGTGTACGAGCCGGCGGCGGAGTTTGTGTTTGCCAGCTCCTTTGTGCCGAGGCAGATTGAGTTCTCGGCCTACGCCCGGGCCAGCTTTCGGGCAGGCGCCGATGTGCTGAGCGTGGCGCAGGACCTGATGGCGCGCATGCACGCCGACTTCACCTACGAGTCCCTGAGCACCCAGATCAACACCCCCGCGCTGGAGGCGCTGGAGCAGCGCAAGGGCGTGTGCCAGGACTTTGCCCACATCATGCTGGCCTGCTGGCGAAGCATGGGCCTGCCGGCGCGTTATGTGAGTGGTTACCTGCTCACCCAGCCGGCTCCGGGAGAGACCAAGCTGGTCGGCAGCGACGCCTCGCACGCCTGGGTCAGCATTTACGTGCCCGACCTGCCCGAAGGCGCGCGCTGGGTGAACTTTGACCCGACCAACAAGCGCTGGGGCTGGCACGCGCCGGGCGCGGATTATGTGACCCTGGCCACCGGCCGCGACTTCGGCGATGTGTCGCCCCTGCGCGGCGTCATCCACGGCGGTTCGCGGCATACCCTGAGCGTGGCTGTAACGGTGGAAGAAGTCGGGACGGGCGCGGCGCAGGCATCCGCGCCCACACCATCCCAGTCCCAGTCCCAGTCACAAACCTAGATCCCAATGCAAGCAAGCGCGCGATGTTGCTGCGTTTTTCATAGCTGCCACCGCAGGTAACATAAGCCTTAAAGCCCATTTTCATCCCTCAACCACAGAGACCCGCACCATGAGCATTTACGACAAACTCGCCGAACTTCAGATCACACTGCCCCCGGTGACGGTGCCCGCTGCCGCCTATGTGCCGTTTGTGCAAACCGGTAACCTGGTGTTTTTGAGCGGCCACATCGCCAGGAAAGACGGCAAGCCCTGGGTAGGCCAGCTCGGCAAAGACACGAGCACCGAAGAAGGCAAAGCCGCAGCCCGCGCAATCGCCATCGACCTGCTGGGCACCCTGCACGCCGCCGTCGGCGACCTCAACCGCGTCAAGCGCATCGTCAAGGTGATGTCGCTGGTCAACTCCACCCCCGACTTCACCGAGCAACACCTGGTGACCAACGGGGCGAGCGAACTCTTCGGCCAGGTGTTCGGCCCCCAAGTCGGCGCCCACGCCCGCAGCGCCTTCGGCGTGGCTCAGATACCGCTGGGAGCCTGTGTGGAGATTGAGTTGATTGCGGAGCTGTAAGGCGCGCTACCAGACCTGCAGCTGCAGCCGGTGTTGCGGCACTTGCTGAAACGCCTTGTCGCGGCTCACCAGCGTTGCCCCTGTAGCGATGGCATGGGCTGCAATCATCATGTCGAAGTCGCTGAGGTTGATGCCTTGAGACTCCAGCGTCGCGCACAGCTCGCCGTACACGGTGGCAACTTTCTCGTCCCAGGGCAACACATCCACGCGTTGCAGCAACTGGGTGAGCGCATTTCGCAATCCCGCCGCGCCAGCCTTGCGGTGAATGCCGTACTCCAGCTCAGCCAAGGTAACGCTGGAAATCACCACCTGGCCCACCACCAGCGCGCCTAAGCGCGCCAGCAAAGGGGCATCCCGCCCCTGCATGATGTGGCTGACCACATTGGTGTCCAGCATATAGCGCTGGTTCACGGCTCCAGGCATTCAAACGGGTCGCGCCGGGCGCGGGTCTGGCGACGCTCCAGCATTAAATCCTGGTCCTGATTGAGCGCCACTGCGTCCATCAGGCCCTGCCAATCGCTGGGCTTGCGGGACAAAACCACATCGCCGGTGAGCGGGTCGCGCCGGATAAAGACTTCCGCCACATCGAACCGGTATTCCAGAGGCAGGCGCACCGCCTGGCTGCGGCCTGAGGCAAAAATTTTCGCGGTTTGGTGCATGTGCAGTCCCCAAGTTGTTGGTATGTATCATGATATACACCAACACCTGTCGTGTCAAAGCAAGCGCCACACCCCCTGCCCTTCAACCGCACGCAGCCACTCTGGCGGCACCAGACCCGGCGCAATCTCGGCCAAGGGCAGCAGCACGAAAGCGCGCCCGGCCATGCGGGGGTGGGGCACGGTAAGCGCGGGGCTCGCAATGCGGGCAGATCCGAAGAGCAAGAGGTCCAGATCCAGGGTGCGGGGCGCGTTGCGGTAGGGGCGCTCGCGGCCGGCTTGCTGCTCTTGCGCTTGCAAGCCTGCCAACAAGGCGGGAGCGGTGAGGCGGGTGTCTAGCGCGGCTACCGCGTTGACATAATCCGGCCCGCCGGAATCTACCGGGGTGCTGCGGTACAAGCCCGACGTGGCTAAGAGAGTGGTGTGCGGCAGCGCGGCCAGCCCCGCGATCGCGCTGCGCACCGTGGCAGCGGGGTCGCCCAGGTTGGCGCCCAGGCCGATGTAGACCCTGACCGGTTCGCGCAACGCCAAGGCTCAGTCGCCGGAGGCTGCGGGGCCGCCCCCCGCACCGTCTACGCTGCCACCTTCACCGGCACCGCGCGCTGCGCCACCCCGGCGACGCCGGCGGCGCTTGCGGGGCGCATCTCCGGCGCTATCTCCGGCGCCATCTCCGACGATAGTTCCACCCATTTTTCCGCCCGTGTCGCCCGCAAAATCAGCGCCATCACCCGCTTCGTCAGAGTGCGCCGCAGACGACGCATCGCCCCCATCCGGCCGTTCTCCCGCGGCGGGCGCAGGCCTTGGCGCACGGGCGGTGCGCGCCGGGCGGGGGCCTTTGGGAACCATTTTGCGTTGCTGCTGTTGCTCGGTGCGGACCTGATCCACCATGTCCTGGCGCACCTCGTCGCTGGCGGTGCTGAACTCCTGCCACCAGTCGGCCAGGGTTTCATCAATCTCGCCCGCTTCGGCGCGCAGGCGCATGAAGTCAAAAGACGCCCGAAAACGCGGCTGCTCGACCATGCCGAAGGGCGTGCTGCCCACCCGCTTGTCAAAGCGCGGCTGCATGAGCCAGATTTCGCGCATGTCGCCGGCGAGCTTGCCGCGGCCCGACACATCGCCGATGCGGGCGTTGAACACGTCTTCAATCGCATCCTGCAGCGCAGGGTGGCTGTGCTGACCGCTTTGCAGGCGTTGGGCCCAGCCGTCGCGCACATCGGCCCACAGCACGCACGCCAGCAGAAAGCTCGGCGCCACCGGCTTGTCCTCGCTGACGCGGCGGTCGGTGTCTTTGAGAGCAGCGGCCACAAAGTCCTGTTCGGCCCGCTCCACCACCACGTCCAGCAGCGGGTAGATGCCGGTGGCCAGACCGAGCAGCTTGAGTTGCTCGATCGAGGCCAGCGCGTGGCCGGTTTGCAGCAGCTTGAGCATCTCGTCAAACAAGCGGCTCTGCGGCACATCGTTCAGGAGCTTCTGGCTCTTGATCAGCGGGCCGGCGGTCTTGGGCTCGAGCTTGAAGCCCAGCGGGCTGAGCTTGGCCGCAAAACGTACCGCGCGGATGATGCGCACCGGGTCTTCGCGGTAGCGGGTGGCGGCGTCGCCAATCATGCGCAGGGTGCGGCTCTTGGAGTCTTTCAGGCCATTGTGATAGTCGACCACGATTTGCGTTTCGGGGTCGTAGTACATGGCGTTGATGGTGAAGTCGCGGCGCACCGCGTCTTCCTCCTGCGGGCCCCAGACGTTGTCGCGCAGCACGCGGCCGGTGCTGTCCACCGCGTGTTTCATGCCGGCGAGCTCGCTCTTGCTGGTGCGTTCGTTGCCGGCGACCTGTTCGGCCGCGGCATTGTCCAGATAGGCACGGAAGGTGGACACCTCAATCACCTCGTGCTCGCGCCCCCGGCCGTAGACCACGTGCACGATGCGGAAACGCCGCCCGATGATGAAGGCCCGGCGGAACAGGCTTTTCACCTGCTCGGGTGTGGCGTTGGTGGCCACGTCAAAGTCCTTGGGCCGCAGGCCGACCAGCAGGTCGCGCACCGCGCCGCCCACCACATAGGCTTCAAAACCGGCTTGTTTGAGGGTGCGCACCACGTTCACAGCGCGCTCATCCACCAGAGTGGGGTCGATGCCGTGCACCGAGGCGGGAATATCAACGCGCTTGCCGAAGCGGGACTTGGCAGCAGCGCCAGCACGGTCCTTGCCCAGCAATTTATCGATGAATTTTTTGATCAATGTCAGTTTCCTAGCGGTCCTGCCCGGGGGTCAGGAGAAGAGCTCGAGTATGCGCCATCCCCGCTGCCCCGCCAGCGCGCGCAGGCGCGGATCGGGGTTGGTAGCCACCGGCACGTCGGCCTTCTCCATGAGCGGGAGATCGTTGATGGAGTCCGAATAAAAGGTGGTGTGCACCGCATCCCAGGCCAGCCCGCGGGCGGCCAGCCACTGCTCGACGCGGGTGACCTTGCCTTCGCGAAACGAGGGCACGCCGGCAATTTCGCCGGTGTACCAGCCGGTGCCGCCGGGGGCATCGTCCACCACCAGATCCACCGCAATCAGCTCCCCCACGCCGAACGCCGCCGCAATCGGGCGGGTCACGAAGGCGTTGGTCGCGGTCACGATGACCACATCGTCTCCCGCAGCCTGATGGTCCCGCACCAGCTTCAGGGCCTGCGGTTGAATGCTTTTTTCGATGAAATCACGCATGAAATCTGCGTGGGCAGCTATCGATTTACTAGCACCCTGGCGGACCACCGCCGCCGTGGCAAACCGGCAATAGGCGTGAATATCCAGGGTTCCGGCCTTGTAGTGCTCGTAAAACTCCTGGTTTTTCTGCTGGAAGGCGTCGGCATCGGTCCAGCCCAGTGCGGTGGTGAATTCGCCCCAGGCGAAGTCAGAGTCCAGCGGAATCAGGGTGTGGTCCAGGTCAAAAAGTGCGAGCTTGCGGGCGGTCATGTGTTTTCCAGCATGGATTTGATGAGGGGAATGGTGATGGCGCGCTGCGTCTGCAGCGAGTAGCCGTCCAGCAGGTCCAGCAGCTCCATCAGGCTGCCGAGGTCGCGGCTGAAGCGTTTGAGCATGAAGTCCATCACCTCATCGCTCAGGAACACGCCGCGCGCGTCTGCCGCTTTGCGCAGCACCCCGCGCCGCTCGGCCTCGCACAGCAGCTGCAGGCTGAAGATGTGCCCCCAGCCCAGCCGGGTGCGCAGGTCGTCGCGCAGCTTCAGGTCCGCAGGCGCCCACAGACCGGCGGCAAGCACCGGCTTGTGGTGCGTTTGTGCATTGACAAACCAGTTAAAGGCCACGTGCTGCTGCTCGGCGGTGAAAAGATGCACGTCGTCGAGCAGCACCGCGGCCCAGCGCTCGTCGAACGCGGCGGGCACATCGGTAGCACCCAGCCAGCCCACCTGGGCGCCCTGCTCGCGCAGTCCCTCGCGGACGGCTTGGAGGAGGTGACTCTTGCCGCTCCCCTCAGGCCCCCAGAGGTAGATGGGAACCGGTGAGCGTGTGGCCGCCTGACTCTTATCGCCAAGCCACAGACGAAGGTGCTTGAGCGCCGCCTCGTTGGGGCCGGCAAAGAAGTTGTTAACCGTGGGGCCTGCGCTCAGGCCGATGTCCAGCGCAATCTGTTTCATGCGCTCCGATCAGCCCAGGTACAGCCGGCTGGACAGATAACCGGCGCGCGCGCGGCGAATGGCTACCAGCAACACCGCGCTGACCGGCAGGGCCACCAGCACGCCCACGAAACCAAACAGCTGCCCGAAGGCCAGCAAGGCAAAAATCACCGCCAGAGGATGCAGCCCGATGCGCTCGCCCACCAGACGCGGCGTGAGCAAAAAGCTCTCAATCGCCTGCCCCAGGCCGTACACCACCGCCACCATCAGCAAGGGGTAGGCAATGCCCTGCGTTGCAGAGAACTCCAGCAGGCCCGCCAGCAAGGCCAGCACCAGCCCCACGCCAAATCCCACATAGGGCACAAAAATCGCCAACCCGGTGAAGATGCCAATCGGCAGCGCCAGATCGAGCCCGAAGAGCGCGAGCCCACCGCTGTAGCCCACGGCCAGCAACATCATCACCAGCAGCTGCCCGCGCAAATACTGCCCCAGCACCTGATCGGCCTCCCGCAGGAAGCCGTCGGTGGGCGCGCGCATGCGGGGCGGCACCAGCGAGCGCAACTGACCCATGAAGCGGCTCCAGTCCATCAGCAGGTAAAACAAGGCCACCGGGATCAGGATGGCATTGCCGATCAAGGCAAAGGCGACGCTGCCGCCGAGCTTGACCGAGGCCAGCACCGACGCAAACGCGTCTTCAAAGTTGGCGTTGAGGTACTTCATCACGAAGGATTTGATGCTGTCCACGTCCAGCGAGAGCTTGATGCCCCACTGCGCAAGCCAAGGCCTGAGGCTGCCATTGAGCTGGTCCAGCAAGGCGGGCAACTGCTCACGCATCAGCGGCATCTCTTTGGCCAGGATGGGCACGATCAGCAAAGCCACGCTCAGCAGCGCCAGCAGAAAGAAGGCCTCCACCAGCAGCACCGCCACCATGCGCGGCATGCGGCCGCGGCCGGCGGTGTCAAGCCAGTCCACCACCGGCGTGAGCGCGTAGGCCAGGACCGCCGCCAGCGCAAACGGCGCCAACACCGGCGCCAGTAGCCACAACACCAGCGCGCAGGCCGCAGCCATGGCCGACCATGCGACAAAGCTTTTTTGGGTGGGGGAGAAATTCATGAGACGAAACGAGTGGGGGCGAACCCTTAAAATCTGAGCAAATTCTATCGGTGTCCGCCTTCGCCGGACGCCACCCTCACCCCGCCATGACCCAAACCTCCGCTTCCACTCCCCTTTCTTACAAAGACGCCGGTGTCGACATCGTGGCCGGCGACGCGCTGGTCGAGCGCATCAAGCCGCTGGCCAAAAAGACGATGCGCGAAGGTGTGTTGGCGGGCATCGGAGGTTTCGGCGCGCTGTTTGAGGTGCCCAAGCGTTACCAGGAGCCGGTGCTTGTAAGTGGCACCGATGGCGTAGGCACCAAGCTCAAGCTGGCCTTTGAGTGGGGCATGCACGACACCGTGGGCATCGACCTGGTGGCCATGAGCGTGAACGATGTGCTGGTGCAAGGCGCCGAGCCGCTGTTTTTTCTGGACTACTTTGCCTGCGGCAAGTTGGATGTGGACACCGCCGCTGCGGTGGTGGGCGGCATCGCCCGGGGCTGCGAGCTCTCCGGCTGCGCCCTGATCGGCGGCGAGACGGCCGAGATGCCGGGCATGTACCCCGCGGGCGAATACGATCTCGCCGGCTTTGCGGTGGGCGTAGTCGAAAAGTCAAAGATCCTTACCGGCGCTGAGGTGCAAGCGGGGGATGTGGTGCTGGGTCTGGCGTCGTCCGGCGTGCACTCCAATGGGTTCAGCCTGGTGCGCAAGTGCATCGAGCGCGCTGAAAGCGCCGGCACCCTGCCCGCCACGCTGGATGGCAAGCCCTTCAAAGCCGCCATCATGGAGCCCACCCGCCTGTATGTGAAAAACGTGCTGGCCGCGCTGGCAGCCCACCCGCACACCGAGGCGAGCGGCGGCATCAAGGCCCTGGCCCACATCACCGGCGGCGGCCTGCTGGAGAACATTCCGCGCGTGCTGCCCGATGGTTTGGCCGCCCACCTGACCCATGGCAGCTGGCCGCAGACCGAGCTGTTTGCCTGGCTGCAGCGGACCGCCGGCATTGACAACACCGAAATGAACCGCACCTTCAATAACGGCATCGGCATGGTGGTGGTGGTGGATGCGGCGAAGGCGGATGCGGTGTCCGCCACGCTGCGCGCCAGCGGAGAGACGGTCCACACCGTGGGCGTGATTGCTGTACAGGGCAGCGGCGCGCAGGTCGTGGTGGCCTAAATGCTTGCAGCGGCGGGCTTAGCGCCCGCTGCTTTCGCGCAGGCCCTTGACCTGGTTGGCCACCAGGCCCACATCGATCACGTTTTCGGCGTGGGACAGGTACAACTCCAAGTCCGCGAGCGCCTCATTGGCATGACCGAGCTCTGCGTGGGCCATGCCGCGGTCGCGGTATTCCGACCAGGCCTGCGGCAGCAAAATCACCAGCCGCTCCTGCACCGCCAGCAAGCGCTGCCAGTCCTGCTGCGATCGGTAAATTTCTTTTAGGTTGCGCAGCATGCGGGCGATGATGTCTCTCCCTGTGGCAGGCTGCAGATACAGTCCCAGCGGCGCTTCAAACGATTCCACCAGCCCGCTGCGGCGGCGGTAGGGCTCGAGCATTTCGGACAATGCCTCGCGGCTCAGCGACCGCCCGGACATCGGATCAATCACCGCCATGCCCATGGGCAAACTCACCTTGACCAAAAAATGTCCCGGAAAGCTCACGCCCTTGGCGTCCAACCGCAGGCCGTGCGCAAGCTCCATCCACAGCACCGCCAGCGAAATCGGAATGCCCCGCCGCTGCCTCAGCATCTCGGAGAGAAAGCTGTTGTCGGGGTCGTAGTAGTTGTTGACGTTGCCGCCAAAGCCCAGGTCGTTGTAGAAAAACTGGTTGAGCACCCGTATTTTTTGCAGCGGCGCCGCATCGGCAGCCAGCCTGCGCTGCACCCGCGCTTGGAGCTGGTCTACCGTGTCCAGGCAGCCCTGCAGGTCGAGCGCGGGGTATTCGTCCTGCGCAAGACAGAGCGCCGCCTCGAGCAGTGGAAAACTGTCGTCACTTTGCACCAAGCGGGCAAAGTAGGCGTGCGGGGTGGGAACACTGAAATCTAAATGCATGACAGCTCCACTTTACCGCTTTATGAACTGCCGCACATTCAGGCCCGCCACCCGCAGCACCGCGAAGTAAAGCCCCGCTGCCCCTGCCAACAGCAATGCCAGCCAGCCGATGCGCAGCCAGGCCTGCGCGCGCATTTCCACCCAGTCAACCAGACCCTGCGCCCACATCAGGTAAGCCACCAGCACGGCAGTGGCAGCAGCCACCTGCAACACAAAGCGCCCCCAGCCCGCCAGCGGCCGGAAGCTGCCCCGCCGCACCAGCCCCACCAGCAGCCAGCCCGCGTTGAGCAGTGCGCCCAGGCTGATAGACAGCGACAGCCCTGCGTGTTGGAAGTGCGGCACCAGTACCAGATTCATCAGCTGGGTCGCAATCAGCACCACCACCGCAATGCGCACGGGGGTCTTGATATCCTGGCTGGCGTAGTAGCCCGGCGCCAGCACCTTGATGGCCACCAAGCCCACCAGACCGACCCCCCAGCCCATCAGCGCGCGGGTGGTTTGCATTACGTCGGCCCCGGTGAAAGCGCCATAGTGGTAAAGCACGGCCACGATGGGTTTGGCAAAAAGCAGCAGCCCCACAGCGCAGGGCACCGCTAGCAACACCACGATTCGCAGGCCCCAATCCAGCAGGGCCGAATAATTTTGCGCATCGTCCCGCGCGCGGGCGCCGGCCAGCTGCGGCATGAGCACCACACCCAACGCCACACCCAACATCGCGGTGGGGAACTCCATCAAGCGATCGGCGTAGGTGAGCCAGCTCACACTGCCGGTGGGGAGGTGCGAGGCAATCTGCGTATTGATGAGCAGGGAAATCTGCGCCACGCTCACACCGAGAAGCGCCGGCAGCATCAGCCGGCCGATGTTGCGCGTATCGGGGTCGGCCACAGCCTGGCGCAGCGAACTGAGCGAAAGCCCCAGGCGCGGCAGCATGCCAATCTTGAGCAGGGCCGGAATTTGCACCAGCAACTGCAGCAGCCCGCCCAGCATCACCCCCGCCGCCATGGCAAAAATCGGCTCAATGCCCTGTTGCCGGAACCATGGCACCAGGAGCCAGGCCGCGCCGATCATGCACACATTGAGCAGCACCGGCGTTGCGGCAGGCACGGCAAAACGCTTCCAGGTATTGAGCACGCCGGACGCCAGCGCCACCATCGACATAAAGCCGATGTAGGGAAACATGAAACGCGTCATAAAGACGGCGGCGTCAAAACCCGCGGGGTCTTTTTGCAGACCGCTGGCCATAGCCCACACCAGCCAGGGGGCGGCTAAAACGCCCACAACACAGGTCACTACCAGCGCCAGAACCAGCAGCGTAGCCACCCGGTCGACAAGCACTTTGGTGGGCGCATCGCCATGGCGCGCCTTGCTGGCGGCCAGCACCGGCACAAAAGCCTGGCTGAAGGCGCCCTCGGCAAACAGCCGGCGAAACAGGTTGGGGATTCGGAAGGCGACGTTGAACGCGTCTGTCATCGCACTGGCGCCAAAGGCCGCCGCCATCAGAAGCTCCCGCGCCAGGCCGGTAATGCGGGAGGCCAAGGTCCACAGGGACACGGTCGAAACAGATTTGATGAGACTCACAACAGTAAGTGTAGTGCGCTATAAATGTGCGTCTCAGTGTTCGATAATGCCCGCGCTTAT
>NZ_CAMCVG010000055.1 GCF_945881795.1 Rhodoferax sp. OV413
ATTTGGCGCTGGCTCGAAAGGGTGACGCGCTGCCGTTTCTGACCTTCGACGCAAAAGCCTCGAAGGCCGCTGGTGCAAGGTTGCTGACGTGACCCCTTCCCAAGCTTCACAAGCTCCAGGGAGTGACTTCGAATGAGCAAACGGCACGCGGGTTCAGCCGCAAAGGCGTAGCGACTCCGAAGGGCGGCGCGCCGTTTGCATCCGCCCCCATGGAGCCCCCGCTGGTGGGTCGCGGATAATGCCTTCACTATGAGCGGAAACACCTTCGGACACACTTTCACCGTCACCAACTTCGGTGAATCCCACGGCCCGGCCATCGGCTGCATCATCGACGGTTGCCCCCCGGGCATGGACTTGTGCGAGGCTGACATCCAGATCGACCTTGACCGCCGCCGCCCCGGCACCAGTCGCCATGTGACCCAGCGCAACGAGCCCGATGCTGTGCAGATCCTGAGCGGCGTCTACCAGGGCAAAACCACCGGCACCGCGATCGCCCTGCTCATCCAGAACACTGACCAGCGCAGCAAGGATTACGGCAACATCCTCGAGACCTTTCGTCCTGGCCACGCGGACTACACCTACCTCCAGAAGTACGGCATTCGTGATCCGCGCGGTGGCGGCCGCTCCAGCGCGAGGCTCACCGCCCCGATGGTGGCGGCCGGCGCGGTGGCGAAGAAGTGGCTCAAAGAAAAGTTTGGCACCGAGTTTCGCGGCTGCATGACCCAAATCGGCGAGATGCAGATTGGGTTTGAGTCCTGGGAGCATGTGCCGCACAACCCTTTCTTTGCGCCGGTGTCCGATGTGCAGTCGCTGGAAGACTACATGGACGCCCTGCGCAAAGCCGGCGACTCCTGCGGCGCCCGCATTCGCGTGAGCGCCAGCCGGGTGCCGGTGGGTCTGGGAGAGCCGCTGTTTGACAAGATGGACGCGGACATTGCCTACGCGATGATGGGCATCAATGCGGTCAAGGGCGTGGAAATCGGCGCCGGTTTTGCCAGCGTGTCGCAGCGCGGCACCACCCACGGCGACTCGCTCACCCCGGCCGGCTTTGCGAGCAACAACGCCGGCGGCGTGCTGGGCGGCATCACCACCGGGCAGGATCTGGAGGTGAGCATTGCCATCAAGCCCACCAGCTCCATCATCACCCCGCGCGCCTCCATTGACGCCCAAGGCAATCCCACCGAGGTAGTCACCAAGGGCCGCCACGACCCCTGCGTGGGCATTCGCGCCACCCCGATTGCCGAGGCCATGCTGGCGCTGGTGGTGATGGACCACGCCCTGCGCCACCGCGCCCAGTGCGGCGATGTGGTGCCCGGCCTGGCGCCCATTGCTGGCAGCATTTAGGCTACCAGCCCTGTTTAGGGCGCCGGCAGCATTTAGGCTGCCGGCCCGCCGGATTTCAGGCGTAGTCCGCCACTGGCACGCAAGCGCAGAACAGGTTGCGGTCGCCCCAGACGTTGTCCACCCGGCCGACCGTGGGCCAGTACTTGTTGGCCTTGAGGCTGGCCAGCGGGAAGGCGCCCAGCTCGCGGCTGTAAGGCCGCTCCCACGCCTCGCCGATCACGCTGGCTGCGGTGTGGGGCGCGTGTTTGAGCGGGTTGTTGTCGCGCGGCCACTCGCCGCTCTCGATGCGAGCAATCTCGCCGCGAATGGCCACCATAGCGTTGATAAAGCGGTCCAGCTCGGCGAGTGTTTCGCTCTCGGTGGGCTCCACCATCAGCGTGTTGGGCACAGGAAACGACAGGGTGGGCGCGTGAAAGCCGTAGTCCATCAAGCGCTTGGCCACGTCTTCGGCCATCACGCCGCAGCTGTCCTTGAAATGGCGCAAATCCAGAATGCATTCATGCGCCACATGGCCGGGGCGGCCGTTTTGGCCGGCTGAGGCGTAGAGCGTTGGGTAGTGCGGGCCGAGCTGGGCGCTAATGTAGTTGGCGCTCAGGATGGCGACTTCGGTGGCCTGCTTCAGTCCGTCGGGGCCCATCATGCGGCAGTACATCCAGCTGATCGGCAGCACGGCGGCATTACCCAGGGGCGCCGCCGAGACCGCCCCCGTTCCCGGCAGACCGCCGGTGGCATGGCCGGGCAGGTAGGGCACCAGGTCTTCCACCACACACACCGGCCCCACGCCGGGCCCTCCGCCACCGTGGGGGATGCAGAAGGTCTTGTGCAGGTTCAGGTGGCTCACGTCGCCGCCAAATTCGCCGGGGGCTGCGGTGCCCACCAGTGCGTTCATGTTGGCGCCGTCCACATAGACCCGCCCGCCGTGCTGGTGCACCAGCGCGCACAGTGCCTTGACGCTGGTCTCGAACACGCCGTGGGTGCTGGGGTAAGTGATCATCACCGCGGCCAGGTTGGCGCTATGTTGCTCGCACTTGGCCTGCAGGTCGGCCATGTCCACGTTGCCGCTTTCATCGCATTGGGTGACCACCACCGTCATGCCCGCCATCATGGCGCTGGCCGGGTTGGTGCCGTGCGCGCTGCTGGGGATGAGGCAGATGTTGCGGTGGCTCTCGCCGCGGGCTTCGTGGTAGGCCTTGATGACCAGAAGGCCTGAGTATTCGCCCTGGCTGCCGGCGTTGGGCTGCAGGCTGATGCCTGCGTAGCCGGTGGCGGCGCACAGCCAGGCCCGCAGCTGTGCATCCAGCTCGGAGTAGCCGGCGCGCTGGTCGGCCGGGGCAAAGGGGTGGATGTTGGCGAACTCGGGCCAGGTGACGGGAATCATCTCGCTGGTGGCGTTGAGTTTCATGGTGCAGCTGCCCAGCGGAATCATGCTGCGGTCCAGCGCCAGGTCTTTGTCACTGAGTGCGCGGATGTAGCGCAGCATGGCGGTCTCGGAGTGGTGGCTGTTGAAAACCGGGTGGGTGAGGAAGGGGCTGGTGCGGCGCAGGGCGGCCGGAATCCGGGGCTCGGTGCCGGACTCAAAATCGGCCACCTGCGGCAGTGCCTGGCCGGGCTGGGCGAAGAGGCTCCACAGCAGTTCCACATCGTCACGCGTGGTGGTCTCGTCGAGCGAGATGCAGATGTAATCATCCCATGCAATACGTACGTTCACCCCCGCGGATACTGCGCGGGAAGCTATTGCTTTGGTAGCGCCATCCGTTTTGAGACAGAGCGTGTCGAAGGCACCGGGCCTGCCGGTTTCGACGCCGAGCTGCTCCAGTCCCCGGGCAAGAATTGCTGTCAGGGTGGCAACGCGCGTGGCAATACGCGCAAGCCCCTGCGGGCCGTGGTAGACGGCGTACATGCTGGCCACCACCGCCGGCAGCACCTGCGCGGTGCAGATGTTGGAGGTGGCTTTTTCGCGGCGGATGTGCTGCTCGCGGGTTTGCAACGCCAGGCGGTAGGCAGGGTTGCCGTGGACATCGATGCTCACGCCCACCAGGCGGCCGGGCATGGAGCGTTTGAACTCGTCACGGCAGGCCATGTAGGCCGCGTGCGGACCGCCGTTGCACATTGGCATGCCAAAGCGCTGGGTGGTTCCCACCACGATGTCGGCTGCGCCTGCCGGGTCACCGGCACCCCATTCGCCGGGGGGGACGAGCAGGGTCAGGGCCAGCAGGTCGGCGGCGACGATGTAGGCGCCGCCTTTGCGGTGCACGGTTTTGACGTCATCGCCTTCCTCGCCCAGGCGCCCGCTGGTGGAGGGGTACTGTTCCAGCACGGCAAAGTAATCGTCGCCGGCAAGCAACGCGTCCCACTGCTCCTGGGAGTCGGCCAGCTTGACGACGATGCCCAGAGGCGCGGCGCGCGTCTGGATGACTTCGATGGTCTGGGGGTGCGCATCACCTGCAACGATGAACACATTGCCCCGGGCCTTGACCGAGCGGCGCGCCAGCGTCATTGCTTCGGCGGCGGCGGTGGCCTCGTCGAGCATGGAGGCATTGGCAATCGGCATGGCGGTCAGGTCGCAGACCATGGTCTGGAAGTTGATCAGCGCCTCCATACGGCCCTGCGAAATTTCAGCCTGGTAGGGCGTGTAGGCGGTGTACCAGGCGGGGTTCTCCAGAATATTGCGCAGGATGACGCCAGGGGTGTGGGTGCCGTAGTAGCCCTGGCCGATAAAGCTCTTGAGCACCTTGTTCTTGCCGGCCAGGGCTTTGAGCTCGGCCAGTGCGGCGGCCTCGCTGATGGCGGAGGGAATGTCCATCGCGCTGCTGCGCGCAATGCTGGCGGGCACGACGCTGGCAATCAGCGCCTGGCGGCTGGGCTCGCCAATGGTTTGCAGCATCTGCGCTTCGTCGTCGGCGGTAATTCCGATGTGGCGGGCGTGGAATTCGCTGGCGTTTTCCAGTGCGGTGAGGGAGTGGGGAAATTGGGATGAGTTTGGCATGGCGGTAGTGTTCGGCGGCGGCGGCGGGTGGTGGAGGGCGGTTGAGGGAGCAGCGGGCCCACGGGTTCGGCGTGGGCCGCCGGCGGGGCCTTACGGCTTGGCCGCGAAGCTGGTGTAGCTGGTTTCGTCCATCAGGCCTTCGAGCTCGGCAGGGTCTGAGAGCTTGACCTTGAAGAACCAGCCCGTGCCCAGCGGGTCGGTGTTGGCCAGCGACGGGTCGCTGCGCAGGTCTTCATTCACCTCCAGCACTTCGCCGGTCACCGGCATGTACACATCAGCCGCCGCCTTGACCGACTCCACCACGCCGGCCACAGCCTTGGCGTGGATCACCGCGCCCACGGAGGGCAGGTCTACAAACACCACGTCGCCCAGCGCGTCCTGCGCGTGGTGGGTGATGCCAACAATGGCGATATCGCCGTCGACCTGAAGCCATTCGTGGTCGGGGGTGTATTTGAGGGACATGTTGTTCTCCTGAAAACGGAAGTGAAAACGTGGAAATTAAAGAGGGGTTGAACCACCGGAACGTGAACCTGCCAGCCCAGAATGTAGCGGCTGCCAGGGGGGCGTCCGGCCTTCGGGCTTGGGATTGGCGGGCTCGCCGCGGGCTGCGTCATCAGCCACGGAAATAGCGGTTGGGTACAAAGGGCATGGCGCACACCTCCATGGGCACCGGCTTGCCGCGTACCAGGGCGTTCACCCGGCTGCCCGGGGCGCTGTGGGCTGCGTCCACATAGGCCATGGCGATGCACTTGTCGATGCTGGGCCCCAGCAGGCCGCTGGTGACTTCGCCAATGGGCTGGCCGGTGGCGTCTTGCAAGGCTGTGTGCTCGCGCACCGGTATGCGCTCCAGCGCCACCAGACCGACCCTTTTTTTAGTGCCTTTTGGGCTGCCAGAGCCCGTAGATACTGCGAGAGCAGCTAGTATTTTTGTAGCACCCGGAAATCCGCCGGCCCGCGCGCCACCGGTGCGGCGCACCTTTTGGATGGCCCAGTTCAGGCTGGCCTCGACCGGCGTGGTGGTGGTGTCGATGTCGTTGCCGTACAGGCACAGTCCAGCCTCCAGCCGCAGCGAATTGCGCGCCCCCAGGCCCACCGGCTGCACCTCCGGCTGCGCCAGGAGGGCGCGTGCCAGCGCCTCGGCGTGGCGGTTGTGGACAGAGATTTCAAACCCGTCCTCTCCGGTGTAGCCGCTGCGGGTGAGGAACACCACAAATTCCTGCCCGGCGGTGCGAACGGTGAACTCGCCGCCGGTCATGAACACCAGCTTCTCCACCCCGGCGGCCAGGCGCTCCAGCGCGGTCACAGCCTGCGGCCCTTGCAGCGCCAGGAGCGCGTAGTCCGGCAGGGGTGTGACCTGGCAGCGGTTCCCGATGGCGGCCTGAATGTGGGCGAAATCTCCCGCCTTGCAGGCGCCGTTGACGATGACGAACAGTTCGTCGTCGGCCTGCTTGAAGAACATCAGGTCGTCGACGATGCCGCCCTCCTCATTGAGCAGCAGGCCGTAGCGTTGTTTGCCCACCGGCAGGTCGATCACGTCCACCGGCATCAGGCTCTCAAACGCGGACGCCGCATCCGCGCCACTCAGGCGCAACTGGCCCATGTGCGACACATCAAACAGGCCCGCAGCGCGGCGGGTGTGGTGGTGTTCGGCCATCAGACCGGCGGGGTATTGCACTGGCATGGAGTAGCCGGCAAAGGGCACCATGCGGGCGCCAAGCTCCAGATGCAAAGCGTGCAGGGGCGTGGTTTGCAGTGGCGCGGGCTGAGCGATTGAATCGGAGGAGGGCGAGGACATGGCGGCAATCCAAACGGGCCAAGCGCAGTGCGCTAGCGGGGCAAGTCAAAACCCGAGGCGCTCGCAGGGCTGCGTGCGTCCGGTGCTGCCCCCGCTGTCCGCTTTACCTGAGAGATTCGCCGGGCCTGCGTGCAAGGGGCTTGTGCCCGGTGCGCCGACTGCGGTTTGCTCCTTCGGTGGCTCGCGGCGCGCATCAGATGCGGCACAAGCTCTCTCCAGTGGGGTGTTGCCAGCGGTGCACGCACTGCCGGCAGGGGTCAGTCCTTTTGCCTGAGCGTTCAGACCGCTGCAATCAGCCGTCCTGCGCCTTCGGCGGCCCCCTTGAGGGGCGCTCTCCTGACCTGCGCAAATTCTAAACGAGGGTTTGGCTTGCTACTATTGCGCCGTTTTTAATCACCCTAGTCTCATGCTTCATATCCCTCGGCTCGTGCTGATCGGTGTCTACTTTCTGTTCGCCTCAGTGGTGAGTTTGCTCATCTGCCTGGCGCGGCCTTTCCACCCCGACAACTCGCGCCTCTGCGGCAAGGTGTTCGCAGTGCCTTCTCTGCGGATCATGGGCCTGCGCCTGCAGGTAGAGACCGCAGACTGGCAGGCGCAGCCCAATCCGTTTGTGATTGTGGCCAACCACCAGTCCAACTGGGACTTGTTTGTGCTGGGCGGCGCGGTGCCGCCGCGCACCGTGTCCATTGGTAAGCAAAGCCTGAAATGGCTGCCGCTTTTCGGGCAGATTTTCTGGTTGGCAGGCAACATCCTGATTGATCGCGGCAACGCGGCCAAAGCCAAAGCCGCCATGCTGCACACCACTGCGGTGATGCAGTCGCAAGATACCTCGATATGGGTCTTTGCCGAAGGCACGCGCAACCACGGCCAGGGCCTGCTGCCATTTAAGAAAGGCGCGTTTCAGATGGCCATCAACGCCGGTCTGCCCATCGTGCCCGTGTGCTGCAGCAGCTACAAGAACACCATGCGCCTGAACCGCTGGAACAGCGGCTCGGTCATCATCAAGACCCTGTCGCCTATTCCAACCGCCGGCATGACCTTGGACGACATGCCCGCTCTGATGGAGGACTGCAGGGCCAAGATGCTGGCCTGCATTGCCGAGCTAGACGCCCGCACTGCCGTCTTAACCTCGGCCTGATCCATCACCCATTCAGCCCATCGTTGTGCCTTACATGCCCGCGTAATTGGGCCCGCCGCCACCCTCGGGCGTGACCCACACGATGTTCTGGGTCGGGTCTTTGATGTCGCAGGTTTTGCAGTGCACACAGTTCTGGGCGTTGATCTGCAGGCGGTCGGTGTTGTCGTCGTTTTTGACGTATTCGTACACGCCGGCCGGGCAGTAGCGGGCCTCGGGTCCGGCGTATTGCGCGAGATTGATGCCAACCGGCACCGATGCATCCTTCAGTGTGAGGTGGGCGGGCTGATTCTCTTCGTGGTTGGTGTTACTGATGAACACGCTGGAGAGCCGGTCGAAGGTGAGCTTGCCGTCGGGCTTGGGGTACACGATGGGTTTGCAATCGGCTGCGGGCTTCAGGTAAGCGTGGTCTGGCTTGTCGCGGTGCAGGGTCCAGGGAATGTGTCCGCGCAGAACAAACTGCTCAAAGCCGTTCAGCAGCGTGGCGGTGGTCAGGCCGTATTTGAACCAGTTCTTGAAGTTGCGGTCTTTATTCAGTTCGGTGTGCAGCCAGCTTTTCTCGAACGCTTCGGGGTAGGCGCTCAGCTCGTCATGCTGGCGGCCCGCAACTACCGCCTCGTAGGCTGCCTGGGCAGCCAGCATGCCGGTCTTGATGGCGGCGTGGCTGCCCTTGATGCGGCTCACATTCAGATAGCCCGCGTTGCAGCCCACCAGACAGCCGCCGGGAAAAACGGTCTTGGGCAGCGCGTTGATACCGCTGGCATTGATGGCGCGAGCGCCATATGACAGGCGCTTGGCGGTGAGCTCGCCCTTCGCGTTTTCAAAGTAGTAGCGCACATGGGGGTGCGTCTTCCAACGCTGGAATTCCTCGAACGGGCTGAGGTAGGGGTTGCTGTAGTTCAGTCCGGTCACAAAGCCTAACGCCACCTTGTTGCCCTCCAGGTGGTACAAAAATGCGCCGCCGTAGGTGTCGCTTTCCATCGGCCAGCCGGCGGTGTGCATGACAAAGCCGGGCTGGTGGCGGCTGGGGTCAATTTCCCACAGCTCCTTGATGCCCAAGCCAAAGCTTTGCGGGTCGCGGCCGGCGTCGAGCTGGTAGCGGGCAATCAGCTGCTTGCCCAGGTGTCCGCGCGCGCCTTCGGCAAACACGGTGTATTTGCCCAGCAGCTCCATGCCGAGCTGGAAGTTGCCGGTAGGTTCGCCGTCTTTGCCCACGCCCAGGTTACCGGTGGCAACGCCCCGGACGGCGCCTGAGTCGGTGTACAGCACTTCGGCTGCAGTAAAGCCGGGGAAGATCTCGACGCCCAAGACTTCGGCCCGTTCGGCCAGCCATTTAGTCAACGCGCCCAGGCTGATGATGTAGTTGCCTTCGTTGTGCGCAAAGGGCGGCAGCACCATGTTGGGCACGCGAAAGCCCGACTTTTCTCCGAGGAAAAGATAGGCGTCTTCGGTGACGGGCTGGTTCAGCGGAGCGCCCAAGGCCTTCCAGTCGGGAATCAATTCGGTGAGCGCCCGGGGGTCCATGATGGCGCCGGACAGAATATGGGCGCCGGGTTCCGAGCCCTTTTCCAGCACCACGACCGAGACATCGGTGCCTTGCTCAGCGGCCAGTTGTTTCAGCCGGATGGCGGTTGCCAGGCCGCCGGGGCCGCCTCCCACCACGACCACGTCGTATTCCATGGATTCGCGCGGGCCGAATTGGGCCAGTATTTCTTGGTTCGTCATGCGTGTCTCGCTTGATAATGGTTGTCCAGCTCGGCGGCGTTTTCGCGCTCCCGCGCACGCAACCCTTGCCCTATTTTATTCGCTGATTTTCAGAAAAAGAACGACCGTTCTTTTTTGGTTTATGGAGGCACCCTCAATGGCTTACAACATCGATCTCTCCGGACGTATTGCATTCATCACCGGGGCCTCGGGCGGTCTCGGCGCGCAGTTCGCCCGCACCCTGTCTGCAGCGGGTGCGGCGGTTGTGCTGGCCAGCCGGCGTATCGACAAGCTCAAGGACTTGCGGGCTGAAATTGAGGCGCAGGGCGGCGACGCCCATGTCATCGAACTGGATGTCACCGATCACGACTCCATCAAGTCGGCGGTGGCCCATGCGGAGACCGAGGTCGGGTCCATTGACATCCTCATCAACAATTCGGGTGTGAGCACCACACAGCGATTGCAAGAAGTGAGCCCCGACGACTACGACTTCATGTTCAACACCAACGTCAAAGGTGCTTTTTTTGTGGCCCAAGAAGTCGGCAAGCGGATGTTGGCCCGCGCCAAAGGGGCAGCACCCGGCAGCTACACCGGCGGGCGGATCGTCAACATCGCATCCGTAGCCGGATTGCGTGTCTTGCCGCAAATCGGCGTGTACTGCATGAGCAAGGCTGCCGTCATCCAGATGACCAAGGCGCAAGCCCTGGAGTGGGGCAAGTACGGCATCAATGTCAATGCGCTGTGTCCCGGCTACATTGACACTGAAATCAACCACCATCACTGGCAGACCGAGGGCGGGCAAAAGCTGGTGCAGATGCTGCCCCGTAAACGCATCGGTCACCCGACCGACCTGGACGCCATGCTAGTCACCCTGTGCTCAGACCAGAGCCACTTCATCAACGGCGCAGTCATTGCAGCCGACGACGGTTTTGGTATTTGACCCTTGCCGGCCGAAAGATTGAGGAGTTTCTGCTTGGCGGTGATGTGCTAGCGGGAGTTCTTGCCGGTTTGGCCGCAGGGGCGCTGTGGGGTTTGGTTTTTGTGGCGCCTGCGCTGGCGCCGGGTTTGCTGCCGGTGGATCTGGCGGCGGGCCGGTTCATCGTGTTTGGTCTGACCTCGCTGTGCATGATCGGCTTCGGCTTGCTGCGGGGCAGCTTCCATTGGCCCACCTGGCGGCAGGCCGGGGCTGCGCTGCTGCTGAGTGTTTTGGGTTTCTCCGGCTACTACCTTTTGCTGGTTTACGCCATTCGCGATGCGGGTGTCGAAGTGCCCACCCTCATCATCGGGACGATTCCCGTGTGGGTCATGTTGCTGGGCAAGCCCACCGGCTTGCGATGGGGCGGCCTCCTGCCGGGCTTGCTGCTGACCTTGGCAGGCCTTGCCCTGATGATCGCTGCGCAGGGCGGGGGTCTGGAACTGCCGCTGCAGGGCTCGGTCTTCTGGCGCGGGGTGGTCTTCGCCCTGCTGGCGATGGCGTGCTGGGTCGCCTTCGCGATTTTCAATTCCGCCTGGCTCAAGCGTCACACCGAAGTGAAGCTCAAGGACTGGACGAGCTGGATGGGGGTGAGTGCGGGGCTGGCTGCTGGTGTGCTGTGGGCAGCCATGGGTACCCCTGTAAATGACCTGCTAGGCCACGCCGATATTGCGCAGGCCGCTATTGTATGTATAGCAACTGGAGTTGGCTCCGCGTGGGTGGCGACCGTGTTGTGGAACTTTGCAAGCCGGCGCCTCAGCGCCAGCTTGTGCGGCCAGCTCATCGTCTCGGAAACCTTGTTTGCCTTGGTCTATGCGTTTTTGATGGTCGGCGACTGGCCGGCAACTTTGCAGTGGCTGGCCAGTGCGATGTTCGTTTTGGGGATGGTCGCCTCCATCAAGGCGCACCGCTGAGCCCGATGCGCCGTCTCGGCGCCAAGCAACTTATTTCGGAGCCAGGCGGATGGCGCCATCCAGGCGGATGACCTCTCCGTTGAGCATGTCATTTTCGAAAATATGTAACGCCAGCTTGGCGTAGTCCAGCGGTGTGCCCAGACGGGACGGGAACGGAACGCTCGCGGCCAAGGAATCTTGGACTTCCTGCGGCATGCTGAACATCATCGGGGTGCCGAAGATACCGGGTGCAATCGTCATGTTGCGGATTCCGTTGCGTGCCAGATCGCGGGCAATCGGCAAGGTCATACCGACCACACCGCCCTTTGATGCGCTGTAAGCCGCCTGGCCGATTTGGCCGTCGTAGGCAGCCACCGAGGCCGTAGAAATCATCACACCGCGCTCGCCGGTAGTCTCGGGCTCGTTCTTGCTCATAGCTTCAGCCGCTAAGCGAATCATGTTGAAGCTGCCGATTAGGTTGACCATGATGGTCTTGTTAAACGAGGCCAGGGCATGCGCGCCGTTCTTGCCCACGGTTTTCTCGCCGGTTGCAATGCCGGCGCAGTTCACCAGTCCCATCAGTTTGCCCATGGACACGGCCCGTGCGATGACGGCTTGGCCATCGGTTTCGTTGCTTACGTCGCAGCGAACAAATGCGCCGCCCAATTCCTTGGCGATGGCCTCGCCCTTGTCGACTTGCATGTCAGCGATCACTACTTTGCCGCCTTTGGCCGTCAGCATGCGTGCTGTGCCTTCGCCTAGGCCCGACGCGCCGCCTGTGACGATAAAAACTTTTCCAGCGATTTCCATGAGGGACTCCCGTGTGAGGTTCAACAGTTGTTAGGTGTAGGTTCGCGCAAATTATGGCGCAGGCCCGGCTCAACCCAGCTCAACCCCGCTTATCCGCCAAGCCTACCCTGATGGATCAGCGGCTGGAGGCCGCCGATAAGCTGATATACTTCGGCCTCTCGGATAAATGTAGGCGCATAGCTCAGCTGGTTAGAGCACCACCTTGACATGGTGGGGGTCGTTGGTTCGAGTCCAATTGCGCCTACCAACTCTCCCGGATGCCCGATCCGACTAGGGTAATCCTAGGTCAGCGGCATACGATCACTCCCTAGAATGTGCTGCAGTGCAACACTCACCTGGCGCCAGCCTTCTATGCTGAGCGATCGCAATGCAAAAAGCCTCCACCACAGATTCCAAAAAGACTCAACGGGTTATAAAAAAGTATCCCAACCGTCGGCTCTACGACACCGACACTTCCACCTACATCACGCTGACTGAAATCAAGCAGCTGGTGATGGACAGCGAAGCCTTCGCCGTGGTGGATGCCAAAACCGGTGACGATTTGACCCGCAGCATCCTTTTGCAGATTATTCTGGAAGAAGAAGCCCACGGCTCACCCATGTTCACCGCTCCGGTTTTGTCCCACATCATCCGTTTTTATGGGCATGCTATGCAGGGTTTCATGGGCGGCTACCTGGAAAAAAACATGCAGGCGCTGATGGAAATGCAGGTGCCGATGGTGCAGGGCGTCATGGGTAACAATATGTTCCAGCAGATGCAGGAACAAATGCAAAAGCAAACCGAGCAATTCCTCGGCACGTTCGGCATCAAGCGCTGAGTGCTGCAGAAGGCGTCCGGAAAGTAGATTCCGCGGCCTCCCGATATGACTGAAATGTTGACCCCTACTCCCGCCGCGCAGGCTGCACCTAAAGTTGGCTTCGTGAGCCTGGGTTGCCCCAAAGCGCTTACCGACTCCGAACTCATTCTTACGCAGCTCAGCGCAGAGGGGTACCAGACCTCCAAGACCTTTCAGGGTGCTGATCTGGTCATTGTCAACACATGCGGATTCATTGACGACGCGGTCAAAGAAAGCCTGGACACGATTGGCGAGGCATTGGCGGAGAACGGGCGCGTAATCGTTACCGGCTGCCTGGGTGCTAAGACCACCGAAGGCGGTGACAACATGGTGCGCAAAATGCACCCCAAAGTGCTTGCCGTGACTGGCCCTCATGCGACTCAGGAAGTGATGGACGCGGTACACCTGAACCTGCCCAAGCCGCATGATCCCTTCCTCGATTTGGTGCCGCAATCGTTTGGCGTCGCAGGGATCAAGCTCACGCCGCGTCACTACGCCTACCTGAAGATCAGCGAAGGCTGCAACCACCGCTGTACCTTTTGCATCATCCCCAGCATGCGCGGCGATCTGGTGTCCCGACCCATTGGCGATGTGCTGACTGAGGCCCGTGCCTTGTTTGAGGGCGGCGTGAAAGAGCTGCTCGTCATTAGCCAAGATACGTCCGCCTATGGCGTTGATGTGAAATACCGCACCGGGTTTTGGGATGGCAAGCCGGTCAAGACCCGGATGTTGGAATTGGTGCAAGCCCTGGGTGACTTGGCCGAGCCTTACGGCGCGTGGGTCAGGTTGCATTACGTGTACCCCTACCCGAGTGTGGACGACATCATTCCGCTCATGGCAATAGGGCGGGTATTACCGTACCTTGATGTGCCGCTGCAGCACAGCCACCCCGATGTGTTGCGTCGTATGAAGCGACCGGCGAGTGGCGAGAAAAATCTAGAGCGCTTGCAGCAGTGGCGCGAGGCCTGTCCTTCCCTCGTCGTGCGCAGCACATTCATTGCCGGCTTCCCGGGCGAGACTGAAGAAGAGTTTTCGCACCTGCTGGACTTTGTGCGTGAAGCCCAGATTGACCGAGCGGGTTGCTTTGCCTATAGCGCGGTCCAAGGCGCAACTGCCAATGAATTGCCGGGCATGCTGCCTATTGAGTTGCGCGAGGAGCGTCGTGCCCGCTTCATGGAGGTGGCTGAAGAGGTTTCGGCCGCGCGATTGCAGCGGCGTGTGGGTTCTGTCATGCAGGTGCTGGTGGATTCGGCGCCGGGCTTGGGCCGTAGAGGCGGAGTCGGCCGAAGTTATGCCGACGCGCCAGAGATTGACGGCGTGGTGCGCTTACTCGCGCCCGAAAAAATCAGCAAAAACATGAAGGTCGGTGAGTTCACCAAGGTGCGTATTGTCAGCGCCCAAGGCCATGACCTTGTCGCGTTGCCCATCTAAGATGTGAGTGGTCATGCAAGGCGAATACCGTACCTTGCGAGACCCAATAGCGCGCAACTTCAATAGACGAAAAAAAGCCGCTGTGAAGACAGCGGCTTTTCATTAACTACATTACCATTGTTGGTGCCCAGAAGAGGACTCGAACCTCCACGAAGTTACTCGCTAGTACCTGAAACTAGTGCGTCTACCAATTCCGCCATCTGGGCATCTCAGGAAAGAGAGAATTATATCAAACATTTAGGCCAACACAGCAGCTTGCTGGAAGAAGTTGACGGGGTGGTGCAAGGGCATCGTGATGGACATGGCTTCGTTTCCCGAGACGACGGAGCACCCGATATTTACCTCCCTCCCAATGAAATGCGCGCCGTTTTGCACAAGGACCGGGTCAAGGTTCGCATCGTGCGTAGCGACCGCAAAGGCAGGCCCGAAGGCCGCGTCGTAGAAATCACCGAACGATCCAAGCAACCCATCATCGGCAGGCTTTTGCAAGAGAGCGGTGTCTGGCTGGTAGCTCCTGAAGACAAGCGCTATGGGCAGGATGTACTCATCCCGAAAGGTGCCACCAGCGTGGCCAAGCCCGGGCAGGTGGTAGTGGTCGAGTTGATTGAGCCGCCGGCCTTGTTCGGACAGCCCGTCGGCCGCATCAAGGAGGTTCTCGGCGAGGTCGATGACCCAGGTATGGAAATCGAAATTGCGGTACGCAAATACAGCGTCCCCCACGAGTTTTCAGACGCTTGCGTGGCGCTGGCCCGCACCCTGCCGGACAAGGTTCGGCCCATTGACAAGTTAAGCCGTATTGACCTTACCGACATCCCATTGGTCACCATTGACGGCGAAGACGCACGCGACTTTGACGACGCGGTTTTTTGTGAGCCGGCCAGCAAGGGCCGTGGCAGAACCGCGCTCAAGGGCTGGCGTCTGCTGGTGGCGATTGCCGACGTCAGCCACTATGTGGAAACCGGTAACGCGATTGATGTGGATGCCTATGACCGCGCGACCAGCGTGTATTTCCCGCGCCGCGTCATTCCGATGCTCCCGGAGAAGCTCTCTAACGGGCTGTGCTCGCTGAACCCGGAAGTCGAGCGCTTGTGCATGGTCTGCGACATGTTTGTTACCGAAGAGGGTGAACTAGACGCTTACCAGTTTTATCCCGCGGTCATGTGGAGCCACGCGCGTTTCACTTACACCGAAGTGGCAGCCATTTTGGGCAACACGCGTGGCCCCGAGGCCAACAAGCGCAAAGACTTGGTTCCCCATTTGCTCAATTTGTATGGCGTGTACCAGGCCCTGCTCAAGTCGCGCCACAAGCGCGGCGCGGTCGACTTTGAAACCACCGAGACGCAAATCGTGTGTGATGAAAACGGGCGCATCGAAAAAATCGTTCCGCGCACCCGCAATACAGCGCACCGCTTGATCGAAGAGGCCATGCTCGCGGCCAACGTCTGCAGTGCGGACTTCATCGCACAAAACAAGCATCAAGGTTTGTTTCGGGTGCACGAGGGCCCGACCCCCGAGAAGCAGGAAACTCTGCGTAATTACCTCAAGGTCACCGGAATCGGCATGAGCATCAGCGATAAGCCGGCCCCCGGAGAGTTTCAGGCGATTGCCGAGGCGACCAAAGACAGGCCCGATGCGCAGCAGGTTCACTCTATGCTGCTGCGGTCCATGTCGCAGGCGATTTACACGCCAATCAACAGTGGCCACTTCGGCCTGGCGTTTGATGCCTACACCCACTTCACCAGCCCGATCCGGCGCTATCCGGACTTGTTGGTGCACCGTGTAATCAAAGCAATTCTGGAGAAGACCAAGTACCAGCTTCCCGTGCTGCCCACGCCGGGAGAGGCGCACGCCAAACTGGCGCGCCGCCTTGAGAAAAACATGGCCTCCCGCGTTGCCAACACGGATGCCAAGCCGAAGAAACTCAGCGCCGAAGGCACCGCATGGCAAGCCGCGGGCTTGCATTGCAGCGCCAACGAGCGCCGCGCCGACGAGGCAAGCCGCGATGTAGAGGCCTGGTTGAAGTGCAAGTACATGCGCGAGCATCTGGGCGAGGAATATTCAGGCGTTGTCACCTCAGCCACCACATTCGGCCTGTTTGTGACGCTGGATGCCATGTATGTCGAAGGCTTGGTGCACATCACCGAGCTTGGCGGCGAATACTTCCGCTTTGATGAGGCGCGGCAGGAGTTACGTGGTGAGCGCACCGGCATTCGCTACGCCATCGGCACGCGGGTGCGCATTCAGGTCAGCCGTGTGGACTTGGACGGACGCAAGATTGACTTCCGTCTGGTGCAAGAGGGGCAAGCAGGCTTGCCCAAGTTGCCGCCTGAAAAGGGTGCCGGGCGGGATGCCAAATCCGGGCGCACTGAGTTCTCGAGTCGCCTTGAGGCGGACGTGGACAGCAAAGTGCCCTTCAAGGGCAAAGTGCGGCAGCAGCGCAATGACGTAAAAAGCAGCCGTAGCGGACGCAGCGCCGAAAAGGAACC
>NZ_CAMCVG010000056.1 GCF_945881795.1 Rhodoferax sp. OV413
AAGTGCAGTCATCCAAAACTTCACATTAAACCTACTTTAGGTTTAATGCATCAGGTGGAAGCCAGAAGTTCTTTAAGTCAAGAACACCGTCTGTTCCCCACGCTTTGGTCTTATCGCTGTATGCGTCTTTCAATATGTAGTTCGTAAAAGAATTGATGGGTAATTCGTCTACTTTTCTCTGCTCTAGTTCAGTCACCTTTTCTACCCAGATGTCTTCAGACTGCCTATGAACTTTGAACCACGACTGAAGAAATATTTCTTTCAATCGATCCTTGCTCATCGTTTCTGGGATGTTCCCAATCAGAACATTGAAGTGCAGAGTCTTTTCTTGGGGCAAATCAGGACTCAGATGCTCAACAGTCGTAAACCTAATTGGCGCGAACAAGTGACGATTTCTGAATGGTAGTTTTGGGTCATTTGGATAGAGATTTAAACTTACATGCTTGAATGCGTCCTCTAAGTATTCAGAGCGTATCTGGCGCTCTGCATTGATTTTTCTCATATATTTGTTATGAGGACGAAAGTCAGAATGGATGACCATCACATATTGCATTTTGTGCAGATATGGATTGACCCAATCGTATAAATCTCGTGCTGTGTAGTCCCTCATGCATTTATTTATGCTTAATGTAATAAAACATTAAATAAATATCAGGATATGGCGTGATTTCGAGTAGGAATTTCTATTTGATGGGAGCAACATTCGTGTTCTATCAACACAAATGGAGTAAAACACAAATGGCTACACAACTGAGTTCACTGAAAATCACAAATGTCGTGCGTCAGATGACGACTAATACGAATGAATTTCGTAAAAACAAACTGCTTAAAAAGTTAGATGAGCAGATCAGTCTCGCTACAGCACAGAAGAACGGCGAATTGTTCACAGTCAAGCGACTGAAGAATGTCAAAGATGGTAATGGCAACTCAACACAGATTGAAGTACAAAAGCGTGTCAGCCCCTGGTTCTGGTCTGACAACAACAAGACTTATGTACAGATCAGATATGGAACTCGTGTGTTGGAGCTACAGAAGGGCAAGAGCACGATTGAGTGTGCTGGTCCTGATGATCTATTGAAGACATTAGGCATCGTCAAGACTGCAGTGGCGAGTGGCGAACTTGACAGTATGATTGACGCTGCGAGTGTGAAGGTTCGTGAGCGATTTGGTAGGTAATAGATGTAGTGGAGTAAAGAACTCATCGAATTTGAGGGCCTTGCCATGCTGAGCCTATATCTCTGAGAGCTTGTTGATGGGTAATGACTACACAGGGGAAAAGGTTGCAACAAAATTACCCAGAATAAACTCGATATGATGAAACGCGGGTCAGCTCATTGAGTCATCACTGCTGTAATCAAACACATGACATCACAAGGGATACAGCTCCAAGTGTCGGGCTACTCGACACTTTTCGATATGGGCGAGCAAGTTTTACAAGTCACTTTTCAACCAGCTATCTTTAAAGCCCCAGTCTGATGGTTAATAGATTTAGGAGCATGTAATATGGCAAGTGTAAGCAGCGTAATGAGTGTGCAAAGCTTTTTAGCTTATTAAATTAATAATATTTAATTGAAAAATAGATGGTTGAAAAGACAGACAATTTATTCATCAAAGGAATCAGAAATGACAAATAGAAAAAACTTTCATATAACTATTTTTTCAATAATATTTTTCTTCAGCTTACATCAAATCGCTTTAGCTGAAATACAGGTACAAGTTTCCATTGATGACCAAGCCATTATAAGTGATGATGGTCTTGGTGTAGAAGTACGGATTGATAGAAATGGAAAACTATTGAGTATTAAATCTACTCATCAACATCCCGTAGAATTTCAAGATCGTCGTGGGATTAATAAAGCTTATATAATTGCAGAAGAAAAAGCAAAAGCCAATATTGCAAGATTTATGAGCCAAGCTGTTTCAACCTCAAGAATAACAACAGAGTTAGATAGCATTACAAGTCTATCTAATCGAAATAGGTCAAGTGGTGGAGAAATCTGGACTAAAGATAACTCACGAAAAGTTGTTGAATCGATCCTCGAAGTAACAACCAGTCAAGCGTCTGCAATATTAATGGGCGTACGAGTAATCGAGCGTTCCTATAATGATAAAAATGAAGAGGCGACAGTTGTTGTAGGAATTAATGGAGACAGCGCACAAGCGGCGCAACAACTACAAAAAGGTTTAATTAATCAAGACAATAGCGACAAAAAAAAATCAACTTCTAAAAATAATTTCCCATCAATTGAAGCCGAGAAAAAACGCAGTTCCGACTTTAATAATTTTTAATAAACATTATGCTTTATAAATCGTTATTATTCATCTGTCTACTAGTATTGCATGGCTGTGCTAACTTGGATAAAGAAATGACAGGATCTATTTCCGTTGAAGTAAACGGCGTTGGTCAAACTATCGAAGAAGCTCAAAAGTCGGGATTTCGTGACGCTATACAAGAAGCGTACGGAACTCTCATGTTGTCAGAGCGGAGAATAAAGAACGATAGTTTGTTTGAAGATGATATTTCATACGCTAAAGGTGTTATTGAGAAATATACCATAATACTTAAAGAATATAATCAAAATGATCGATCTTTTCATTTAAAAATGAAGGTAACTGTTTCTCCAACATCAATCAAACGACGGTTACTTGATGCTCAGGATGCTCAAAGCGTTAACGGCGGCCTTTTGGGAAAACAAATTGCAATTGGACAAGCTCAAGCAACATCTGAGGTTGATCGATATTTAGGTGCCAGAAAACTGTTTGAGCATGTCTCCTCAAACATCGGAAGAAACATTTTTGATGTGAAAGTCGGTCAAGTTAAAACAATTAGAGACGGTCAAAAAATTTCAACCACAGTCGATGTGGATGTTGAGGCAAATCAAACTACTGTTGAAAATTTATGTTTAGCGACAAGAGAATATCACAATGCCAGGGTCAAGTCCACAGTTGGAAATTACAATTCAAATCTTAAAAATATTTGGGTTAAAAGTGGTTACAAATGCAGTACTGGCTGGATGAAAGTCGAAAATGACCATTTTCTCAAAATTCGTGATTCACTTCTCTCGGTTGGATTTTGCATGGAAATTATTAGCAATTCCTCTTCAGTGATTTCACGCACTTTTTCAAACGATTGGAAATTAGTTGATGATGGATGGGTACCATCTGCAGATTTGCTTCCCCAATATGTAAAGGGATATTCCTGCGGTACTCCCGATGGCTGTTATTACGATACTGTTGGAGAGGTAGGCGTAACACATGACTATATTAAAATCAATAAAGGCGGATTTACCTTAAAAAAGACGACATTCCCAATCATGATACCAATTTTAGATAAATCCGCCATAAATAGCATCGCTGAAATAAAAGTGAAGATTACCACCCAGTCTGAGTGTCGATGAAATTCCGAATCGATTAATATCTTTAAAATTTTTAAATCTACATCTTAATTTCATCGAGCTTTACTTCTCCAACAAGAAGAAAAGTAATAGCCAATGTTTCCGTATCTTTGTTTGATTAGATAAATACATCACTACAAAGGAATTTAGTGATGAGACTACAAGAATTCGCAGATGCAGAAGAACAGATCAAGTTGTGGAAACTGATCAGTGAAAGTGTTTGGCACAGTATCAAACAACAAGCGACTGAGCAAGAGCAAAAACGAGCTACCAGTCAAAAAAAGCCAGCAAAGAAGAAGCCACGACCCACAAGTAGCAAGAAGCCCAAGACTGTCAGCCAACCAAAGCTGCCAAGTGCTCAAAAGTCAGTCGCAGCAAACAAGCCAACCAAGCAGCAGAACAAGCAACTACCCCCACAATCAGTGAAGCCACAAGTATTGCCTCAAGTGTTCAAGAGCACTGCTAGATCCAACAGAGCGACGCCTCAACAGCAATCTACTAGTAGTCAGAGTCAGACGAGTGCAAACACGCTAAAGCAGCGTCAGAAGCACGATCCCGACTCAGTCGCCAACACTCAGCGTCAGCTTGACCCCTTCGCTGCGAATGATGTGGTGAAGAGGTTGACGAGTTGACGCAATAGCAGAGTAGGGCACATGTTCAAAAATGAAAAGCGTCCATAATTCGTCATTACCATGCCATCTATCGTCTATCATCTGACAAAGTAGACGTATATGATTGAGACTCGTGGGCGCAGTTAAGTCTGCTTAGATGTAGGTACAGTGGCGGTGGTGTTTTTAATGTCAATGTGCGATGGATTTCTGTTGCACATTTTGTGACACACGCTTTTGGAAGCGTTTTAAGTGCTTGATTTATAACAGAATTTTAATTCCGACGCACTTCTTAAAATCCGCCGCTTCGTGAATAACGGGCGTACCGGTTCGATTCCGGTCTCGGGCACCATTGTCTGTTTCAGACACTCTCAAAACCTCTAAAACCCGGCCAGGGTATCAACGAAGAAGGCGTTCAAGGCCCGATGGCCAAGTGCAGCCAGATTTCATTGCGCCGCAAAAACCACGGGGTAAACGGGGCGTCGTAGCGGGAGTACGTGGCTTCGCCAACCGGAGTGAGGTTCGCTTCGCGTAAAGCGGACTGCAGTTTTTCCAAGTGCTGTTGGTAGTTGGCGTCTGACCAAAAGCCGGAATACTGGATGACCGCCACACGGCTCGGAGCAATTTCCCGCAGAACAACTCTTTCGTCCAAGGGCTCCGGTGCGGTGGCCGGCGTTACGCCTTTGGGCAATACGAACTGGACCCGAAAACCGCCCGGTGCGCTAGATTGGGTTACTGGCGCGGTCATTTCCAGCTTCACCGGCTCAGCGGCCTGCGTGACCGGCGCGGTCATCGCAAATTTGCGTTCTCCCTTGTTTTTTCCAAAGATGTAGCCGGCCAGAATCGGGAAGGCCTGGTTCCCTGCGTCTGCTGCCGGGCCCCGTACCACGACTTCTGCCACGGTGTAAGCGGCGTACTCGCGTAGCTCTATGGCGGCTAATTTCTGAACGACCTTGTAGTCTGGTTCTTCGGTGGCGTGGCTTTTCATGGGAAGTACCATTAACAGAAGGCCGCCGAGTACGGCCCATGCAACAGCGCCACGCGCCAATGTGCGGTCCATCTTCATGGCGGGTGGTCCGGTTTGTTGTGGGCCTTCAGTATCGGGTATTCGCGGAGGTTTGGCCGTGCGACAGCGAACGCTTCATGGGAGGGGTGTTCCCGCGCATTTTGGTCGGTGAGACGCATCGGATTCGCGGTGTTTTACAGTGGCACAATCAAGCTGAGCCCCGTGTCGCTTTGAGAGGGCAGTCTGTTTTGAAAATGACGCTACCTTACCGGAGCACACTGGAGATATCCAGACCCCATTTGGCTTGGCGTCCAGAGGGGCGCTACAGTGGGCGCGCTGGTGAACGCTCTGGTTTTAGCACCAACTACAACAAGTCATATGTCACGATTCAATGCCCCGTTTGAAATCCACGTACACGGCCAAGTCGTGCTCCGCGCAGATGTTACGTACTCACACCTCCAGGAAGTCTTGAAGCCCCTGTGGCAGTATGCCGGCGGAAAAAACCTGTCAGATGCCGCCAGGAGCTGCTACGAGGAGGAGCCGGGCATTCAAATGGACGGGAACGAGCACTTGCTGCAGATGTGCTGGACGGTAGCGGGGGACGAGGACTTCCGCCAAACGCTCGACGAGGTGTGCATGAACCTGAACGAGGTGGCGATGGCAGGCGCGGCCATTGAGATCACCTTTTACGACACCGAGTTTGATGAAGAAGACGCGCAGCCGGGCGAAGAGTCGCGCGATGACTTTGTGATTGTGTTCGTGGGGCCCGATCCGGCAGCCATCATGCAGGTGCAGCGGGATATTCTGGTGCAGGACATGACCAACCTGATGGAGCGCCACTTTGACGGCGCCGAGTTGGGCGGCGTGGTGGCCGAAATTGACAAGCTCTTCTCCCAGCGCTTTGATGATCTGGTGAATTCGTTGGAAATTGGCAAGCCGCCACGCGGCACGGGCGGCTCTTCCAGCGGGCACGGCGGGCGCAAACCCCGCCATTTGCACTAGTCGCTGAAATCGTCATCGAAGGCGTTTACCCTATATGAAGCTGGCGCGTTTCAGTCAGGCTGCCGCTGGCGGCCCCATGCGTCAATGGTGGATGAGCAAAGTCTTATGCTGAAGAAAATTACCGTCGATCAGCTGGTGGTGGGTATGCACCTGAAGGAGTTTTGCGGCTCCTGGATGGAGCATCCCTTCTGGCGTTCCGGTTTCGTGATCACCGATGCCAAAGACATCGCAAGCATTCGCACCAGTGCAATCCGCGAGGTGTGGATTGACTGCAGCAAAGGGCTGGATGTGGCCGCGGGCGAGGCCACTTTGTCTGAGGCTGAGACCGATGTACAGGTGGATGCGGAAATGGCGGCGGCCGACGTGCAGGAGCGCGATTTGGCGCCGGTACCGGTGAAGGAGGAACTGGAGCGCGCCGCCAAGATTTGCCAGCAGTCCAAGCAGGCGGTGATGTCCATGTTCGAGGAAGCCCGTATGGGCAATACCGTGGACTCCGGCGTGGCCCAGCAACTGGTGCAGGAAATTACCGATTCCGTCACCCGCAACCCGGGCGCCCTGATCAGCCTGGCGCGGCTCAAGAGCGCGGACGACTACACCTACATGCATTCGGTAGCGGTATGCGCCATGATGGTGGCGCTCGCCAAGCAGCTGGGGCTGAGCGAGGCGGAAATCCGCTCGGCCGGGATTGCCGGTTTGATGCACGACCTGGGCAAGGCTTTGATGCCGACCGAGGTGCTGAACAAGCCCGGCAAGCTGACAGCAGCCGAGTTCGACATCATGAAAAAGCACCCCGAAGAGGGGCACCGGTTGCTCCAAGGCGGATTTAGCGTCGATCCGATGGTGATGGATGTGTGCCTGCACCACCACGAAAAGGTCGATGGCTCGGGCTACCCCAAAGGTCTAAAAGGCGATGAGATCAGCATTTACGCGAAGATGGGCGCGGTGTGCGATGTGTATGACGCCATCACCTCCAACCGCCCCTACAAATCCGGTTGGGACCCCGCAGAGTCGCTGCGCAAGATGGCGGAGTGGAGCAACGGGCACTTTGACGGAAAGGTGTTCCAGGCCTTTGTGAAGAGCATGGGCATTTATCCCATCGGTTCGCTGGTCCGGCTGCACTCCGGCCGCTTAGGCATCGTGGTGGACCAAACCGCCAAATCGCTCACCACGCCCTGCGTGAAAGTCTTTTACTCGGTTCAATCGAACCTGCGCATTCCGCCGGAGGTGATCGACCTTTCCAAACCCGGTGTGAAAGACAAAATCACCGGCCGCGAAGACCCCGCGAAATGGAACTTCCCCGATATCAACGAACTCTGGTGTGGCATGCCCAGCACAAGCTGGTAATTTGGGGTCAAAACACCCTGTAACGCCCGTAGATATTGCGTGAATAGCTATTAAAAGTGTAGCGTTTTGCTGCTACTCCCACCTCGCAGGCAGATGGGGTAATTCACCCGGCCGGGCCTAGGCGGCGTACTTCCCCAGCTCGGTTTTTGCGATGGCGTTGCGGTGGACTTCATCGGGGCCGTCGGCAAAGCGCAGGGTGCGGGCGCAGGTGTAGGCGTAGGCGAGGGGGAAGTCGTCACACATGCCGCCGCCGCCATGCGCCTGGATGGCCCAGTCGATGACCTCGCAGGCCATATTGGGGGCCACCACCTTGATCATCGAGATTTCGTTTTTGGCGAACTTGTTGCCCGCCTTGTCCATCATCCACGCGGTTTTCAGGGTGAGCAGGCGGGCCATGTCGATTTTGCAACGGGCTTCGGCGATGCGCTCCTGTGTCACGGTCTGGGCGGAAACCGCTTTGCCGAACGCCACGCGGCTGCTGGCGCGGCGGCACATCAGCTCGAGCGCACGCTCGGCCAGGCCGATGAGTCGCATGCAGTGGTGGATGCGACCGGGGCCAAGGCGGCCTTGCGCGATCTCAAACCCACGGCCTTCGCCCAGCAACATGTTGGCAGCCGGCACGCGCACATTGTCGAAGACCATTTCCATGTGGCCGTGGGGGGCGTCGTCGTAGCCGAAGACGCTCAAGGGCCGCAGGATGCTAATGCCCGGGGTGTCGGCCGGAATAAGGATCATGCTTTGCTGGCTGTGGCGGGGGGCCTCCGGGTCGGTTTTTCCCATAGTGATGAAGACGGAGCAGCGCGGATCTCCCGCGCCCGAAATCCACCACTTGCGGCCGTTGATCAGGTAGTCGTCACCCTGGCGCTCGATGCGGGTGGCAATGTTGGTGGCGTCGCTGGAGGCGACGGCCGGCTCGGTCATGGCGAAGGCTGACCGGATCTTGCCGTCCATCAGGGGTTTGAGCCAGCGTTGCTTGGCCTCGGCCGAGCCGTAGCGGGCAATGGTCTCCATGTTGCCGGTGTCGGGCGCTGAGCAGTTAAACACCTCGCTGGCCCAAGGCACACGGCCCATGATTTCGGCCAGCGGTGCGTATTCCTGGTTGGTGAGCCCCGCGCCGTGAAAGCCTGCCGCCTCGGCGCTGTCCACCGGCATGAACAGGTTCCACAGGCCAGCGGCTTGGGACTTCGGCTTGAGGTCTTCAATGGTGTTGAGCGGCGTCCAACGTTTTCCGGCCGCAGTGTTGGCCGTGATTTCGGCGTGGTACGCGCCCTCAGCGGGGTAGATGTGTTCTTCCATGAACGCAAGCAGTCGCTGCTGCAGCGCTTGGGTCTTGGGGGAGTAGTCAAAGTCCATGGGGTATCCTTGGTTGTGGATATAGGTTGTTGTGTGCTGCGGTGGGCTGTGCTGAGTTGGCCTGCTTCAGGCGCGCTGGGCAAACTGCCATGCCATCTGCGCCAGGGGCCGCGCACCGGCGGCCGCGCTCACGGCTTGGGCGCTGGAGGCGGTGCCATCCTCCAGCCGCTTGGCAATGCCTTGCAGGATGGCGGCCATGCGGAACATGTTGTAGGCCATGTAAAAGTTCCAATCGGCCTGCAGCTGCGCCGGTGTGGCAATGCCGGTGCGCTCGCAATAGCGGGCGATGTAGTCGGCCTCGGAGGGAATGCCCAGTCCGGCCAGGTCGAGCCCGCCGATGCCCCGGAACGCGCCGGGCGGTATGTGCCAAGCCATGCAGTGGTAGCTGAAATCGGCCAGGGGGTGCCCCAGGGTCGAGAGCTCCCAGTCCAGCACCGCCAGAACGCGGGGCTGGTCGGCATCAAAGAGCAGGTTGTCGAGCCGGAAGTCGCCGTGGACGATGCGCACCATCGAATCATCGCGCGCCATGGCCGGAATATGGGCGGGCAGCCAGGCCATGAGTTCATCCATTTCAGGGATGGGTGCGGTGACCGAGGCCACATACTGCCGGCTCCAGCGGCCGATCTGCCGCTCGAAATAGTTGCCCGGCTTGCCATAGCCCGCGAGCCCGCGCTCGGCGTAGGGAACGGTGTGCAGGGCGGCAATGACGCGGTTCATGGCGTCGTAAATGTCGGCGCGCTGGGGGGGCGACATGTCGGGCAGCGATTGGTCCCACAGCACCCGGCCCTGAACAAACTCCATCACATAAAAAGCGCGGCCGATGATGCCCTCGTCCTCGCACAGGCACAACATCTCGGGTACCGGCACATCGCTACCCTGGAGGCCGCGCATGACGGTAAATTCGCGTTCAATAGCGTGCGCGGAGGGCAGCAGCTTGGCCACCGGCCCCGGCTTGGCGCGCATCACGTAGCTGCGCCCCGGGGTGATGAGCTTGTAGGTGGGGTTGGATTGCCCGCCCTTGAACATCTCCAGCCGCAGCGGGCCGCAGTAGCCGGGCAGGTGGGCTTGCAGCCACTGTTCCAGCGCAGCTTCGTCCAGTGCGTGTTGGGCAGACACACTGCCGGTGCCTACAAAATGATCAAATTCACTCATAGGCGTACGGTGCGTCCTGTGGGGTTGAAGGGTTTAACTGTCGGATTCGGTGATGCGCATCAGGGCTTCGCGGTTGCGAATGACCAGCCCGCCGGGCTCGATGCGGATAGCATCCTCGCGCTCCATGTACTTGAGCTCCTGGTTGACCCGCTGGCGCGATGCGCCCAGCAGCTGCGCAAGCTCCTCCTGCGCCAGCTGCAGGCCGATGCGCACTTCGCTGGCATCGCTCAGGGATGGAACGCCATAGCTGCGCACCAGGTGCAGCAGCTGCTTGGCCAAACGGGCCCGCAGGGGCAGGGTGTTGAGGTCTTCCACCAAGCCATAAAGCTGCCGGATACGACGCGCATGCAGGCGTAAAAGCGCTTCGTATAGCTCGACGTGGCTGGCCAAAATTTTCTGGAAGTCCGCCTTGGCAACGCACAGCGCTGTGGTCTCGCCATGGGCGTAGGCATCGTGGGTGCGACGGTCGCCGTCGAAGATGGACACATCGCCGAACCAGATGCCCGGCTCCACATAGGTCAGGGTAATTTGCTTGCCAGAGATGGAGGTAGAGCTCACCCGAACCGCGCCCTTGGCGCAGGCCATCCACTCCTCGGGCGGTTCTCCGCGTGCGACGATGAGCTCGCTGTCTTTGAACCGCTTGACGTAGGCGCATCGGAGGATGTCGTGTTTGAGGGACGGGGAGAGGGTGGAAAACCAGCGCCCCGCGTTGATGGCGGAGCGCTCTTCAATAGTAAGAATGGGTTCGTCCATGGTCTGTCTTGTGGGTGACTGAAAGTGGCTGGGCAGGGGGGCGGATTGTCGCCCCCGTGACGGGCGCTGCTCGCCGCGGCGAGTCGCAATTCTGACAGGCGGCTGTGATTAAATCCTTCGCAACCATGATGCGTGCCGCCCCTTTCAGAATTTGCGCCCTTACGGCTGCCATGCTCTTCGTCTCTTGCAGCAGCCAAGCCCTGACGCTGGGCCGCATTCGGGGTGCGGCCATCATCGCGCAGCCGCTCAGCCTGAGCATTTCGGTGTCCGCGGCGGTCGATGAAGATGTGAGGGACATCTGCTTTGAAGCCGACGTGCTCTACGGTGACAACAAGGTAGACGCCAGCCGCGTCACGCTCACCCCCGAATCCCCCGCCGCAGGAAAAAGCTGGCAGGTTCGCATTGAGTCCCGCCTGCCGGTGGATGAGCCGGTGGTGACCGTGGATCTCAAATCCTCCTGCGGCGCGAAGACCTCGCGGCGCTATGTGTTGCTGGCCGATGTGGCGCCTGAGACAGTGGTTGTAGCGCCCTTGGCCTCTCAGGGTGCAGCAGCGAGGGCAGAGCTCACAGCGGAGCGCCCCGTAGCCGCCGGGCTCCCGGCGGACCTGAAATTGCCGGGCGCAGTGCCCGCTGCTGTGCCCGCGGCAAAGCGGAGCAAGAGTGCGCAAGGCCTGCAGGGTGGCGGTGCCTCGACTCTAAGCAAGGCCGATGGCACGGCCAAGTCCCGCCTGAAGCTTGCGCCTTTGGACTTGTCGCCGGAACGCGACCCCGTTCTGCGAGTGACGCCCGAGTTGACCAGCAGCCCCAGCGATGACCCGCAAAAACGCGGAGAGGCCGCCGCCTTGTGGCGCTCTCTCAACCTCTCGCCGGAGGATGTGATGCGCGACGCCGCTCGCCTGCAGGGACTGGAGCGTGACGTGAAGATGCTGACCGGAGCATCGGGCCAGAACCAGCGACAGCTCGCGGACCTGACCGCCCGGCTGGAACGCGCTGAAAGCGACAGCAGCTGGAGCGCATGGGCCTTGGGATTGGCTGCATTGTTGGCCTTGGTAGCCGGCGGCGCGGTGTGGTGGCTCCGCCGCCAGCACCAGACCGAGTCCCGTCACCTGCCTTGGTGGCGCAGCGCCGGAGCCGGAGCCGCTGCCGATTCCCGCTTAGAGATAGAGGCTGATGTCGACGCTTTCATCGCATCCACCACGAGCCAGCCAGCGCCCGCAGTAGCGAACCCGCGCCCCGATCCAGTTGCGCCCGTCCGGTCGCCAGCGCCAGGCGCCGTCTTGCCTGCTGCGCAGAGCCATGTGGCCGCCCAAGAGGCCGCCCAGGATGTGGACATCGATCTCGACTTGGACATGGATTTAGACCTGGATCTTGATTTGGATTTGGGGGATGAAATCGGTGTGGGTGGCGGTGTGGATGCTGGTGTGGTGGAGGTGCCTGCGCCATTGCCACAGGCGCAGCATGCGGCCGGCGTGGCAGGCCAGCGTGATTTTTCTAGCAGCCTGAACAGCACCCTGCGGGCCATCAATACCCAGGAAATGCTGGACACGCGTCAGCAGGCTGAGTTCTTTATGGCTCTGGGGCAGTACGACAGCGCCATTGAGATGCTCCGGGCGCACATCGCGGACGCGGAAGACCTGAACCCATCCATCTACCTTGATCTGCTCGAGATTTATCACACGCTCAGCCGCAAGGACGATTTCGACCGATGCCGGGATGAGTTTCAGGTCATCTTCACCGGCCGGGTGCCCCACTACGCTGAATTTCAGCGGCGTGGTGAGACGTTGGACGCATTCCCCGAGCTCTGCAACCACCTCGTCAAGCTCTGGCCCTCGCGCGAGGCATTGGACTTTCTTGCATCCTGCCTGGTTCGCCATCCGGACTCCGCAGCCCGCATGGAGTTTGACCTCGAGGCTTTCAAGGAGCTGCTGATGTTGCACGGGGTGGCTGGCCGGCTGGTGCACGCACTGGGCGGCGTGGCGGTGGGCCTGGGCGCCCGCAAGCCCACCGAGCTGCAGGGCGCTGATTTCCAGACGGGCCCCATGCCGCTCGACATTTCCTCGCCGGTGAGCACGACCCCGCCTTTGGACATTGATGTCGGTCTGGATATCCCGGCTGATCAGGCCCCCGTGAACCTGATTGACTTTGATGTTTCGGGCTTGGAAAAAGGCCCGAAAAGCTGATCTCTCTTGCCTAGCGGCGAACCTGCAGGGCGCCGGGGTTGACGATGTTGGAGGGCGTGCCCCTGATGTAGTTCACCACGTTGTCAAACGCGGCGCCGAAGTACATCTCGTAGCTGTCTTGCTCCACGTACCCGATGTGCGGCGTGCAGATGCAGTTTTCCAGCCGGAGCAGGGCGTGCCCCTGCAGGATGGGCTCGGACTCAAACACGTCAATGGCGGCCAAGCCCGGGCGTCCGCGGTTCAGCCCGCCAATCAGGGCGTCGATTTCAATCAACTCGGAGCGCGAAGTGTTGACCAGCAGGGAGGTGGGTTTCATGCAGGCCAAGTCGTTGGCTGTAACGATATGGCGGGTCGCGTCGCTCAGGCGCAGATGCAGGGACAACACGTCGCTCTGGGCAAAGAATGACTCCCGGTCGGGTGCAACCGCGTAGCCATCTGCCAGCGCTTTGTTACGCGAGGCTTCGCTGCCCCAAATCTGCACTTTCATGCCAAAGGCTTTGCCGTAGCCGGCGACCAACTGCCCTATCCGGCCATACCCCCAAATGCCCAAGTTTTTGCCGTGCAGCAGGTTGCCCAGGCCGAAATTGGGAGGCATGGAGCCAGCCTTGAGGCCACTTTGCTGCCACGCGCCGTGTTTGAGGTTGCCGATGTACTGCGGCAGCCGTCGCATGGCAGCCAAGACCAGAGCCCAGGTGAGTTCGGCGGGCGCTGTCGGAGAGCCGACGCCTTCGGCCACGGCCACACCTTTTTCGGTGCAGGCTTGCACATCAATGTGCGAACCTGCTTTGCCGGTCTGCGCGATCAGCTTGAGCTTGGGGAGTTTGTCGATGAGGGCGCGGTTGATATGGGTGCGCTCGCGTGTCAGGACAATGATGTCTGCGTCTTTGAGCCTAACTGAGAGCTGCCCCTGGCCTTTGACGGTGTTGGTGTAGACCTTCGCGTTGTAGCTGTCGAGTTTGGATGCGCACTGCAGCTTTCGCACTGCGTCCTGGTAGTCGTCAAGAATCACAATATTCATAGGCCGCCATTGTGCCTTGAGGGGGCAGCGCCCAGAATGGCTGCCCGGGTTCGGAGCGTGAATCAGGCGGCTTCGCAGGCGGCCAGCCGGTCCAGCTCGGCGCAGACGTCTGCCATGCGTCCGGAAATGACCATACGACCCACTTGGCTGCGCGGCTGGCCCCGCTCTACCACGCGGACTACGCGCAGCGGATGAACCGGGGACGGGGCATGCGAGGGGACTTTGGACGATGCCTTAAAAATATCGGCTTTTGAGCAGTTTTCGCCTGCCGATACTGCGCCGGCAGCTACAAAAGGCATAGCAAAAATCGGCTGGCGGGGTGCCGGTTTGGCGCCAACAGTCTCTCGGCGGGGGAGGATGTACTGCCACAAGCCTTGCGCCAGCGCGTACAGGCTCGGGGAGGCAGGCCGGTCGCTGGGGAGTGCTCTAGAGAACGCAGCAGAGCGCGCGACAAGGGAGGCAAAAGGGGAGGCAAAAGGCTGTGTGAAGCTGATGGACATGGTGAGGGTGTTCCGGTCGGGGTGGCGGGTTTGCGGGTGGTTTACATCAGCATGGTGTTGCGTATCAGGCCAACGGCCAAGCCCTCAATCTCGAAGGGCTCGCCGGGTTCCACCACGATGGTCTGGTAATCGGGGTTTTCGGCATGCAGCTCGATCAGGTGCTTGTTGCGGCGGAAGCGCTTGACGGTGACCTCTTCGCCCAGGCGGGCCACGATGATCTGGCCGTTTTTTGCATCTTTGGTTGATTGAACGGCGAGCAGGTCGCCGTCCATGATGCCGGCGTCGCGCATTGACATGCCGCGCACCTTGAGCAGGTAGTCGGGTTGGCGCTGGAACAGGCTGTTTTCTACGTAATAGGTTTGGTCCACATGCTCTTGCGCGAGGATGGGCGAGCCGGCTGCCACCCGGCCGATGAGGGGGAGCGCCAACTGCGCCAGCCCCGGCAGCGGCAAAGAAAACTGCTTGAGCCGCGACTCCTGCATGGAGCGCAGGACATCACCCTTGAGCCGAATGCCGCGTGAGGTGCCACTGACCAGCTCGATCACGCCTTTGCGGGCCAAGGCCTGCAAGTGTTCCTCGGCCGCGTTGGCGGACTTGAAGCCGAGTTCGCTGGCGATCTCTGCACGCGTGGGGGGGGCGCCGGTGCGGGAAATCGCGGTTTGGATCAGATCAAAAATCTGCTGCTGGCGGGCGGTGAGTTTCGGGCTTTCAAGCATACTGGCTCCTAAGTGACTGAAGGGGCTGTGGGTTCGTACACACTGTTTTCTTATCCAGTAGCTGTATTTTCAACCAGTTTTTTATTTTTTGCAAGCGGGGGGCGCGATGTCGGCGAAAAAAGTGGTGGTTTTGGGCACCGGTGGGACGATTGCCGGGCGGGCAAGCTCCGCCGCTGACAACCTGGGTTACCGCGCGGGCGAGCTGGGGGTGGATGCACTGCTGGCGGATTTACCCTGGCTGCCTGCACGGCTGCAAGGTGCGCACCTGGTGAGCGAGCAAGTGGCGCAGCTCGATAGCAAAGATATGGACTGGGACACTTGGGGCCGTTTGCTGCAGGCCTGCGAGCGGCATCTGGCGGATGCTGACGTATTCGGGCTGGTCATTACCCATGGCACCGACACGCTGGAGGAGACCGCCTATTTCCTGCACCTCGCCCTGTCTCCCGTCTTGCAGCGCAAGCCGGTGGTGCTCACCTGCGCCATGCGGCCGTCTACTGCGCTGGCGTCCGATGGGCCGCAGAACGTGCTCGATGCCATCTCGGTGGTGTTGGACCCGCAAGGCGCCGGTGTGCTGGTGGCGTGCGCTGGGGCAGTGCATGCGGCCGATTTTGTGCATAAGGCGCATCCCTACCGGGTAGATGCGTTCGACTCCGGCGAAGCGGGGCCTCGCGGTTGGGTAGAAGAGGGCCGCGTACGGTGGGCCTCGCTGCCGGCCGGGCGCTTTGGGGATGCTGAAGTTCCGGGGGCGGCAGGCTGCTGCGCAAGCGCTGCGCCGCTGGTGCCCCTGACGCCCGCGCCGCGGGTGGAGTTGCTGATGAATTACGCCGGCGCGGGTGGCGTGGTGGTGGACGCCTTGTGCGCGCAGGGCGAGGCGGCTTCAGCGCTGCGGGGGCTGGTGGTAGCCGGCACGGGCAATGGCTCGGTGAACGCGGGCATGCTCGAATCGTTGCAACGTGCGGCGCAGCAGGGCGTGGCGGTGGTATTGGCCAGCCGCTGCGAAAAAGGCGGCGTGGTGCC
>NZ_CAMCVG010000057.1 GCF_945881795.1 Rhodoferax sp. OV413
CTCACGCTCAAGGCCCTGTTCAGCGAAGAGCTGGGCGTGGTGCTGCAAGTGCGCACCTCAGAGCGCTCGGAGGTGATGGCCACACTGCGCGAGCATGGCTTGTCCAAGTTCAGCCACTTCATTGGCAAGACGCGTCCAGCGGCGGTGCCGGCTACCGCAGGGGCTCCCGATTCCTTTGCTGGCAAGGGCGAGCTGCAAATCTGGCGCGACGCCAAAAGCATCTTCAGCGCCAAGCTCTCCGACCTGCATCAGGTCTGGGATGCGGTCAGCTGGAAGATCGCCCAGCAGCGCGACAACCCCGCCTGTGCCGATGCGGAACACGCCGCCGCCGGTGCTGCGAACGACCCCGGGATGCACATTTACCTGCCTAACAAGGCGCTAGCGCTTGTGGAGTCTGCGCAGGCAGCTATCAATTCAGGAGCGCCTGCCGCGGCTTTGCAATCGCCTGCGGTGATGACCAGCCGCCCCAAGGTGGCGGTGCTGCGCGAGCAGGGCGTCAACTCCCACATCGAGATGGCCTACGCCTTTACCGAGGCAGGCTTTGAAGCCTTCGACGTGCACATGACCGACCTGCAGACCGGCCGCGCCAGACTCGAAGACTTTCAGGGCCTGGTGGCGTGCGGCGGCTTCAGTTACGGCGACACGCTGGGCGCCGGCATCGGCTGGGCGCGCAGCATCACCTTTAACGACGCGCTGTCCGAGCAATTCAAGGCCTTCTTTGCCCGCACGGACACCTTCGGGCTGGGTGTGTGCAACGGATGCCAGATGTTTGCCGAGCTGGCGAACATCATTCCCGGCGCGCAAGACTGGCCGCGTTTTACGACCAACCAGAGCGAGCGCTTCGAGGCCCGCCTGTCGATGGTGGAAGTACTGGAATCGCCCTCGCTGTTTTTTACCGACCTGGCCGGTATGCGCCTGCCGATTGCCGTGGCCCATGGCGAGGGCTATGCCAATTTCCACTACCGCGGTAACGCCGACAAAGCTATTTCTGCCATGCGCTATGTGGACAACGCCGGCGCCGCCACCGAAGCCTACCCGTTCAACCCCAACGGCAGCCCCGGCGGCCTGACCGCGGTCACCACCGCGGACGGCCGCTTCACCGCCATGATGCCGCACCCCGAGCGCGTGTTCCGCAACGTACAGATGAGCTGGACGTCGCTGGACAAGAATGCCTTGAGCCCCTGGATGCAGCTCTGGCGCAATGCCCGCAGGTGGATAGGCTAAGTTTTTCAATCCCCACCAACCTCCGGAGTTAATTCCCATGACCGACCTGATCAGCACGCTGCAATGGCGCTACGCCACCAAAAAGTTCAACCCCTCCAAGGTGGTGCCCCAAGACAAGCTCGACCGCATCCTCGAAGCCATCCGCCTGAGCGCCACGTCCAGCGGCATGCAGCCCTATGAGATGCTGGTGGTGAGCAACAAGGCGCTGCGCGAAAAACTCGTACCCGCCGCCATGGGGCAGGCCCAAGTGGCCGACGGCTCGCACCTGCTGGTGTTTGCTGCGTGGGACAACTACACGGCTGAGCGCATCAACATGATGTTTGATCTGGTCAACGCCGAGCGTGGCACGACCAACGAAGGCTGGGAAAACTACCGCAAGATGATTCTTGGCACTTACGTACCCCGTGATGCCGAAACCAACTACCAGCACGCAGCGCGCCAGGCCTACATTGCCGTGGGCACCGCGCTGATTGCCGCCGCAGAAGAGCGGGTGGATGCGACACCGATGGAGGGATTTGACCCCAAGGCGGTGGATGAGATTTTGGGGCTTGCCGCGCGCGGCCTGCGCAGCGTGGTGCTCATGCCTTTGGGCTACCGCGCCGACGAAGGCGACTGGCTGGCCGGCCTGAAAAAAGTGCGCCGCAGTCGCGCCAACTTTGTGACCGAAATCATCTAACTACCCCTGCGGGGCTCAGTCCTCGTCGTCGAACTCGAGGTCTTGGGCCTTGTCGGTCCAGGCGGCTACAAACTTCTCGAATCCGGCGGGCGGCAGCGGCTTGGAATACACAAAGCCCTGCAGGTAGTCGCAGCGCGCATCCGAAAGCAGCAGCGCCTGGTTCATGGTCTCCACGCCTTCAGCCACCACGCGCAGCTGCAGCTCGTGCGCCAGGCTGATGATGGTGCGGCAGATGGCGAGCTTGGTCGGCGTGGTCTCGATATGGTCCACCAGCGCCTTGTCGAGCTTGATGTAGTCCAGCGGCAGCCGGTCGAGCTGGCCGAAACTCGAATACCCCACGCCAAAGTCGTCCAGCGCCACCTCCACACCCCAGGCGCGGAAGATGCGCACCACCGTCAAAATTTCAGGAGTTACGTTCAGGAAAGCACCTTCGGTGATCTCAATCACCACGCCGTTACGCGGGCACTTGAGCGCCATCAGCCATGTCAGACCCTCGGGCCGGTTTTCGGCAAACCACTCCAGGAACGACGGCGGCACATTCACGCTCACCTGAAAATTCGGCCGGATCTGCGCCCGCCAGAGCCGGACCTGCTGGACCGCCTTGGTCATGACCCATTTGGTGAGTTCGTTGATCTTGCCGTACGACTCCGCCAGCGGTATGAATTCGGCCGGCGAAATCATGCCGCGCTGGGGGTCTATCCAACGGATAAGCGCCTCGGTTTTATGGATAGGCCCGCGCTGTGTGCTGATGATGGGCTGGTAGTACAGGACGAACTCATTGTTCTCCATGGCCCTGTCGATCGACTGGGTAATGTTCACACGGTCCAGCACCAGGGCTTCCATGGCCGGCTCAAAAAACACCGGGTCGGTGCGGCGCATGTCGCCTGCCGCCTTTTGCGCAATCTCTGCGCACAGGGCGAGGCGCTTGGCGTTGTCGGTAGCTTGAGGCCAGAAGGCAACGCCGATGCGGGGGTAGAGCGGCAGGCGGCGTTTGTTGAATATCAAAGGCTGTTGCAGACGCGCCAGGCGCTGGGAAACCTGTTCGGAAAAATTCTGCCCGGAGGTGTCGAGGTTCAAGATGCCGGCAAACTCCCACTTGGCCAAGCGCGCCATCGGGGTGGGCTGCAAGATGCCGGCGAGTGTATTGACCACCGACAACAGAAAAAGCTCCCGGTCTTCGTCATCAAAGGGCGCCAGAAAATCTTCCGCATGCTCCAGTCGCAGGTTGATGATGGCGGCCGGCCGGCCGGTGGAACGCAGGTCCAGTTCGCGTTTCAGCGCCTCCTCAAAAGCCGCGCCATTCAGGAGGCCGGTTTGCCTGTCGATTTTGGAGGCCATTTCGCTGGCCAGTGTGGCCACGTCGAGGTCTGATTTGAGACCGCGCACCATCGTTGTGAGCTGGCCCGCCACCCACTGCGCCACCTTATTGAGCCGAATCCGCTGGCGCAAGGTGACTTGCAGCATCACCATCGCAATGACGCAGTCAATCAAGATCCGCAACAGGATAGCGGTCTCCACCGTTTGCGTGGGGTACAGCACCAGGGCGCAGCCAAAGACCGCGGAGAAAAGTGAAAAAAACAGGGCCGTCTTAGGCGGGGCAAAGATGTGCAGAATGATGACGAAGCCTGGCAGCGTGTAATAGCCAACATAGTCGTTGCTGATGAATACCGTGAAATACACCACGCAGGCCAAGGTGGTGAGCCGCCTGGCCGTTTCCCGGGAATATTCTTGTTTGTTGCGGATATAAGCCGCTACGCCAAACAGGAACAGCCCTGAGAGCATGGTCATGACGGGATGATCCACCGAGTCCAATCCTTGGGCTTTGACCCAGAAGGCATGCGCCGCCAACAGCATCACAAAGCAGCCCAAAACCAGCGAAGTAATCGCAATCACCCGCGACTGGGCCATGGCCTCAATGCGGTTGCTGGCCTCTAGTTCTTCGAGAAGGCGCTCTGAAATCGCATAGACATCGCCTTCGCCATGTTGGATGTCTTGTAATGCTTGGCGGGTCATGGGGTGCGGGGTGCTTGTGACATTGTTTTTCTGATCTCCCACGGGCATTCTAGGGTGCTCAAATTACTCCGCTGTTTGTGCGGGCTTGTAGGAATCAGTGCAAGGGCATGGTCTTATAAAACACTACGGGTGCCTCGGCGGGCAGCCCCTTGCGGGCGGCGTCCAGTTCCTGCAGCGACTGCCGCGCCACCGCCGGCTTCATCTTGCCCACCACATGCATCTCGCAGGGCTTGCAGTCAAAGCGTAGAGTGAGTTTTTCTTTGCCGTTGATGAGTTGCAGCGGCTCGGCCCTCACCTGCCCCTGCACGCCGGTCACGCCTTTGGCCTGCTTGGGGCACAGGCTGAGCGAGAAGCGCACGCAGTGCTTGGTAATCATCAGGCTCACCTCGCCGCTTTCTTCGACCGCCTCATAGGCGGGGGCGATGACCTTGACGCCATGCTTGGCATAAAAGCCGTGCGCGGACTGGTTGAACACATTGGCCAGATAGCTCAGGGTGTCCTCGGGGTAGGGCACCGGCGGCTCCACCGGCACGCCGGGCACCAGCCGCACAAAACCGGCCGCGCGCGCGCGCTCCAGCACCTCCGTTGCCTCGCGGCGCAGCGGATTCAGCACCGATGCCGGTACAAACCACGGCCGGCTGAACTGCACCTGCACATCGAGCGCGGCGAAGATGGTGGCGCCCATCTTGCTCAGGTTTTCGCGCAGCGCATCCAGGGCGGTGGCGGCGTCCTTGGCTTGCTGGCGGGGCAGGGTGGTGCGGGCGGTGGCGGTGAAGCCGTCTTCATCGGTCAGGGTCAGGGCAATGCCGTCCGCAGTCTCGCTCAAGCACGACCACACGCCAATGCGGCGCTCGCTGCTCTTTTTGTCGAGCACGCGGGTCCAGTGCACATCGCGGTTGCGGTTGACCTCCACACCTTTACGCAGGTCTTTCAAGCCGGGTATCGGGTCTTTGGGGAATATGCGCCACAGGCCCTTGGCCGCGTTCAGGGGCTCGGCGCGGTTAATCGCCAGCCCCACCAGTTCTTTCTGCAAATCGAAGTAGCACAGGCCGTCGCCGTTGCTTAAGTGCCGGCTGTGGTCGTTGAGCTCAAGCTCCACGCTGTCGGCGTTGACTTTGGTGACAAACCCGATGGGCTGGCCGGGGTTCTTAGGGCTGTCAAACGCGCCGATGTCGATTTGCCGGCCCTGCACAAAGTAGTCGGTGAACTCGCGGTTGAAGTTCTGGTTGGGGTCGGGCTCGAAGGTGAAGGTGGTGCGCCCGCTGCTGCTTCGCGCCAGCGGAAAGCGCTGCGGGTCGGCCGAATCCTGCCGGTCTTCTATCAGGCGGTCGAGCAATTTGCGGTAATGGGCGGTAATGTTTTTCACATAGCCCATGTCCTTGTAGCGCCCCTCAATCTTGAAGCTGCGAATGCCCGCATCCACCAGAGCCGCCAGGTTCTCGCTCTGGTTGTTGTCTTTCATCGAGAGCACGTGCTTGTCATGCGCCACAAAGCGGCCCTTGTCGTCCACCACCTGGTAGGGCAGGCGGCAGGCCTGGCTGCATTCGCCGCGGTTGGCGCTGCGCCCGGTGTGGGCCGCGCTGATGTAGCACTGCCCGCTGTAGGCCACACACAGCGCGCCGTGAATGAAAAATTCCAGCGTGCACGTCTCGGGGTTGGTGGCCGCGCGGATGGCGGCAATCTGCGCCACGGTGAGCTCGCGCGCCAGCACGATTTGCGACAGGCCCACATCCTGCAAAAAGCGGGCCTTCTCGGGGGTGCGGATGTCGGTCTGGGTGCTGGCGTGCAGCTGCAGGGGCGGCATATCAATAGCCAGTAGCCCCATGTCCTGCACGATCAGCGCGTCCACGCCCGCCTCGTACAACTGCCAGGCCTGGCGGCGTGCGGGCTCAAGCTCGTCGTCCCGCAGGATGGTGTTCATGGTGACGAAGATGCGGCTGTTAAACCGGTGCGCATGTTGCACCAGCCGCGCAATATCGGCCACGCTGTTGTCCGCACTCGATCGGGCCCCGAAGCCCGGGCCGCCGATGTAGACCGCATCGGCACCGTGGTTCACTGCTTCGATACCAATCTCTGCGGTGCGCGCAGGAGACAACAACTCGAGTTGAAAATCTTGCAAAGACATGGGACGCGATTATCCCGCAGGGGCAGCGCCGCGGGTTGACGGCTCTCTGCGCGCTCTAAACTCCTGTCATGCCAGCCTACCGCATCGACGCCCTCGACACCGCCCGCGGACTTGCAATGGTGTGGATGACGGTCTTTCACTTTTGCTTTGACCTCAACAACGCGGGCCTGATTACGCAAGACTTTCACCACGACCCGTTCTGGACCTGGCAGCGTACCGCCATCCTCAGTCTGTTTTTGCTTTGCGCCGGCGCGGGGCAGGCGGTGGCTCAAGGGGCGGTGTTGGGTCCGGCGCAAAGCTGGCGGCAGTTCGGGTGGCGCTTGGCGCAGATTGCAGCCGCTGCGGCGCTGGTGTCGCTGGGTTCGTGGTTCATGTTTCCGGACAGCTTTATTTACTTCGGGGTGCTGCACGGTATGGCGGTGATGCTATTGCTGCTGCGCCTTGTCGCCCCTTGGGTGCAGATGAATGCTCGCCCCGGCTGGGGCTGTGCGGCGCTGGGCCTGCTGGTAATTGCTACGCATTTGATAGCTGGCAGCGCAATAGCGACGGGAGCAAACAGCGTTTTTGGCATTGACTTAGACAGCCGCAGCCTGAACTGGCTGGGTCTGATTACGCGTCTGCCCGTGACCGAGGACTTTGCGCCCATCTTCCCCTGGTGGGGCGTGATGCTGCTGGGGTGTGGCGGCATGCAGCGCTGGCTTGCAGCAAGTCAGCGGCAGCCAAAAGTTGCGCCACCGCAGCGGCAGACAGTGGCGGCACCCCTCGCCGTAGGGGGCGCTTGGCTGCGCGGCGCCTTGGCACGGCTGGGCCGGCACAGTCTGGTGTACTACCTCCTGCACCAGCCGGTCATGCTGGGCCTGCTGTGGCTGGCAGGCGCGTCAGGTTGGCTTGGCGGCTTCGCGGGGTAGTGCTCGCGCCAGGCGCAGGGCATTGCCGATCACCGACACCGAGCTGAGGCTCATGGCCAAGGCCGCAATCATGGGTGAAAGAAGCCATCCGGTGAACGGGTAGAGCAAACCAGCGGCCACCGGAATCCCCAGCGCGTGGTCCCCAATCTGGTGAGCACGGTGAAAGGCGAAACCAAGTTTGAACAGGACACCCTGGTTCATCGGCGCTTTGGAACGTGTTGAAGCCGCAGCCGCTCAGGCTCAGCGTCAACATAGCCAGCATCAGGGTTACAAGCAGGGTAAGAAAGAGAGGAACTGGTTTGCGCATGGGGTGGCCTTCTGCGCATTGGAAGCACCCGGGCGCCCAGGGTCTGTGCGCTGGGGCACTTGCCAGGCCTACCACGTGGTAAGAGATCAGCACGCGCGCGCCTGCCCATAAAAAAAGCGGCCGAAGCCGCTTTTCTGGGGGAGACGCCGGGAGGGGCGCTTGAGACTGGTCCGATTATTCGACCTTGGCCTTGGCGCGCAGTTCTTCCTGGTACTTGCCCATCTTTTGCTGCAGCAATTGCTGGGCGACTTGCGGCTTCACGTCCTCGAGCTTGGGCAGCTGGGAGTCGCGCACGTCGTCGAGGCGGATGACGTGGTAGCCGAACTGGGTTTTGACCGGGGCGTCAGAAACTTTGCCCTTGGTCAGTGCCACCAGTGCATCAGAAAACTCTTTCACATAGCTGCTGGCGTTGGCCCAGTCGAGGTCGCCGCCGTTGGCGCCGGAGCCGGGATCTTTGGAGTTCTTCTTGGCCAGGTCTTCAAACTTGGCGCCCTTTTTAAGCTGGGCAATCAGGGACTTGGCCTGGTCTTCTTTCTCAACCAGGATGTGACGGGCGCGGTATTCCTTGCCGGCATTGGCCGCGGCAAACTTGTCGTACTCGGCCTTGATTTCTTCGTCAGTGACCGGGTTCTTTTTCTGGAAGTCGGCAAACAGCTCGCGGATCAGGATGGTCTGGCGGTTCATTTCCAGCTGGTTTTTGTAGTCTTCGGTGGCGTCAAGGCCGCGCGCCTGCGCTTCTTGCACGAAGATTTCGCGGGCAATCACTTCCTCGCGCAGCTGGCCTTGCATATCGGGCGTCACCGGACGGCCGGAGCGGGCGACTTGCTGGGCCAAGGCTTCCACGCGGCTCTTGGGCACTGCTTTGCCGTTCACGATGGCGACGTTTTGCGCCAGCGCGCCGGAGGCCACTGCCAGCAGGCTTGCTGCAGCCAGGGCGGACAAAATTTGCTTCTTCATAGCGTTTCCTTCAGGGATTTTTTGTAATCGGTGCGGTGCCGGTGGGCGAGGCTTCGGCCTCAATGGCCAGAGCGTGCAGCCCTTGGTCAATGAAATCTTGCAACGAATCATACACAAGGCGATGTCGTGCCACGCGGCTCATTCCGGTGAATAAATGTGAGGCAATCTGCACCCTGAAATGGGTGCCAATACCGGCCTCGTTGGCTCCCATATGACCGGCATGCTGCCAGCTTTCGTCGATGACGTCGAGGCGGTCCGGTTGCAGGCGCTCGCGCAGCCGCTGCTCGAGTGCCGCGGTGGTGGGCAGCGGTGGGGTGGGTGTGATGGTCATCGGGATCAGGAGGCTGGCGGTTCGCCATCTGTGTCTTTGCCCTTGAGGTGGGGCGAGATGTAGAGGCCCTGGCCGATCAGGAAAACCAGCGGGAACACATATCCCCAGAGCTTGAAGTTGGCCCAGGCGTCTTCGCTGAAATAGGTGGCCACATAGGCATTGCTGATGGCCATGAACGCGGTGTAGCCGACCCAGGCGATGTTGAGCCGGTGCCAGACGCCGTCGGGCAAATTCAGCTGGCTGCCGAGCAAGGACTTCAGGAAGTTGATTTTCATGCCCCAGACCGCCACCGCCAGCGCGATCGACATGCCTGCGTACAGCACGGTGGGTTTCCACATGATGAAGCGCTTGTCATGCAGCAGAAGCGTGATGCTGCCGAACACCAGAATCATGCCCAGCGTGATTTTGTGCATGGTGCTGAGCTTTTTGTCCAGCCAGTAGATGATGGCCATCTGCACCACGGTGGCGCCCATGAGCACCGGGGTGGCAAAAAAGATGGCCTCGTCTTTGCTCACGCCAAAGCTGTCGTGCAGCTTGTAGGCTGCAAAAAACAGCAGGATGGGGATGAAGTCGAGCAGTGCTTTCATGGGGCTTTCACGGTGATTTCAGGTCGGCGTGAAGTGTAGCGAGGCGGAATTCATGCAGTAGCGCAGGCCGGTCTCGGTGGGGCCGTCGTCAAACACATGGCCCAGATGCGCGCCGCACTGGCTGCACACGGTTTCCACCCGCACCATGCCGTGGCTGCGGTCGGTGATTTCGGTGATCGCACCGGGAATGGCCAGCGAAAAGCTGGGCCAGCCGCAGTGGGCGTCGAACTTGGTGCCCGAGTCAAACAGCTTGGCGTTGCAGCAGATGCAGTGGTAGCTGCCGTCGGCCCAGTGGGTTTCGAATCTGCCGCTGAAGGGCCGCTCGGTGGCGGCCTGGCGGGTGACCTGAAAGGCGACCGGTTCTGCGCCTTTCTCGGCTAACAGCGCCTTCCACTCGGCGTCGGTTTTTTGGATGGGGAATGTCATGGGGCGCTCCTAAGAACTACAGCTGATAGAAATCTGCGCGGCCCAGTCCGGCGCAAAGCCGGCCCAGGATTCGCAGTCGGGATGCTCGTCAAACGGGGCTTCCAGCACGCGCAGCAGGTCTGCCACCATGCGGAAATCTTTCTGCCGTGCGGCCTCGATGGCTTGCTCACCGAGGTGGTTGCGCAGAACGAACTTGGGGTTGGTTTTTAGCATCAAATCGGCCGCCTGAGCCCGTGGAATATGCGCGAGCAGCTCCGAATACGATAGCAACCAGGCATCAAAACCGCCTCTATCCAGAAACAAATCACGCACCGCATCTCGGCTGCCGGCATCACCTCCGTCCCTCACCCAATGACTCAGCTGCCGCCAGAAGATGGTGAAGTCCACCTTGCCCGCGGCCAGCAGCGTGAGCACGCCCTCAATCACAGGGGCCGGCGCCGCCATTTCGTAGTCATTTTGCGGACGGGTGTCTTGCGGATGGGCCAGCCCAAGCTTGGCTGCCATGCGGCGCGCCAGCGCGCGGGGGTAGAGGTCTTTGAAGGTCTCGAGGGCGGCAATCGCCTGGTCTTGCTCGTCGATAAGCGGCATCATCGCCTGGCCTAGGCAAAACAGGTTCCAGTAGGCCACATTGGGCTGCTTGTAGAAGGCGTAGCGGCCGGTGTTATCGGAGTGGTTGCAGATGTGGGCGGGGTCGTAGGCGTCCATGAACTGGAAGGGCCCGTAGTCGATGGTCAGGCCCAGAATGCTCATGTTGTCGGTGTTCATCACCCCGTGGCAGAAGCCGACCGACTGCCAGTGCGCCACCATGTCAGCCGTGCGGGCGGTCACCGCGGCCAAGAGCGCCACATAGGGATTGCCGCCCCAGCGCGGGTCGCGCCGGCAGTCGGGGTAGTGGTGGTCGATAACAAAGTCTGCCAGCGCCTTGAGTTCGTCAGGCATGCCGTGGTGGCAAAAATGCTCAAAGTGCCCAAACCGGATGAAGCTTGGCGCCAGCCGCGTGACCACGGCGGCGGTCTCCAGGGTTTCGCGGCGCACCGGCGCGTCGGAGCCGGTCACGCACAGGGCGCGGGTCGTGGGAATGCCCAAGCTATGCGTGGCTTCGCTGGCCAGAAACTCGCGGATGCTGCTGCGCAGCACGGCCCGGCCGTCGCCCATGCGGGAAAACGGTGTGCGGCCCGCGCCTTTGAGCTGCACCTCGAGGCCATTGACTTCGCCCAGCAAAATCGCGCGCCCGTCCCCCAGCTGCCCGGCCCACTGGCCAAACTGGTGGCCGCTGTACACGCTGGCCAGCGGCTCGCTCCCGGCCAGCGGCCTGTTGCCGCTCAGGGCCTGCAGCAGGTCGGGGTTTTGCAGATGGGCCCCTTCCCAGCCGGCCCAGCGGGCCACGGCGGCGCTGGTGCCTACCCAATACGGAGCGGGCAGTGGGGTGGGCTGAAGGGGGGCAAAGAAGGCCTCGCCGAGGCTGGCAAAACGGTTGTTCCAGGGGAGCTGCAGGTCCACGGCGCCTTGCATAGGTGCTGAAAGGGGCATGAATGAATTGTCCCGCATAGGATTAACGCGCATATTCCTGAGGCCTTGCGCGCAGTACTATGCACTCGGCCACTGCCCCTAAGACAGGGCCTGCCGCCATGTGGCGGCGCACAAAAATGAGAGAGACAGAGGTGACGCGATGTACGGACTGATGCAAAGTCAGCAGCTGCTGATTTCCACCTTGATTGAGTTTGCGGCGCGCCACCACGGCGAGGGGGAAATCGTCTCCCGGCGGGTGGAGGGTGACATTCACCGCACCAACTACCGGCAGCTCGCCGGCCGCTCCCGCAAGGTGGCCAACGCGTTGGACACGCTGGGCCTTGCCTTCAGTGACCGTGTGGCCACGCTGGCCTGGAACGGCTACCGCCACCTGGAGCTTTATTTCGGCGTGAGCGGCTCGGGCCGGGTGTTGCACACCCTGAACCCGCGCCTTCACCCTGACCAGATTGTCTGGATTTGCAACCACGCCGAAGACCAGGTGCTCTGCTTTGACATGAGCTTTCTGCCCATCGTGCAGGCCATTCACAAGCGCTGCACGACGATCCGGCACTTTATTGCCCTGTGTGACGCCGACGCGCTGCCCAAGGACTCCGGCATCCCCGGGCTGCGCAGCTATGAGGCTTGGATTGCCTCCAAACCAGCGACCTACGCGTGGCCCGATTTTGATGAGAACTCAGCGTCGAGCATGTGCTACACCAGCGGCACCACCGGCAACCCGAAGGGCGCGCTGTACAGCCACCGCTCCACCATCCTGCACGCGTTTTCCAGCGCATTGCCCGACGCGCTGAACATGAGTGCCCGGGACGCGGTGCTGCCGGTGGTGCCAATGTTCCACGTCAACGCCTGGGGCCTGCCGTATTCTGCCGCCATGACCGGGGCCAAGCTGGTATTTCCCGGGCCGGCCATGGACGGCAAGTCCATCTTTGACCTGATTGAGACGGAAAAAGTGAGCTTTGCTGCCGGCGTTCCGACCGTGTGGCAGATGCTGTTGACCCATATGCAGGCCACCGGGCAGCGCTTTACCTCGCTCAAGCGGACCGTCATTGGCGGCTCAGCCTGCCCGCCGGCCATGGTCTCTGCGTTCAACGACACCTACGGCGTGGAGGTGTTGCACGCCTGGGGCATGACCGAGATGTCGCCGCTGGGTACGGTGTGCACCCTCAAGAACAAACACCTCACGCTCCCCAAAGACGCGCAGCTCAAGGTGCGCCTTAAGCAGGGCCGGGGCATCTACGGTGTGGACATGAAGATTGTCGATGGCGCGGGCGCCGAGGTGCCGTGGGACGGAGTGAGCTATGGCGACCTGCTGGTCAAAGGCCCGTGGGTGATTGCGGAGTACTTCAAGGGCGAGGATCAGTCTCCCTTGGTGGATGGCTGGTTTCCGACGGGCGACGTGGCCACCATCGACGCCGATGGCTTCATGCAAATCACCGACCGCACCAAAGACGTCATCAAGTCCGGCGGCGAGTGGATCAGCTCCATCGACGTGGAAAACATCGCCATGGCCCACCCGGCGGTGGCGATGGCGGCCTGCATCGGCATTAGGCACCCCAAATGGGACGAGCGGCCCATCATCGCGGTGGTCAAGAAACCCGGCGTCGAAGTCACCCGCGAAGACATCCTCGCCTTCTACGACGGCAAGACCGCCAAGTGGCAGGTGCCGGACGATGTGGTGTTTGTCGAGTCGATTCCCCTGGGCGGCACCGGCAAGATGCAGAAAACCAAGCTGCGGGAGCAACTGCGCGATTACCGGCTGCCAACCACCTGAGCCCCGAACGCCATTCGCTTGTGGTGCAATCGGGCACGTGCACGATGTGCAACGTTTCTTGCTAGGAGCAGATGGATGGCGTTTATAAAAAAGTACGAAGGCACAACGGATGTGCGTCTGTTGCGCATGCAGCGCGTGATCTGGATGTTGATATACGTTGGCCTGATCACGATGGTGCTGGGCTACTTTGCGGGCAGGCAGGATGAAGCTACCGGTACTGTGCTGTGCGGCGTTGGTGGTCTGGCAGTCGGAGCTGGCGTGCTGATGATTTACATCCGCTCCCGCCTGCGCGAGGAATAAGGCCCGAGAAGGAATATGACCATGCCTCGCACCGTGCAGCAGCTTTTTGACCTCAGCGGCAAGACCGCCCTTATTACCGGCGGCTCGCGCGGGTTGGGCCTGCAGCTGGCCCACGCGCTGGGCGAGGCGGGCGCCAAGGTGTTGTTGAGTTCACGCAAGGCGGCCGACCTCGAAGAAGCCTGCGCCGAACTGCAAGCCGCCGGCATAGACGCCCGCTGGGTTGCCGCCGATTGCGCCAGGGAAGCCGACATTCACCGACTGGCCGACGAGACGCTGCAGCGCCTGGGTCCGGTGGATATTCTGGTGAACAACGCCGGTGCGTCCTGGGGTGCCCCCGCCGAGGACCACCCGCTGGAGGCCTGGGACAAGGTGATGAACCTCAATGTGCGGGGCTACTTCGTGCTCAGCCAGGTGATTGCCAAAAAGAGCATGATCCCGCGCCGCTCGGGCCGCATCATCAACCTGTCGTCAATTGCGGGGCTCAACGGCAATCCGCCGGCAATGACGACGATTGCCTACAACACCTCCAAAGGCGCGGTGCTGAATTTCACCCGCGCGCTGGCAGCCGAATGGGGCAAGTACAACATCACCGTCAACGCCATCTGCCCGGGCTTCTTTCCGAGCAAGATGTCTGCCGGCCTGATTGAAGCCATGGGCGAGGAGCGAATGGCCGCTGCGGCGCCGCTGCGGCGCCTGGGGGACGATGAAGACCTCAAAGGCCTGTGCGTGTTGTACGCGTCGGATGCCGGCAAACACATCACCGGCCAGTGGCTGGCGGTGGATGGCGGCGTGAGCGCGGTCACCGGAGCCTGAGGCCCATGGCAGCGCAGAGCAACCCCTTCGGGGTGGAAATTCCGTTTGTCACGCACCTTGGTTTTGCGCTCACCGCGTTTGCCGATGGCCGGGCAGAAATCGTCTACACCCCCGCAGCCGAGCACCTGAACTCATTCTCGGTGACCCATGGCGGCGCGCAAATGACGCTGCTGGATGTGACCATGGCCTGTGCCGCGCGCAGCCGGACTCCGGAGTTGGGCGTGGTCACCATTGAGATGAAAACCAGCTTCATGCAGCCGGCCGTGGGTGCGCTGACCGCCAAAGGCGAGCTGATGCACCGCACCGCCACCATGGCCTTCACCCAGGCCACGATTTACGACACACAGGGCCGGGCTTGCGCGCACGCGACCGGCACTTTCAAGTACATGAAGCGTCTGGCCAGCGCCGGCCGCGCCATCCACCCCCTGAACCTGGAAGGCGACTGCATTGCCACCGACTAGTCCGCCTGCAGTGCATTGGCAGTGTCTGCCGTTTGACGCGCTGAGCACACAGCAGCTGTATGCGCTGTTGCGGCTGCGCAGCGAGGTGTTTGTGGTGGAGCAGGCCTGCATTTTCCAGGACCTGGACGGGCTCGATCAGCAGGCCATGCACCTGTTGGGGCTGCAGGGCGCCGAATTGCTGGCCAGTGCGCGCTACTTTCCCAAGGGGGTGACGTTTGCTGAGGCCAGCATCGGCCGCGTCGTGGTCAGCCCGGGTGCGCGCGGCAGTGGGCTGGGCCACCAGCTCATGGTGCAGGCGCTTGCGTGCCTGCAAGCCGAGTGGGGCGCGCAGTCCATCCGTATCGGCGCGCAGGCGCATTTGCGCGACTTTTATGCAAGCCATGGTTTTGAGGACGTGGGTCGGCCGTACATAGAAGACGGAATTCCTCACCTGGAGATGCTGCGCAGCTCCTGATGGCGGGTCCATAGCTGGCTGAACTGGGCCGCTACGCGGTAGGTGGTGAGTTGCACGTTGACCGTGTCTTGCAGGTTCACCCCGTAGCCTCCGCCCATGGTGATCACTGCTGGGATGCGACGCTGCCAGCACCAGTCCAGCACGCGGCGGTCGCGGGCCTCGAGGCCGTCGGCGCTGATCTTCAAGCGGCCCAAGCGGTCGCCCTCGTGTGGATCCGCCCCCGCCAAAAAGAAGACCAGCCCCGGGGTAAACCGCCCCTCCAGCTCCTGCAGCGCGTGCTCGAGGGTGCTGAGGTAATCCGCATCGGCGCAGCCGTCGGGCAGGGGAATGTCGAGGTCGCTGTCTTCCTTACGGAACGGAAAGTTCTTGTCGCCGTGCATCGAGAGGGTGAATACCGAATCATCCGTTCGGAAGATGCTGGCGGTGCCGTTGCCCTGGTGCACATCTAGGTCAATCACCGCGACCCGCAGGGGAGGGCGCGGCCCGCCATCGGCGCCACGCTCGCGGCCCCACTCGGCCTGCACCACCCGGGCCGCCACGGCCAGGTCGTTGAATACACAAAATCCGCCGCCTTTGTGCGAATAGGCGTGGTGTGTGCCGCCCGCCAGGTTGGCCGCCAGGCCCTCGCGCAGCGCCACCCGGGCCGCCGCCACAGTGGCGCCCACTGAGCGCAGCGCCCGCTCGGCCATC
>NZ_CAMCVG010000058.1 GCF_945881795.1 Rhodoferax sp. OV413
CCATACAGACCTTTGAAGATGTGCGCTGGTGGCTGACACAGGCTGGCGTGGAGGGCAGCGTTATTTACCTGAAGGTAATCGATAGGGATGCGACATCAGCCGCGCGCGCGCAAGTACGCTCCCTGGATTTGGCACCTCTCGAAAACGTAGCGGTTGACGCATCGCTCTTTGCGGCCATCGGGTGGATATCGCCGTTTTCTGAACCCGTTCTGGGCGAGGTCATCGCGGGCGGACGCGGTGAGGAGGCAGGCCTGCTGCCAGGTGATCGTGTCCTGTCGGTGAACGATACCTCTGTGCAAGATGCCTATGCGTTGCGCACTGCGATTTCCCGGTCACCTGAACAGACCTTGCGCTGGCGGCTGATGCGGGATGGGTAGGAAAGGGAGGTTTTCGTGCGCCCCAAATCCGAGGTGCAGATAGAAGCCGCCAAACCTGTCGGACGTATTGGCGTGATGGTGGGCGGCAGACCCGAAATGGTCGATGTTCAATATGGATTCGCAGAGGGCTTAGGCCGTGCGGTAGAAAAAACCTGGGATGTCGCCCGCATGTCCTTGCATGCCATGGGTCAGATGCTGACTGGAGAGATGTCGATTCGCAGTCTCAATGGTCCGTTCACGATTGCGGACTACGCCGGCAAATCAGCCGCTCTAGGGTTTGTGCAATTTGTGAGTTTTTTGGCCCTTATCAGCGTCAGCCTGGGGGTGCTCAACCTGCTGCCTCTGCCGGTGCTCGATGGGGGGCACCTGATGTATTATCTTTGGGAGGGAATCACCGGGCGACCGGTGCCTGACAGATGGTGGGAAGCGCTTCAGCGCGCGGGGATCGCGCTCTTGCTTGCGATGATGTCCATCGCCTTCTACAACGATATTTTGCATATCTTGGGCTGAGTCGCACTGCCGACTTGGCCTCATGCCCGGAGATTCAATGTGAGTACATTCAACATTCGTAGGCGCAGCATCCGTATGGCCGCCTGCGGCAGCTTGCTGGCCGTTTTGCTGCAAAGCGCATGGGCCTTAGAGCCTTTCGCCGTAACCGATGTGCGTGTCGAAGGCCTGCAGCGCGTGGAGGCCGGCACGGTGTTCGCGTCTATCCCTGTGCGCGTAGGCGAGTCGTACACCGACGACAAGGCGGCAGCATCCATACGCGCTTTGTTTGCATTGGGGCTCTTCAAAGACGTGCGAATTGAGACCAAAGATGGCGTGGTCGTGGTGATTGTGGAAGAGCGACCCAATGTGGCTGCTGTGGACTTTTCCGGCAACCGTGAGTTTGAGAAAGATGTGCTCCAGCGCGCCCTGCGTGATATCGGTCTCACCGAAGGCCGGCCCTACGACAAGGCCTTGGTCGACAGGGCGGAGCAAGAGCTGAAGAAGCAATACATCAACAAGAGCATGTATGCGGTGGAAATCGTCACCACGGTCACGCCGATTGAGCGCAACCGTGTGAACGTAAGCTTTGCGGTCACAGAGGGCGATACCGCCAAGATCAGCGAGATCAACATCGTTGGTAACAAGACCTTTTCCGCTGACACATTGCGGGGGCTTTTTGACTCCGACACCGGCAACTGGCTCAGCTGGTACACCAAGTCCAACCGGTATGCGCGCACCAAGTTGAACGCGGATATAGAAACCCTCCGGACCCACTACCTGGCACGCGGATTTCTTGAGTTCAAGGTGGACTCCACGCAGGTGGTGATTTCTCCTGACAAAAAAGAAATCTCCATCACGGTGAACATCACCGAGGGTGAGCAGTTCGCGGTGTCCAAAATCAAATTGGCTGGCAACTACCTCGGCAAAGACGAGGAATTTCAGTCCCTGGTCACCATCAAGGCGGGCGAGCCTTACAACGCGACCGACGTGGCGCAAACCACCAAAGCCTTCACCGACTACTTCGCCAATTTCGGATACGCCTTTGCACGTGCAGAAGCGCGCACCGACATTGATCGGTCCACCAACCGGGTTGAAATTACGCTGGTGGGCGAGCCATCGCGCCGTGTGTATGTGCGTCGCATCAACGTGGCCGGAAACGACCGCACCCGCGATGAAGTCATCCGCCGCGAGTTCCGCCAGCTAGAGGCTGCCTGGTACGACGGCGAGAAAATCCGCCGCACCCGCGACCGCGTGGACCGCCTGGGTTACTTCACCAATGTGGGCGTAGAAACCCAGGAGGTGGCCGGCTCGCCCGATCAGGTGGACCTGACTTACACGGTGACTGAAAAGCCCACGGGCAGCATCAGCCTCGGCGCGGGCCTCTCGAGCGCAGACGGCCTGGGGCTGTCGTTTGGCTTCAAGCAGGAAAACGCATTCGGGTCGGGGAATTCGCTTGGCATCGAGCTGAACACCAGCAAGGCCAATCGCACCGTGGTTTTGAGCACCACCAACCCGTACTTCACCGATGACGGCGTGTCGCGCACCTTTGATTTGTACCAGCGCACCTCGCGTCCCTACGACGATGTGGACAGTTACGCGATTGAAACTACCGGTGTGGGCATTCGCTTTGGCGTGCCGTTCTCGGATTCCGACACCGTCTTTTTTGGCATTGGCTCGGACAGGACCCGCATCATCCCCGGCAACTACCTGCCACCGGTCTACGCGGACTACACCGCTGAGTTCGGCTACACCGCCGCTTCGCTGCCCCTGACGGTGGGTTGGGCGCGTGATACCAGAGACAGTGCTCTGGTGCCAAGCACAGGGCGGGTCATCCGCACTAACGCAGAGTGGAGCGTAGGCGGCGACATGCGGTACATCCGTGGCACAGCGCAGTACCAGCAGTTCTTTCCGATCAGCCGCAAGGTTACTGCCGCGTTCAACACCGAGCTCTCCATGGGCTCTGCCACGGGCACAGGTTCCTATCCCGTTTTCAAGAACTATTACCTGGGTGGTTTGGGATCGGTGCGTGGGTTTGAGCAGGGAAGCTTGACCACCGCGACACAGCGTTCCAGCGGCTTGACTGCCACCGGCGGGGTGAAGCGCGTGGTGTTCAATGGTGAGTTGCTGTCCCCGCTGCCCGGTGGCGGTAATGACCGCACCTTGCGCGGCTTCGGGTTTGTGGATGCCGGAGGAATTTTCGGAGTGGATGAGGCGATCCAGCTTGCGGACATGCGTGCTTCTTTCGGTGTGGGCATCAGCTGGATCTCTCCGGTTGGCCCACTGCGCTTGGCGATTGCGCGGCCCTTGTCGAAGTTCGACGTAGATAAAATGCAGAACATCCAATTTCAAATCGGAACAACCTTTTAATGAAAACCGCACACATGAAATGGGCGCTGGCCGCCGTGATGGCCCTGACCTTGGGTAGCAGCTTGGCACAGGAGTCCAAAGTCGGCTTTATCAACACCCAGCGTCTCACCTCGGAGTCCACGCCTGCCAAGGCTGCACAAGCCAAGCTGGAGCAGGAATTTGCAAAGCGCCAAAAGGATCTGGCCGACTTGCAGCAAGCCCTCAAATCGATGAGCGAAAAGTTTGATCGTGACGCGCCTGCGATGTCCGAAGCCCAGCGTGTTGCCCGCCAAAAGGAATTCGGCGAGCAGAGCCGTGACTTCCAGCGCAAGCAGCGTGAATTTCAGGAAGACCTGAACGGGCGCCGTAACGAAGAGCTGCAGCAAGTGCTGGAAAAGGCCAACAAGGCTGTCAAGCAAGTGGCCGAGGCTGAAAAATACGATATCGTGATTCAGGAGGTTGTGTACATCAGCCCCCGCCACGACATCACCGAGAAGGTGTTGAAGATTCTCAACGCCGGCACCAAGTAAGTTTTGTTGAGCCCCCGCGTCGATGTGACACCCGTCCCGCTCGCCACCCTGGTTGCCGAATTAGGGGGCGAGCTGTCCGGCGCACCGGAGCTGTTGATTACCGGCCTTGCGCCCCTGGAGTCTGCAACAGGCTCCGAGATCAGCTTTCTCAGCAACCCCAAGTACCAGCAGCAACTCGCTGCCTCTGAGGCGGGCTGCGTCATTGTGAGCCCTGCCATGGCCACCGTGGCGGCTGCGCGCGGTGCCTGCATCGTCACGTCCAACCCATATTTGTATTTCGCTCGGCTCACGCAGCTTTGGCGCAAGTTGCGCAATGCAAATGCGCCGGCGATGCCGCGTATTCATCCCAGCGCGGTTGTTGACCCGAGCGCCACTATTGCTGCTACGGCCCGCATCGGGCCGCTGTGTGTGGTGGAGGCCGGCGCAACGGTGGGCGAGGGCAGTGTGCTCACATCGCGGGTGACCTTGGGCGCAGACTGCCACATCGGCGCGCGCTGCCTGCTTCACTCCGGCGTGGTGATTGGGGCGGATGGTTTTGGCTTCGCGCCCGACGGCGAGCGCTGGGAGAAAATCGAACAACTCGGCGCCGTGCGCATCGGCAACGATGTGGAGATCGGCGCCAATACCTGCATTGATCGCGGCGCCCTGCAAGACACGGTGATTGAGGACGGCGTCAAGCTGGACAACCTGATTCAAATCGGCCACAACGTGCGTGTTGGCGCCAACACCGCCATGGCGGGCTGCGTCGGTGTAGCGGGCTCTGCCACGATAGGCCCGAACTGCACGGTGGGCGGCGGCGCCATCATTCTTGGGCATCTGACGCTGGGCGCCGGTGTGCATATTTCGGCTGCAACGGTGGTGAGCAAATCAATCTCTAAGCCCGGCCACTACACCGGCATGTTTCCCATCGACGAGAACGCCAATTGGGAGCGCAACGCCGCCTCCTTGAAGCAACTGCACAGCCTGCGCGATCGTATTAAAACCCTGGAAAAAGAGAACAAGCCATGATGGATATTCACAAAATTCTGAAGCAACTGCCGCACCGCTACCCCTTCCTTTTGGTGGATCGGGTGCTGGAGCTGGACAAGGGCAAGACCATCAAGGCCCTGAAAAACGTCACCATGAATGAGCCTTTTTTTGAAGGCCACTTTCCGCACCGCCCGGTGATGCCGGGCGTGCTGATGCTCGAGGCCTTGGCCCAGGCGGCTGCCCTGTTGGCCTTTGACGCGCTGGACACCTCCCCCAGCGATGAGATGATTTATTACTTCGCCGGCATCGACGGTGCGCGCTTCAAGCGTCCGGTGGAGCCTGGCGACCAGTTGCACCTGTATGTGGAAATGCTGCGCATGAAGGCTGGGATTTTCAAGTTCAAGGCCATGGCCAAGGTCGGCGACGAGCTGGCCTGCGAAGCCGAGCTGACCTGCGCCATGCGCGCCATCACGCAATAGGAGCGAGTGTGAGCAAGGTTCACTCCACCGCCATCGTTGCGCCGGGCGCCGAGCTTGACAGCTCGGTCACCGTGGGGCCTTACACCATCATCGGCCCGCACGTGCGCATCGGGGCTGGCACCACGGTGGGCCCCCACTGCGTGATTGAGGGGCACACCACCATCGGCGCAGACAACCAGATCTTCCAGTTCAACTCGCTGGGCGCCATTCCACAGGACAAGAAATATGCCGGTGAGCCGTGTGAGCTGGTTATTGGCGACCGCAACACCATCCGCGAGTTTTGCACCTTCAACATCGGCTCTCCCGGCGATGCCGGCGTGACCCGGTTGGGCAATGACAACTGGATCATGGCCTATGTCCATCTGGCGCACGACTGTCTGGTGGGCAACCATACGATTTTTGCGAACAATTCCCAGCTGGCCGGCCATGTGCAGGTGGGCGATTGGGCCATTTTGGGCGGCTTTACCGTGGTGCACCAGTTTGTGCGCATCGGAGCCCACAGCATGAGTGCCATGTGCTCGCTGCTGTTTGCGGATGTGCCGCCCTTTGTTATGTGCCAGGGGCAGCCCGCTGGCGCACGGTCTATGAACTACGAGGGCCTGCGCCGCCGTGGTTGGTCGCCCGAGCGGGTTGCCGGCGTCAAGGCCATGCACAAGGCCCTTTATCGCGACGACCTCACGCTCGAAAGCGCTACAGAGCACATTGCGGCGCTGGCTGTGGAGCGGCCGGAAACCGCGTCCGATGTGGCCATGATGCAAGAGTTCCTGGCCGGTGTGTCAGCCCAGCGCGGCATCGTGCGCTGAACCGGCCGCGCAACAATGCCCGCGGACAGCCGCACTTTCCCCCATGAAGTGCCCCATGCTGAGCCCCATGATGCGGCTCATGAGGTGCACCTTAGTCTGCCGGACAACGAGCGTGTGAAGGTGTCGGACGGGGCTCCTGTTGTAGCCATGGTGGCCGGTGAGGCTTCGGGCGACCTGCTCGCAGGACTCTTGCTGGCCGGCCTGCGGCAACGCTGGCCTGAGGCGATTACGCAAGGCATTGGCGGGCCGCAGATGGCAAAGCAGGGCTTCTCAGCCTGGTGGCCGCACCATAAGCTCTCGGTGCACGGGTTCAGCTGGGAGCTGCTGCGGCGATACCGCGAGATTGTGGGTATCCGCGCAACGCTGGGCGACAGGCTGCTGCACAACAGGCCCGATGTGTTTATTGGCGTTGACGCGCCGGACTTCAACCTTGCCCTCGAGGCCCGTCTCAAGGCACAGGGTATGAAGACGGTGCATTTTGTGTGCCCCTCTATTTGGGCCTGGCGGCCCGAGCGGGTGGAAAAACTGCGCCAAAGCACTGACCATGTGCTGTGCATCTTCCCGTTTGAGCCGGCCTTGTTGGCCGCGCATGGCATTCCCGCCACCTATGTCGGCCATCCGCTGGCGGCGGTGATTCCGATGGAGTCCGACAAGGCCGCCGCACGGCGGGCGCTGGGACTGGCCGATGCTGAGGAGGTGGTCGCCCTTCTGCCCGGGAGTCGGCAGTCCGAAATCCGGCACCTCGCTTTGCGCTTCTTTCGGGCTGCGGCGCTTATGCAGTCTGCGCGACCAGCTATCAAATTCATAGTGCCAGCGGTTCCGGGCCTGCTGCCTGAAATTCAGGCGATTGCCGAGCGCAGTGGCATGGCGGATTGCTTGCAGATGCTAAGCGGCCAGTCTCACACCGCGCTGGCGGCCTGCGATGTCACGCTGATTGCCAGCGGCACTGCCACGCTGGAGGCCGCGCTCTTCAAGCGGCCCATGGTGATTGCTTACAACATGTCCTGGGTATCGTGGCAAATCATGCGCCGCAAGCGCCTGCAGCCTTGGGTGGGCTTGCCCAACATTTTGTGTGGCGATTTTGTGGTACCGGAGCTGCTGCAAGACGCCGCCACCCCCGAGGCTTTGGCCGAAGCCGTGTTGCAGTGGCTGGATGCTGCTCGCCAAGCCCCTGCGAAAATAGCAGCGCTCGAGTCCAGATTCTGCGAACTGCATGCCGAGCTGCTGCGCGACACCTCACAACTTGCCACCGATGCCATTGAAAAAATCCTCCAAAGCTAGCCGCATGGGTACCAGCCCGACGCAGCAGGTTGCGTTCAGCTGGGACCTGCCGGGACTGCTGGCAGGGGTGGATGAGGCCGGGCGCGGGCCCCTGGCCGGGCCGGTGGTGGCCGCGGCGGTGATTCTGGACGACATGCGCCCGATTGCCGGGCTCAACGACTCGAAAAAACTCAGCCCAGCACGGCGCGAAAAGCTGTTTGACGAAATCCGCGCCAAAGCGCTATGCTGTTCGATTGCGCAGGCGAGTGCGCAAGAAATTGATGAAATCAATATCCTCCAGGCTACGCTGTTGGCCATGCGCCGCGCGGTCGAGGGACTGCGCTTGAAGCCGGCCAAGGTGCTGGTCGATGGCAACCGGCTGCCCACCCTGGACGTGCTAGCCGAGGCTATTGTCAGGGGCGATGCAACGGTGCCGGCCATTTCGGCGGCATCGATTCTGGCCAAAGTCACCCGTGACCGCTGGTGCGCCGAGTTAGACGCACAGTATCCGCAGTATGGCTTTGCCGCCCATAAGGGCTACGGTACTGCCGAGCATCTGGCTGCGCTGCAGGCCTACGGCGCATGCCCCGAGCACCGCAAGACCTTTGCGCCGGTGGCGCTGGTGCTCTGAGCCGCCATGACAGAGCCTCATCTCATCCGCTCCCGCGACAACGCGCTCCTCAAAGAGCTGCGCAAGCTCAATCAAGACAACATCGCTTACCGCAAAACGGGCCGCTTCTGGATCGAGGGCGACCATCTTTGCAGCGCGGCGCTCGTGCGCTGCCTGCGCCCTGCGGTATACGTCGTTTCGGAGTCTTTTTGGCCTCTAGCGCCCGTGGAATATGCGCAGGCAGCTATCAAAAAAGTAGTAATTCCCGACGCACTGTTTGCGGAAATCAGCGGCCTCGAGTCGCCAGCCCGGGTTGGTTTTGTGCTGGATCTTCCCGAGCCGGCCGGCGTCGTGGCTAACTCAGCTACGGTGATTCTGGACCGGGTGCAGGACGCCGGTAATGTGGGCTCCATTCTGCGCAGCGCCGGTGCGTTCGGCTTCCGGCAGGTGCTGGCGCTCAAAGGCTCGGCCGCGCTCTGGAGCCCCAAAGTGCTGCGGGCCGGTATGGGGGCGCATTTCGGGCTGCAACTGGCCGAGGGGTTGGATCTTGCCGATTTGGATTCGCTGCAGGTTCCTTTGGTGGTGACCAGTTCCCACCAGGGGCGCTTGGTGCATCAGCTCGAACTGCCCCATCCCTGCGCCTGGGCGATGGGACACGAAGGGCAGGGCGTGTCGCAGGAGTTAATGGCGCGGGCGTCGGTGTTCGCCCGCATTGGACAGCCCGGCGGCGAGGAGTCGCTCAACGTGGCAGCCGCAGCTGCCATCTGCCTGCACGCCAGCAGCTTGAGGCTTCACAGCGGCTGAATCAGCACTGCTGCGCGTCTATAATGGGAGGCTTTTCAGAAAACAGCCGTCCCAAGCGCAGTTCAAGCACTTCCCCTCACAAAAAGTACCCGCCAAGATGCTGTCTTGAGCGCGTTTGGGCGTACCCGTAACCCATTCGGAGAAACCAGTGCTTTTGTCTCTCAAGGGAACCAACCCACCCGCAATTTTGGCGCTCGCAGACGGCACGGTCTACATCGGCAATTCCATCGGAGCAGCTGGCTCCACCGTCGGAGAGCTTGTGTTCAACACCTCGATGACCGGCTACCAAGAAATCCTGACCGACCCCAGCTATTGCCAACAGATCGTCACCCTGACCTACCCCCACATCGGCAACACCGGCGTCAACCCCGAGGACGTCGAGTCCGGGCGGGTGTTCGCCGCCGGCTTGATCATCAAAGACCTGCCGCTGATTGCCAGCAATTTCCGCACGACGCAAACCCTGAGCGAGTATTTGATGGCGGAAGGGACGGTTGCCATTGCCAACATCGACACTCGCCAGCTCACCCGCCAGCTGCGTACCCACGGCGCACAAAACGGTTGCATTCTGGCCCTTGCCGCAGGCGAATCGGTGAGCAAAGAGGCGATTGACAAAGCCATCGCAGCCGCCAAAGGCGCACCGAATATGGCGGGCCTGGACCTGGCCAAGGTGGTGTCAGGCACCGCCAGCTACCCCTGGACCGAGACAGAATGGGCCTTGTCCGGGCAAGATGGCAAGCCGGGTTATGGCGTGCAGACTGCGCCGCTATTTCATGTGGTGGCCTATGACTTTGGCGTCAAGAAAAACATCCTGCGCATGCTGGCCGAGCGGGGCTGCAAGGTCACCGTCGTGCCCGCCCAAACGCCTGCCGCCGAAGTGCTGAAGCACCAGCCCGATGGCATTTTTCTATCCAACGGCCCGGGTGACCCGCAGCCCTGCGACTACGCGATTACCGCAGCCCACACCTTGATCGAGTCCGGCATCCCCACCTTCGGAATTTGTCTCGGGCACCAGATCATGGCTCTGGCCAGCGGAGCCAAGACCTTCAAGATGAAGTTCGGCCACCATGGCGCGAACCATCCGGTGAAAGAGCTGCGCAGCGGCCGCGTGTCCATCACCAGCCAAAACCACGGTTTTGCGGTGGATGAAAAATCTCTGCCCGCCAACCTGCGGGCGACCCACGTCAGCCTGTTTGACGGCACCTTGCAGGGCCTGGAGCGCACCGATAAGCCGGCCTTTTGCTTCCAGGGCCACCCTGAAGCTTCGCCAGGGCCGCACGACATCGGCTACCTGTTTGACCGGTTCACTCGCGAGATGACGGACTGCAAAGCCTCCCGCGCATGAGCTTTTACGGCGTGACCGATCTCTGGACCTACGTGCTGGGCGCCCTGGCGATTATTTTGTTGCCGGGCCCCAATTCGTTGTTCGTGCTGTCGGTGGCGACGGTGCGTGGCGTGCGGTCGGGCTACCAGGCTGCCATGGGAGTTTTTGTGGGCGACACGGTGTTGCTGCTGCTCACAGCGCTGGGCGCAGCGGGCTTGTTGCGTACGTATCCGGCGCTGTTTATGGTTGTTAAGTACGCAGGTGCTGCTTATCTGAGCTGGATTGGTATCAACCTGTTGCGCGCCGCCTGGCAGGGCTTGCGTCAACCGGTGACGGCGGCGGTGGTCGACACGCAGTCGGGCGCCGCTGAGCCCGTCCCGTCCAACATGCAAAGGCCGTTTCATCGCGCGTTGCTTATCAGCCTGCTCAACCCAAAAGCGATTTTGTTTTTGTTGTCGTTTTTTGTGCAGTTCATTGACCCTGCCTACGACACGCCAGCGCTGCCGTTTTTGATCTTGGGCACCATCATCATGGTGTTCAGTGCCCTGTATTTGTCCGCCCTGATTTTTGCCGGCGCCCGCCTGGCCCAGGGCTTCGGCCGCCGCAAGCGCTTAAGCGCTGCCTTGTCCAGCGCAGTGGGCGGCCTGTTTGTCTGGTTCGGCGTCAAGCTGGCCTCCGCCAGTCTCGCCTGACACCCTCGATTTGATTCAGAAGTAAAACGCCTCCAAGCGAAGAGTTCACCATGCCAAAACGTACCGACATCCAAAGCATCCTCATCATCGGCGCCGGCCCCATCATCATCGGGCAGGCCTGCGAGTTCGACTACTCCGGCGTGCAGGCGTGCAAGGCCCTGCGTGAAGAGGGCTACAAGGTCATCCTGATCAACAGCAACCCCGCCACGATCATGACCGACCCCGCCACGGCCGACGTGACCTACATCGAGCCCATTACCTGGCAGACGGTCGAAAAAATCATCGCCAAAGAAAAGCCCGACGCCATCCTTCCCACCATGGGCGGGCAGACGGCGTTGAATTGCGCGCTCGACCTCTGGCACCACGGCGTGCTGGATAAATACAAGGTGGAGCTGATTGGCGCAACGCCCGAGGCCATTGACAAGGCGGAGGACCGGCTGAAGTTCAAGGACGCGATGACCAAAATCGGACTGGGCTCTGCCCGCTCCGGTATCGCGCACAGCATGGAAGAGGCCTGGTCGGTGCAAAAGACGGTCGGTTTTCCCACCGTCATCCGACCCAGCTTTACGCTGGGCGGCACCGGCGGCGGCATCGCTTACAACTCCGAAGAGTTTGAGACCATCTGCAAGCGCGGCTTGGAGGCCTCGCCCACCAACGAGCTGCTGATTGAGGAGTCTCTGCTCGGTTGGAAAGAATACGAAATGGAAGTCGTGCGCGATAAGGCGGACAACTGCATCATCGTCTGCTCCATCGAAAACCTGGACCCCATGGGTGTGCACACCGGCGACTCCATTACGGTCGCGCCCGCTCAGACCCTGACCGACAAGGAATACCAGATCCTGCGTAACGCATCTCTTGCGGTGCTGCGCGAAATCGGGGTGGATACCGGAGGCTCCAACGTGCAGTTCTCCATCAATCCCCAGGACGGCCGCATGATCGTCATTGAGATGAACCCCCGCGTTTCGCGTTCGTCGGCGCTGGCGTCCAAGGCCACCGGTTTTCCCATCGCCAAGGTCGCTGCCAAACTGGCGGTGGGCTTCACGCTCGACGAGTTGCGCAACGACATCACCGGCGGCGCGACCCCGGCATCGTTTGAGCCCAGCATCGACTATGTGGTTACCAAGATTCCGCGTTTTGCGTTTGAGAAGTTTCCGGCCGCCGACAGCCGTCTGACCACCCAGATGAAGAGCGTGGGCGAGGTGATGGCCATGGGCCGCACCTTCCAGGAGTCCTTCCAGAAAGCCTTGCGCGGGCTCGAAGTCGGTGTGGACGGCATGAACGAGAAGACGCAGGACCGCGAAGTTCTTGAAAAGGAGCTGGGCGAGCCCGGCCCAGAGCGCATCTGGTACGTGGGCGATGCGTTTGCCCAGGGCATGAGCGTGGACGAGGTGTTTGCGCTGACCAAGATCGACCCGTGGTTCCTGGTGCAGATTGAGCAAATTGTGAAGCTCGAGCTCGAAATCGAGCGCCTGCCACAGCCCGCCAGCGGCTCGGCGCTGGACAAAATCGACGCCGCCACCCTGCGCAGCCTGAAGCAAAAAGGCTTCTCCGACCGCCGCCTGGCCAAGCAGTTCAAGACGACGGACAAGGCCGTGCGCGAAAAGCGCCGCGCGCTGGGCGTGCGCCCGGTCTACAAGCGGGTGGATACCTGCGCCGCCGAGTTCGCCACTAACACCGCCTACATGTACTCTACCTACGAAGCCGATGGCTCCGAGTGCGAGGCCGCGCCCACCGACAAGAAGAAAATCATGGTGCTGGGCGGTGGGCCCAACCGCATCGGTCAGGGCATTGAGTTCGACTACTGCTGCGTGCATGCCGCTCTGGCGATGCGCGAAGACGGCTTTGAAACCATCATGGTCAACTGCAACCCCGAAACCGTGTCCACCGACTACGACACCTCCGACCGTCTGTACTTCGAACCCCTGACACTCGAAGACGTGCTGGAAATCGTGGACAAGGAAAAGCCGGTGGGTGTGATCGTGCAGTACGGCGGCCAGACTCCCTTGAAACTGGCGCTGGACTTGGAGGCCAACGGCGTCCCCATCATCGGCACCACCCCCGACATGATTGATGCGGCCGAAGACCGCGAGCGTTTCCAGAAGCTGCTCCACGCCCTGAACTTGCGTCAGCCGCCTAACGCTACTGCCCGCACCGAGGTCGAAGCCCTGGAAAAAGCCGCAGCGCTGGGCTACCCGCTGGTGGTGCGCCCCAGCTATGTGCTGGGCGGCCGGGCGATGGAAATCGTGCACGAGCAGCGCGACCTGGAGCGCTACATGCGCGAGGCCGTCAAGGTGAGCAACGACAGCCCGGTGCTGCTTGACCGCTTCCTGAACGATGCCATCGAGTGTGATGTGGACTGCATCCGCGACGCTTCCGGCGACACCTTCATCGGCGGCGTGATGGAGCACATCGAGCAAGCCGGCGTGCACAGCGGAGATTCGGCTTGCTCGCTGCCGCCCTATAGCCTGCACGCTGATACCGTGGCTGAGATCAAGCGCCAGACCAAGGCCATGGCCGGCGCGCTCAGCGTGGTGGGATTGATGAACGTGCAGTTCGCCATCCAGAACGTGGACGGTAAGGACGTGATTTATGTGCTGGAAGTCAACCCGCGCGCCAGCCGCACCGTGCCCTTTGTGTCCAAGGCCACCGGCATCCAGCTCGCCAAGGTGGCGGCACGCTGCATGGCCGGCCAGACCCTGGTGCAGCAGGGCGTTACCCGGGAAATCACGCCGCCGTATTTCAGCGTGAAGGAGGCGGTGTTCCCCTTCGTCAAGTTCCCCGGCGTGGACACCATCCTCGGGCCCGAGATGAAGTCCACCGGGGAAGTGATGGGCGTGGGCAAAACCTTTGGTGAAGCCTTCGTGAAGAGTCAGCTGGGCGCAGGCGCCAAACTGCCGCGCGGCGGCAAGGCGTTCATCTCGGTCAAGCAGGCCGACAAGCCGCGCGCGGTGGAGGTGGCGCGCAAGCTCGCCGCCATGGGCTTTGAGATTGTTGCGACCAAGGGAACTGCCGCCGCCATCAACGCCGCCGGTGTGCACTGCGGCGTGGTCAACAAGGTGGCAGAAGGCCGCCCGCACATAGTGGACACCATCAAGAACGAAGAAATCTCCATGGTGGTCAACACCGTGGAAGAACGCCGCAACGCGATTGCCGATTCCCGCCTCATCCGCACCTCGGCCTTGCTGGCACGGGTGACGACCTACACCACGATTGCCGGCGCAGAAGCTGCGGTGGAAGGCATGAAGTACCTCGACAGCCTAGGTGTGATCTCCGTGCAAGAGATGCACGCCGAGCTGCTGGCCTAAACTGCGGCCTTAAGAAAAACGATTCCGAGACACCATGGCAACCTACCCCATTACCAAGCGCGGCGCAGAAATGCTCAAGGCCGAGCTGCACAAACTCAAGACCGTGGAGCGCCCTTCGGTGATTCAGGCAATTGCCGAAGCCCGCGCGCAGGGGGACCTGAGTGAGAACGCCGACTACGACGCCGCCAAAGAGCGCCAAGGCTTTATCGAAGGCCGCATCCAGGAGGTGGAAGGCAAGTTGTCGGCCGCACAGGTGATTGACCCTTCGTCCATCCAGGCTGACGGCCGTGTGGTGTTTGGCGCCACGGTGGAGCTGGAAGACGACGACAGCGGCCAGAAAGTGAAATACCAGATCGTCGGCGAAGACGAGGCCGACCTGAAGCAAGGCCTCATCAACATCAGCAGCCCGATTGCGCGCGCCCTCATCGGCAAAGAGGTGGGCGACACCGCCGTGGTGCAGGCGCCGGGCGGCGAGCGGGCGTACGAAGTCGTCGCGGTGCACTACATCTGATGCGGCAGTTGCCAATCTGGCTGGCGGCGGCGTGGGCGATGAGCCTGTCGGTGCTGGGCTTGATGGTGGTGCCCTTGCTGTTCGTGCATTTGCCAACGCCTGCCATGGCGGGCCAGATGGCCGCGAAATTGTTCAGCGCGCAGATGTGGGTGTCGGTTGCCTGCGGCGCTGGCTTGCTCATGGTTTTTAGGTCAAAAAGAGCGCTAACCCCCGTGGAGTATGCGCAGCCAGCTACACTTTTTGTAGTGGGCGGCTTGTTACTGGCCTTGTTGGTGGAGCTGGCCGTGGCTCCCCGTATCGTTGCCCGCGAGAATCTGGCTTTGTGGCACCGGATCGGAAGTGCGTTGTATTTGGCGCAGTGGCTGTGCTCGCTGTGGGTGATGCGCTGCATGGTGGCGGCACAGTCCGCGAAACAAGCAGCCGACCATTCAGGCGCCCGCACTGACGCCCAGATATAAAAAAACCGGACGCAAAGCTCCGGTTTTCAATGAGAAGAAAAAGCAGAAAAGACAGGAGCCGGAGGCCTTAAAGGCAGCCCAGTTGGGCTCAGGTTTGGCTGCGC
>NZ_CAMCVG010000059.1 GCF_945881795.1 Rhodoferax sp. OV413
ATTGATCAGCCCGCATGGGCGTGTTTCCTTGCCATGGACATGTCGCACAATGCAGACATGGACAACACCCAAAACATCAACGAAGAACGCATTGCCAACGCCTGGGCTGATCTGCAAAGCCACTCCGACCAGGGCTTCAGCCTGGACCAGGACGCCTACCGGCTCGCCTTCGCCGACCCCGAATTTTTGTTACGACGCGAAACCCGCGGCATACGCATCCAGCTGGAGATGCTCAAGCCCGACCTCGACCAGTCAGCACAAGGCGTGGAGAACACAGTCGTCGTGTTCGGCAGCGCGCGCTTTCCGTCGCCTGAAGCTGCGCAGTCTGCGCTGGAAGCTGCCCGTCGCAGCGGTGACGCAGCCGAGCTGGCACTTGCGCAACGCCAGGTACGTAATTCCGGGCACTACGAGAACGCCCGCCTGTTCGCCCGCCTGGTAGCCGGCTACAGCGCCCGCAAGCCCAAGGGTGAGCGCCTCTTCATCTGCACCGGCGGCGGGCCGGGCATCATGGAAGCAGCGAACCGCGGCGCCCATGAGATGGGGGCCCTCACGCCCGGCCTGAACATCACCCTGCCCCACGAGCAAAGCGCCAACCCGTATGTCACTCCATCCTTGAGCTTCAAGTTCCACTATTTCGCCACCCGGAAAATGCACTTCATGATGCGGGCCAAGGCCTTGGTGGCATTCCCCGGCGGGTTCGGCACGCTCGACGAGTTGTTCGAGGTCGTGACTCTGGTGCAGACCAAAAAAGCCAAGCCGGTACCCATCATCCTGTTTGGCACCGACTACTGGCGCCGCCTGATCAACCTGGATGTGCTGGTGGAAGAAGGCGCCATCTCGCCGGACGACCTGAAGCTGCTCAAGTACACCGACGACCCGCAAGAGGCCTGGGAATACATCCGCACCTTCTACGGACTGCCGCTGTAGCTGCCCGCACCCGGCTCAGGCCGGTAGATCGGAACTCTGGTCTGAATCCCCGTCCAAATCCCGGTCTGTGGGAATCAGCACTTGCGCCTGCGTCTCGGGCAGCGCCTCGACTTTTTTCAAGGCACGACCCATAGCACGGCTGCGCACTTCGGCGTTGTCCAGCGTTTTGAGCACAGATTCAGTTTGCGACTTGACCTTGGCCAGCACATCGCCAAACTTGCCGAACTCGGTCTTGACCGCGCCGAGCACTTGCCAGACCTCGCTGGAGCGTTTTTCCAGGGCGAGGGTTCGAAATCCCATTTGCAGCGAGCTCAGCATGGCGAGCAAAGTGGTGGGGCCGGCCAGCGTGATGCGATGTTCGCGCTGCAAGGCTTCCATCAGACCCGGGCGGCGCAGCACTTCGGCATACAGGCCCTCGGTCGGCAAAAAGAGAATCGCAAAGTCGGTGGTGTGGGGCGGCTCCACGTATTTTTCAGAAATCGACTTGGCCTCCAGGCGGATGCGCTGCTCCAGCGCCTTGCCCGCAGCGTCTGCGGCCGCCACATCGGCACGCCCCTGCGCGTCGAGAAGACGCTCGTAGTCTTCATTCGGAAACTTGGCGTCAATGGGCAACCATAGCGGCGCGCCGCTGTCCGACTTGCCGGGGAGCTTGATGGCAAAGTCGACCACGTATTTGCTGCCCGGGCGGGTGGGAACCTGCATGGCGTACTGGTCGGGCACAAAGACCTGCTCCAGGAGTGATGCCAGCTGCGCCTCCCCGAACATGCCGCGGGTTTTGACATTGGTCAGCAAATGCTTCAGGTCTCCCACGCCCTGCGCCAGGGACTGCATCTCGCCCAGCCCCTTATGCACCTGCTCCAGCCGCTCCGCCACCTGCTTGAAGCTCTCGCCCAGGCGGGCCTGCAGGGTGGTTTGCAGCTTTTCGTCGACGGTGGCGCGCATCTCATCGAGCTTGGCGGCGTTGCTGGTCTGCAGCTGGGCCAGCTGCGCCTCCAGCGTCTGGCGGACCTCGCTCATGCGCCGGGCATTGGATTCGCTCAGTGCGCCGAGCTGGCTGGCCAGGGTGTCAGAGAGCGTTTTTTGCAGCAGGGAGAGCTGCTGGCCGAAGGCGTCAATCTGCGTGTTCTGGGTGCGGGTAGCCTCCGCCCCCTGCTGCACCAGGGTCTGCTGGAAGGTGGCGAGGTTCTGAGCCAGTTCCTGGCGGGCGGCGCGGGCGCTTTCCTGCACCTCACGCCGCAGCTCCCGCTCCACCCGCTCGCTGCTGCTCTGCAGGCGGGCCAGCAGCTCCTGACGCTGGGCATCCTGCAAAGCCGCCTCATTGGCGAGGGCCTGAGGATCTGCGCGGTGACGACTGCGGAGCAGCATCACCACCCCCACGAGCTGCGCCAGCGCCAATGCAACCATCACGCCCAGCCCTGCTGCCCACATCCAGTCGGTCATGCCATCCCTTTTTAGGTATCAAATAAGCCGCTGACGCCCGTGGATATTGCGCGAAAAGCTATCAAAAGAGGAGCGCAAGAATTCGCAAAAGCGATCGAAAATCGAGTTCGACTTACCTGGCAGCGAGCGTGTTGACGGGCGTCAAAACCTCGCCACTGGCGAAAAACCGCATCAGGTTGTCCGCTGCCAACTGTGCCATCGCCTTGCGGGTGGCCAAGGTCGCGCTGGCAATGTGCGGAGTCAACACCACATTGGGCACGTTCAGCAGGTCAGGATGCACCGAGGGCTCGCCCTCAAACACGTCCAGCCCGGCCGCCGCGATTTGACGCTCGCGCAGCGCCCGCGCCAAGGCCGCGTCGTCCACAATGCCGCCGCGCGCAATATTGGTGAGCGTGGCACTGGGCTTCATCAGTGCAAGCTCCGCTGCACCAATGGTGTGGTGCGACTCGGCCGAATACGGAAGCACCAACACCAGATGGTCAGCCTGTGCGAGCAGGGTGGCCTTGTCCACGTATTGCGCGCCGCAGGAGGCTTCCAGGTCAGGCGCCAGACGGCTGCGGTTGTGGTACACAACTTTCATGCCAAAGCCATGGAATCCGCGTTTCGCAATGGCCTGCCCGATGCGGCCCATACCGAGAATGCCAAGCGTGGCGCCGTGGATGTCGCTGCCGCAAAACATGTCGTAGCTCCAGCGCGTCCAATGTCCGGCGCGCAAGAAGTGCTCGCTCTCGGCCACACGGCGGGCTGTCGCCATCATCAGAGCGAAACCGAAATCGGCGGTGGTCTCTGTCAGCACGTCGGGCGCATTGGTGCCCTGCACGCCGGCAGCGGTCATGGCGGGCAAATCGAAGTTATTGAATCCCACTGCCATGTTGGCGCAGATCTTGAGCTGAGGACAGGCCTGCAGCAGCTCTCCGCTGATGCGCTCGCTGCCGGTGGTGAAAGCGCCATCCTGGCCTTGCAAACGCTCGATGAGCTCCTGCGCGGACCAGACATCGTCTTGCTGGTTGTGCACCACATCAAATACGGACTCCAGCTGCGCCAACACCTCAGGGAAGATGCCGCGGCAGACGGTTACTTTGGGACGGGAAGTTTGATTTGTCATGGTATTTGCTCACTCTACCCAGCGGGTAAATTCAGCTACAGGCACACGCGGGGTGTGGAAGGTGTTGACGAGCGCGTCGGGGTCGGCATAACCGAGTGCCATGCCACAGACCAGCATTTCGCTTTCGCCCGCGCCGATGTGCGGCAAAACAACGCTTGAAAAAGCATTCCAGGCCGCCTGCGGGCAGGTGTGCATGCCTCGCCCGCGCGCCGCGACCATGATGTTTTGCATGAAGGCCCCATAGTCCACCAGCGAGCCACGGCCCATGATGCGGTCTACCGTGAACATCAGGCCCACCGGCGCATCAAAGAAGCGGAAGTTGCGCTGCTGTTGCAGGTGCATTTTGTCTTTGTCGGCCTTGCCGATACCCAGCAGCCCGTAGAGGCCCCAGCCGTTCTCGCGGCGGCGGTCAATATAGGGGCTCACCCACTGGGCGGGGTAATAGTCGTACTCTTCCTTGTACTGGGCAGCCAGCTCGGGGTTGGCGCGAATCGCGTCGTGCGCGGTACACACCTTGTCAACCAAGGCGTCACGGCTGCTGCCCTGCATCACATACACCTTCCAGGGCTGGCAGTTGGTGCCCGACGGAGCGCGGCTCGCGACATCCAAAATGGCTTCAATATCTGCACGCGGCACCTCAGTAGGCAAGAAGGCCCGCGCGGACATGCGGGAGCGGATGGCTTCATCGACGATGGCTGCGGTCATTTCTCAGATTCTCCAAAGGTTGGGTAAAACACCTTTCCACATTCTGCCAGCGCCCCAGATGGCGTCAGGCGCGGGCAAAGCCATTCGGAGGCCGGGCCGCAGCAAAACGCGCCCCTGTCTGTCCCAAAGGCGACGAAACGCCCGAAAAAGCAGGCGCAGACGACCGTTTTGCGGGAAGTTGCAAAAAAGTTGAAGTTTTTGCTGCAATGCAACAAAAAGTCCTTGCATTGCGATTTGACGTCCCTATAATTCGTCCATGCTGCACTGCAACATTAAGTCTAGGGGGACCGGTGCTTACGGGGCAGCTACTGATTTTCGTCCACCTTAACTCTTGGAGATCTCTATGCTGACCGTTGAACAAGTTATCGCTTCCCATAAAGCCAACATCGAAACCCTGTTTGGTTTGACCAACAAGGCCTTCGAAGGCGTGGAAAAAATCGTGGAACTGAACATGACTGCTTCCAAAGCAGCCCTGTCTGAAGCCGCTAGCCACACACAAACCATGCTGAGCGTTAAAGACGCGCAAGAGCTGCTGGCTCTGCAATCCCACCTGCTGCAACCTCTGGCCGAAAAGACTGCTGCTTACAGCCGTCACCTGTACGACATCGCTACTTCCACCAGCGCTGAATTCACCAAGAGCGCAGAAGCACAAGCTGCTGACGCGCAAAAGAAGTTCGCCGGCCTGGTTGACAGCGCTGCTAAGAACGCACCCGCCGGTTCCGAGTCCGTGGTTGCCATCATGAAGAGCTCTGTGGCCGCTGCCAACAATGCTCTGGAATCCGTGCAAAAGGCTGTGAAGCAAGCCACCGAAGTGGCTGAAGCCAACTTCAATGCTGTGGCCGCTACTGCGACCAACGCAACCAAAGTTGCGACTGCCAAGAAGCGCTAATTCGGGCTCGGGGCAGATCAACGAATAACAGTTTTTTTGCCTCGACCTCTAGCCACCAAGGGAAAACCCTGAGATAATTCAACCAACCGAAACGAATTCGTTTCAATCGGTTGTCTCCTCGGGTCCTTTCGAAACCTCAAGGTTCAGGGATCCCTTCAAGGCCTCGTTGTAAAACGAGGCCTTTTTTTTATCTGGCGCGCGCCGCGAGCGCCGCCTTGAGCTCCGGAATCATCTTCACCATAGCGACGCGCCCGGCCTCGATAGAGCGTTTACGGGCGCTAAAGTCCGAGCTGCTAATGCCCTCTAAAGCTGGGCGCACCAGAATGTCGGCCTCCCGGAGCTCGAATCGATTGATGCTCTTACCCATGATGGAAAAAGTCTGCATCAGGATTTCCAAAGAGCCGCCGGTCAGGCTGCCCTCGGGTGGGGTGGAGATGTCCACCGCAATCACAAAATCCGCCCCCATGCGTTTGGCCGCAGCAACCGGCACCGGCGATACCAAGCCGCCATCCACATATTCACGCCCGGCAATCTTCACGGGCTGAAACAATGCAGGCACCGCGCTGGAGGCCCGCACAGCGGTACCCGTGTCTCCGCGCTGGAACAGCACGTCGTTGCCGCTGTTGAGGTCGGTGGCCACTATGCCCAGCGGCAGCGGCAACTCCTCAATCAGCTTGGCGCCCACCTGCCCATTCACATACCGGGCCAGCGCATCGCCACGCAACATGCCCCGGCTGAACAACGGCAAGGACCAGTCGGCAATGGCCGCCTCCTCCATGGTCTCGGCTACACGCTGGAGCTGAGAACCGTTTTTGCCACTGGCGTAAATCGCGGCCACCAAGCTGCCCGCGGACGTTCCGGTGACAAGGCTTGGCCTGATGCCGTTTTCCTCCAACACCTGAATAACACCCACATGCGCAAAGCCTCGCGCCGCCCCACCGCCTAAGGCAAGGCCGATCCTGGGCGGTGGCTTGGGCACCACGATCTCGGACACCGCTGGCACGACAGGCACGGCCTGGTCCTGCGCCACCGGCTTGCCCGGGGGCGCAGAAGCACAGCCGGCAAGAACCAACACCGCCACAAACAGCGCAAAGCGCACGGGAACAACAGCAGCTAGGGACATGACAACGAGGCCAGACATTAGAAATGACAAGGGCCCAGTCCACTAAGAACTGAGCCCGGATGGTGCCGCCGGGCAGGTAGCCCGGTAGCGCCAGCGAAAGACAGCTTAACCGGCGGTCGCTTCCTCTGGCTTGGATTTTCCTTCTTTCTTGGGCAATGGCTGGATATCGAGTGTGACTTCGTCCTTTTCGTCCATGTCCACCGTCAAACGTCCGCCATCGACCAAACGACCGAACAGCAGCTCATCGGCCAGCGCACGACGGATGGTGTCCTGAATCAGGCGCTGCATTGGCCGTGCGCCCATAAGCGGGTCGAAGCCTTTTTTACCCAGGAACTTGCGCAGCTTGTCGGTGAAGGTGACGTCCACCTTTTTCTCGGCCAGCTGGGTTTCCAGTTGAAGCAGGAACTTGTCCACAACGCGCAAGATCACTACCTCATCCAGGGCCTTGAAGCCCACAATGGCGTCTAGCCGGTTGCGGAACTCGGGGGTGAAAAGCCGCTTGATATCGACCATCTCATCCCCCGCCTCACGCGGGTTGGTGAAGCCGATGGTCGCCTTGTTCATCGTCTCGGCGCCTGCATTGGTGGTCATGATGATGATCACGTTGCGGAAGTCAGCCTTGCGTCCGTTGTTATCCGTCAACGACCCGTGGTCCATCACCTGCAAGAGCACGTTGAAGATGTCAGGGTGTGCTTTTTCGATTTCATCCAGCAGCAGCACGGCGTGAGGCTTCTTGGTGACGGCCTCGGTCAACAAGCCGCCCTGGTCAAAGCCCACATAGCCCGGAGGCGCGCCAATCAGGCGGCTCACAGCATGGCGCTCCATGTACTCGCTCATGTCAAAGCGAATCAGATCGATGCCCATGATGTAGGCCAGTTGCTTGGCAGCTTCCGTCTTGCCCACGCCGGTGGGTCCGCTAAACAAGAAGGAGCCGATAGGCTTGTCGCCTTTGCCCAGGCCGGAACGCGCCATCTTGACCGCGGAGGCGAGCACGTCGAGCGCCTTGTCTTGCCCGAAGACCACGCTCTTCAGATCACGCTCCAAGGTCTTGAGTTTGCTGCGGTCGTCGTTGGACACATTGGCGGGGGGGATGCGCGCAATCTTGGCCACAATCTCTTCGACCTCGGTCTTGCTGATGGTCTTCTTGCGCTTGCTCGGAGCCAGAATGCGCTGTGCCGCACCGGCCTCGTCAATCACGTCAATCGCCTTATCCGGCAGATGACGGTCATTGATGTATTTGGCGCTCAGCTCTGCGGCAGCTTGCAAGGCCGCTACGGCGTATTTAACGTTGTGGTGTTCTTCAAAACGCGACTTCAATCCTTTAAGAATTTCCACCGTCTGGTCAATGGTGGGCTCCACAACATCGACCTTCTGGAAACGGCGTGAGAGTGCCGCGTCTTTTTCAAAGATGCCACGGTACTCGGTGAAAGTGGTTGCGCCAATGCACTTGAGCTGACCGGAGCTCAAGCTGGGCTTGAGCAAATTGGATGCATCCAGCGTGCCGCCGGAGGCTGCGCCTGCGCCGATCAAGGTGTGGATTTCATCGATGAACAGCACCGCGTGCGGCTTTTCTTTCAGCGACTTGAGCACCGCCTTGAGGCGCTGCTCAAAGTCACCACGGTACTTGGTGCCCGCCAACAGCGCACCCATGTCGAGTGAATAGACCACTGACTCGGCCAAGATGTCGGGCACATCATTTTGCGAAATGCGCCATGCCAGGCCCTCTGCAATGGCCGTCTTGCCCACGCCGGCCTCTCCGACGAGCAAGGGGTTGTTCTTGCGGCGGCGGCACAGAATCTGAATCACACGCTCAACCTCGTACTCGCGGCCGATGAGCGGGTCGATCTTGCCTTCTTTGGCCAGCTGGTTCAGGTTCTGGGTGTACTGCTCCAGGGGCGAGGACTTTTCGCTTTTCTCGCTCCCGCTGTCCTCTGTTTCAGCCGGGCTTTCATTGGATTTGGTGGCCTCGGGGGGATCGGTTTTCTTGATGCCGTGGGCGATGAAATTCACCACATCCAGGCGGGTCACACCTTGCTGATGGAGGTAGTACACCGCATGCGAGTCCTTCTCGCCAAAGATTGCAACCAGCACATTCGCACCAGTCACTTCTTTCTTGCCGCTGCCGGTACTCTGCACATGCATGATGGCGCGCTGAATCACGCGCTGAAAGCCCAGTGTTGGCTGGGTATCCACCTCATCGGTGCCGGCGACTTGTGGGGTGTTGTCTTTGATGAAGTTGGTCAGAGACTTGCGCAGGTCGTCAATATTGGCGGCACAGGCACGCAGCACCTCAGCGGCGCTGGGGTTGTCCAAAAGAGCCAACAGCAAGTGCTCGACCGTGATGAACTCATGGCGCTGCTGACGGGCTTCCACAAAAGCCATGTGCAGGCTGACTTCCAATTCTTGGGCAATCATATGAATTCCTTATTTGCCTTGTTGTTGATTAACTGTAAACCGATTTACGGCCGGTGGGCCCGGTGTTTTCACTTCACCTTAAAGATCTACGGGCTCACTGACGCACTGCAACGGGTGGCCCGCCTTGTGGGCCGCCTCCATCACCTGGTCGACTTTGGTAGCTGCGATGTCTTTGGGGTAGACGCCACACACTCCACGTCCGTCCAAGTGAATCTTGAGCATGATCTGGGTCGCAGACTCGAGGTCTTTACTGAAAAACTCCTGAATCACCACCACCACGAACTCCATGGGGGTGTAGTCATCATTCAGCATGACGACTTGGTACATGGAGGGCGGCTGGACGCGCTGCGTGAGTCGTTCAAGAACGACCGTGCCCTCGTTGCCCCCTGCGGGAGGGGGCTGAAATGCGGGGGATTTGGGGTTGTTGGTTGCCATGAATTGATTCTATCTAGCAAGATCGCCACCCTCGCCCTTTGGGGGGTAAATGCGGCGAACAGCCAGAATTTCAATAGCTGTCGCGGAGATTGATGCTGGCAAAATGACCTCGACCCTGTTTGAGGCTCACCCCCACGGAATCCATGAAAACCTTGAAAACTTCCCTTGCCTTGACACTTCTTGTGTGGTCGTTCCTCGCCGCGGCGCAAGAGAAACCACAGATGGACCTGCCGCGCGCAAAGCTGGGGGTCGGCATGTTCCAGATCGACGCGCAAATAGCCCGCACCCCCGAGCAGCGGGCCACCGGACTGATGCACCGGCAGGAGATGCCTGCATTTGAAGGGATGCTGTTTGTTTTTGAGCAGCCGTCCGGATTGTGCTTCTGGATGAAAAACACCTTGATTCCGCTCACCGTAGCCTTCATCGCCGATGACGGAACAGTGGTGAACCTGGCGGACATGCAGCCTCAAACAACCGAGTCGCACTGCGCAGCGCGGCCCGTGCGTTATGCGCTGGAGATGAACCAGGGCTGGTTTGCCAAACGCGGCATCAAGCACGGGGCCAAGTTAAGCGGCGGGCCCTTCTCTCCGCGCAACTAGGCGCTCGCAACAAAGCGCCTAGCGCGCGGCGGCGCAAAAGGGCCGCTTACACCGCCACAGATTTCAGCGCCTCATTCAGCGTGGCGCTTGGGCGCATCACTGCATCAAGCTTGACCAGATCGGGCAGGTAGTAGCCGCCAATATCAACCGGAGCGCCTTGCACCGCGGCCAATTCGGCCACGATGGCTTGCTCTTTGGCGGCAAGCTCCTTGGCCAAGGGTGCGAACTGGCCTGCCAGCGCAGCGTCTTCAGTTTGAGCGGCGAGCTCTTGCGCCCAGTAGAGCGACAAGTAGAACTGGCTGCCGCGGTTATCCAGCTGGCCGGTCTTGGGTGATGGGTTCTTGTTGTTGTCCAGCAGCTTTCCGGTAGCGGCGTCCAGCGTCTTGGCCAAGACTTTGGCTTTGGTATTACCGGTTTTCAGGCCCAAATCTTCGAGCGACACGGCCAAGGCTAGGAACTCGCCCAACGAATCCCAGCGCAGGTGGTTTTCTTCCACCAGCTGCTGCACATGCTTGGGAGCAGAGCCGCCGGCGCCGGTTTCGTACATACCGCCACCCGCCATCAAAGGCACGATGGACAACATCTTGGCGCTGGTGCCCAGCTCCATGATGGGGAACAAGTCGGTCAAGTAATCCCGCAGGATGTTGCCGGTAGCGCTGATAGTGTCCTGGCCGCGGATCACTCGCTCCAGCGTGTAACGCATGGCGCGCACCTGGCTCATGATCTGAATGTCCAGCCCCGATGTGTCGTGCTCGTGCAGGTACATCTTGACCTTGGTAATCAGTTGCGCCTCGTGCGGGCGGTACGCATCCAGCCAGAACACCACCGGCATGCCGGAGTTGCGGGCGCGGTTCACGGCCAGCTTCACCCAGTCGCGGATGGCGGCGTCCTTGACCTGGCACATGCGCCAGATATCGCCGGCTTCCACGTTCTGGGTAAGCAGCACCTCGCCGGTGGCCAGATCGGTGATATTGGCGATACCGTCCTCGGTAATCTCGAAGGTTTTGTCGTGCGAACCGTACTCCTCGGCCTGCTGCGCCATCAAGCCCACGTTGGGCACAGTGCCCATGGTCCTGGGGTCAAAAGCACCATGCCACTTGCAGAAGTTGATGATCTCCTGGTAGATCCGAGCGAAGGTAGATTCCGGCATCACTGCCTTCACGTCTTTGAGGCGGCCGTTGGCGTCCCACATCATGCCGCCGTTGCGGATCATGGCGGGCATGGATGCGTCCACGATGATGTCGTTTGGCGAATGGAAATTGGTGATTCCCTTGGCAGAATCCACCATGGCCAGCTCGGGGCGGTGTTCGTGGCAGGCGTGCAAGTCGCGCTTGATTTCATCCTGTTTGCTCTGGGGCAGGCTGGCAATCTTGCCGTATAAATCGGCCATGCCGTTGTTCACGTTAACGCCCAGCTCCTTGAACAAGGCACCGTGTTTTTCGAACGCGTCTTTGTAAAAAATCTTGACGCAGTGACCGAACACGATGGGGTGCGACACCTTCATCATGGTGGCCTTCACATGCAGCGAGAACATCACGCCGGTCTTGCGCGCGTCTTCGATTTCTTTCTCGTAGAACTCCAGCAGAGCCTTCTTGCTCATGAACATGCTGTCGACCACTTCACGCTCCAGCAACGACACCTTGGGCTTGAGTACGATGGTCTCGCCGCCCCGGGTGATCAGCTCCATCTTCACATCGCGCGCGCGATCCAGGGTGATGGATTTTTCACCGTGATAGAAGTCGCCATGGTGCATATGGGACACGTGCGAGCGCGAAGCCTGGCTCCACTCGGCCATGTTGTGGGGGTTCTTGCGGGCATATTCCTTCACCGCCTTGGGTGCGCGCCGGTCGGAGTTGCCTTCGCGTAGAACCGGATTCACGGCGCTGCCGATGCATTTGCCGTAGCGAACGCGGATGGCCTTTTCTTCGTCTGACTGGGGCGCTTCCGGGTAGTCCGGCAGGGCGTAGCCCTTGCTTTGCAGCTCTTTGATACACGCGATGAGCTGGCCCACCGAGGCGCTGATGTTAGGCAGCTTGATGATGTTGGCGTCCGCCTGCAAGGTCTTCTTTCCCAGCTCGGCCAGCGTGTTGGGAACCTTCTGCTCGTCCTTCAGGAAGTCAGAGAACTCGCCCAGAACGCGGGCCGCCACCGAGATGTCGGACTCCACCACGTTAATGCCTGCCGGCGCTGTGAATGTGCGGATCAGGGGCAGAAAGGACGCTGTAGCCAGGCGCGGGGCTTCGTCAGTCAGCGTGTAGATGATGGTGGGTTGCTGGGTGCTCATCGCATATCTCCAAGATTAAAGTGTTATGTCCGCGGGCTTGTTGCAGTAACAAGCCAAAGCTGCCGGATGGTGCGTGATTGTGCTTTCAGTGGTCTGACCTTGACTGCCAATTTTGCAATTCATTGCCGCGATGCGAAATATAGCGCTGCATTGGGGCGGAAATTTGGTGGCGCATCGCAGCAAAAGTGAAAAAAAAGCCCGAAGGTCTCCCTTCGGGCTTTTAGCGAACTGCCCAACAATCAGGCGAAGTTCTTTGCCGCGAAGTCCCAGTTCACCAGCTTATCGAGGAAGGTCTCGACGAACTTGGGGCGCATGTTGCGGTAGTCGATGTAGTAGGCGTGTTCCCACACGTCCACGGTCAGCAGGGCGGTGTCTGCGGTGGTCAGGGGCGTGCCGGCTGCGCCGGTGTTGACGATGTCCACAGAACCGTCAGCCTTCTTCACCAGCCAAGTCCAGCCGGAACCAAAGTTGCCCACGGCGGACTTGACGAATGCTTCTTTGAAGGCAGCGTAAGAGCCCCACTTTGCAGTGATGGCTTCAGCCAGAGCGCCTGTGGGCTCGCCGCCGCCTTGGGGCTTCATGCAGTTCCAGAAGAAGGTGTGGTTCCAGATCTGGGCTGCGTTGTTGTAGATGCCGCCGCTGGACTTCTTGATGATTTCTTCGAGCGACAGGCTCTCGAACTCGGTGCCCTTTTGCAGGTTGTTCAGGTTGACCACATAAGCGTTGTGATGCTTGCCGTGGTGGAACTCGAGCGTCTCTTGGGAGTAGGCGGGCGCCAGAGCGTCGATGGCGTAGGGGAGCGCGGGCAAGGTATGTTCCATGGAATCCTCATCAGGGGTGGGTTGATAACAAAACTTATTGTAGGAACTAAATGTGATGCACCGCCGTCACGCTCAGATCAACCGTACCGTCGGCCAGGGTGGCGCATACCGCGTCGCCGGGCTGCAGCCCGGCAGTCCGGCTGACCGGCACCCCCTGCGCATCGCTCAGCCACGCGTAGCCGCGCTGCAGCACCAGCGAGGGGTCCAGCAGCCCCAGCCGGAGCTCGACGCGGTGCAGCCGCTCGGTATTAAGGCGCAGCCAAGTCTGGCGGGCGGCGGGCCATTGGGTTTGCAGGGTCTGCGCATGCAGGGTGCGGGCGCTCAGCTGTGAGGCCGCCGCACTGCGCAGCCGGTGGGCCAGGCCTTGCAGACGCATGGCATGCACCGCCACCGCTCCGGACGGCCGCCCCGCGCGACTGGCCAAGCGGTCCAGACGCTGAGCCAGCGTGTCGAGCGTGCGGTGGCTGGCGTTGGCCAGCCTGTCCATCAAAACATCCGCCGCTGCCTCGCACACCGCGGTCGGCGTAGCCACCAGCTCGGCGGCAGCTGTGGGCGTGGGAGCCCGCAAGTCGGCGACAAAGTCGGCAATCGTGAAATCCGTCTCATGCCCCACCCCGCTGACCACCGGAACCGGGCTCTCGCACATGGTGAGCGCGAGTTGCTCGTCGTTAAAGGCCCAGAGGTCTTCCATCGAGCCGCCGCCGCGCACCAGCAAAATCACATCCAAAGGGGTGCCCGCGCCATCAACGTCGTGCGCACGGGCATAGAGCGACTGCAGCGCCCGCACCAGCTCCACCGGAGCCGCCTCGCCCTGCACGGCGGAGGCCGCAAGCACTACCGGAATGTGCGGCACCCGGCGGTTGAGAGCGCTGGCCACGTCATGCAAGGCAGCTGCGCCCAGCGATGTCACCAGCCCGATGGCGCGCGGCATCGCCTTCAGCGGGCGCTTGCGGGCGGGATCAAACAGGCCCAGCGCCTCCAGGCGGGCCTTGAGCCGCAAAAAATCTTCGAACAAACTGCCCTGCCCATGCCGGCGCATGCCTTCCACGATGAGCTGCAGGTCTCCGCGAGGCCCGTAGATATCGAGCCGGCCCGACACCTCAACCAGTTCGCCATCGCGCGGGGCGAAATCCAGGTTGGTGGCGGCGCGCTTGAACATGGCGCAGCGGATCTGGGCATCCTGGTCTTTGAGCGAGAAGTAGCAGTGCCCGCTGGCGGCCCGTGAAAAGCCGGACAACTCGCCGCTGACCCGCACCGGGTTAAACCGCGCGTTAAGCATGTCCGCCATAGCGCGGCACAGAGCGTCCACGCGCCAGACGCGGGGTGCAGGAGAGGAATCAGTAGCACTCATAGTCAGCGCACGAGTATGCCCGCTGCCGGCAGTCGGCCCACCGAAGCCCGCGCCCTGCGCCATAATCGTTTTGCACCCTATTGCACGGAGACCTGCATTTGTTTTCCATCATCCAAGCGGCCGGTTGGCCCATCTGGCCGCTGATTGCCTGCTCTGTTCTGGCCTTGGCCATTGTCATCGAGCGATTCATCAGCTTAACCACCGCCAAAGTCGCACCGCCACGCTTGCTGGACGAGGTGCTGCGGGTGACCAAGTCCAGCGTGCCCGGCCCTGACGTGGTAGCCCAGCTGGAGAAAAGCTCTGCTCTGGGCGAGGTGCTGGCCTCCGGCTTGCGGCTTATCAACACCGACCCCCGCTCTACCGAAGACGACTTGCGCGCCGCCCTCGAAGGAGCCGGGCGACGCGTGGCGCAAAGGCTCGAGCGCAACCTCAACGCCTTGGGCACGATCGCGTCGGCCGCTCCGCTTTTGGGGCTGTTCGGCACCCTGGTGGGCATGATTGAGATCTTCGGCTCCCAGGCACCGGGCTCCGGGGGAGCGGGCAACCCGGCCCAGCTC
>NZ_CAMCVG010000060.1 GCF_945881795.1 Rhodoferax sp. OV413
TGGAAGTGGTGGTAGCGGCGGTCTTGTCCGGTGAAATTGCGGCAAGCAGTCCCAGCACAGTATTGCGCGACGACTTAGGCCGGGCTTTGCAAACGGCCGAGCGCGTTGCGGCCAGCCGTCTGGAGGACTTTGGGCGGGCGTTCAACGCGGAAGCTCCTCTGCCCGCACTGTCGAACGAGTTCAAATTTGTGTTGCGTCATGTATGAGGCCCAGAGCGGACTCAGGCAGCCTTGGCCCCGCCGGAGCCCATGGCCTTGTAAGACTCCGCGTTGAGATGTCGGCCCAAGCCTCCATGGTTTGCCGCGCTGTCATCCCAGCGCCGATGCCTGGTGGATGATGCCTCCGCCGAGGCAGACATCGCCGGCGTAGAGCACGGCCGATTGACCTGGCGTCACGGCCCATTGGGCCTGTGGGAACTGCAGGGCAAAGCCATCCTCGGCGCGTGGCTCAAAGTGGCAGGGCGCGTCGGCCTGGCGGTAACGGGTTTTGGCGGCGGCCAGGCCGCCAGGGGTGTTGAAAAGGGGAGGCTCTCCCGCCACCCAGCTTGCGTTGTGGGCCTCTAATTTCGTCGATTGCAGCCACGGGTGCTCGTGCCCCTGCACCACCCATAGGGTGTTGTTGGGGATGTCTTTGCGGGCCACGAACCAGGGCGTGTGCTCCCCGCCGCCGCGCTGCGCGCCTTTGGCCTTGATGCCGCCAATGCCCAGGCCCTGGCGCTGCCCCAGCGTGTAAAACGACAGCCCCACATGCTCGCCAATCGTATGGCCCTTGGGGTTTTTGATGGGCCCGGGCTCCTTGGAGATGTAGCGGTTCAAAAACTCCCGGAACGGCCGCTCGCCAATAAAGCAAATGCCGGTGGAGTCTTTCTTTTTGGCGTTGGGCAAGCCAATCTCGTCGGCAATGCGGCGCACCTCGGTTTTGTGCAGCTCGCCCACCGGAAACAAGGTCTTCGACAACTGGGCCTGGTTGAGCCGGTGCAAAAAGTAGCTCTGGTCCTTCGCGGGGTCCAGCCCTTTGAGCAGCTCATGCAGGCCGGTGGCGCCGCTCTGGCGCACCCGTGCGTAGTGGCCGGTGGCTATTTTTTCGGCGCCCAGGCGCATGGCGTGGTCCAGAAACGCCTTGAACTTGATTTCAGCGTTGCACAGGATGTCGGGGTTGGGGGTGCGGCCGGCCTGGTACTCGTGTAAAAACTCGGCAAACACGCGGTCACGGTATTCGGCAGAGAAGTTGACGTGCTCCATCTCGATGCCCAACACGTCGGCCACCGCGGCTGCGTCTACGAAGTCGATGTTGGAGGAGCAGTATTCGGTGTCGTCATCGTCTTCCCAGTTTTTCATGAAGATGCCGACCACCTCGTGGCCCGCTTTCTTCAGCAGGTAGGCGGTGACAGCAGAGTCCACGCCCCCGCTCAGCCCGACGACGATGCGTTGCTTGCTCATGGCCATGATTTTAGCCCTTGGCGCTTATGGAGTCTGCGTGAGCAGCTATGCTTTTAGGAGCATTTGCTGCGTCGCCCAGACGCTGACATCGGTCTGCACCGCTGCCAAGGGGTAGCGCTGGCCGCGCAGGTAGTCCTCCATGCACTGCAGCACCAGCGGGCTGCGGTGCCGCCCGTGGCTGGCCCGCACCTCGTCGGGCGTGAGCCACAGGGTGCGAACGATGCCCTCGTCGAGAGCCCGACCCTCCTCCAACGCGCCCACGGAGCCGCAAAACGCAAACCGGAGGTAGGTGATGTCCACCACGCCGCCGTCGCGCTGGCGCACAAAGCGCGACAGGTACACCCCGACCAGCGCAGTGGGCGTGAAAGGGTGGGCCGTTTCTTCCAGCACCTCGCGGGCGCAGCCCTGCTCCGGCGATTCGCCGGGCTCCAGATGGCCGGCGGGGTTGTTCAGGCGCAGGCCCTCGGGCGTGTGCTCTTCCACCAGCAGAAAACGGCCGCCCTGCTCGATCACGGCAGCCACGGTGACGCTGGGTTTGAATCGTTCGGTCATAGCGGATTATGTGCACCGCGCGCAACAGTCGTTCTCAAAACCGAGAAGTTCCCCCAATGGGAGAGACAAAAAACTCCTGTAAGCTAGCCGAAAGAAATTTTTTAAACCCTTCACAGGAGCGCCCCATGCACATAGGTGTACCCGCCGAAACACTGGCGGGAGAGACCCGAGTCGCCGTTACGCCCGAAACGGTAAAAAAGCTCAAAGCTCAAGGCCACACCGTTCGTGTGCAGTCCGGCGCCGGCCTGGCAGCCAGCGTCACGGACGACGCCTTCGTGTCCGCCGGTGCTGAAATCACCGACGCGGCCGGCGCGCTGGGCTGCGGCCTGGTGCTCAAGGTGCGTGCGCCTGCCGATGCCGAACTGGCGCAGATGCAGTCCGGCGCCACGCTGGTGGGCATGCTCAACCCCTTCGACGCCGACGGTCTGACCCGCTTGGCCAAGGCGGGCCTCAACAGTTACGCCCTGGAAGCGGCCCCCCGCACCACCCGCGCGCAGAGCATGGACGTGCTCTCCAGCCAGGCCAACATCGCCGGCTACAAGGCGGTGATGATGGCCGCCGACAAGTACCAGCGCTTCTTTCCCATGCTGATGACCGCGGCGGGCACGGTCAAGGCCGCACGGGTGGTCATCCTCGGTGTGGGTGTGGCCGGCCTGCAGGCCATTGCCACGGCCAAACGCCTGGGCGCGGTGATTGAAGCGTCTGACGTGCGCCCCAGCGTAAAAGAGCAGGTGGAGTCCCTGGGCGGCAAGTTCATTGACGTGCCCTACGAAACCGATGAAGAGCGCGAAGCGGCAGTGGGCGTGGGCGGCTACGCCAAGCCCATGCCGCAGAGCTGGCTGGACCGCCAAAAGGCGGAGGTTGCCAAGCGGGTGGCGCAGGCCGATGTGGTCATCAGCACCGCGCTGATTCCCGGCCGCGCAGCCCCCACACTGATTACCGAAGACATGGTCAAGTCCATGAAGCCCGGCTCGGTGATTGTGGACATCGCCGCCGGCAAAGGCCCCGGCGGCGTAGGCGGCAACTGCCCGCTCTCCGAAGCCGACAAAACCGTCATGAAGCACGGCGTCACCCTCATCGGCGAGGCCAACCTGCCGGCTCTGGTAGCGGCCGATGCCTCGTCGCTTTATGCCCGCAATGTGCTGGACTTCCTCAAGCTCGTGCTCAACAAGGAAGGCCAACTGCATGTTGATCTGGAAGACGACATCGTGGCGGCTTGTTTGATGACTCAGGGCGGAGAAGTGCGCCGCAAGTAAGCCTCGCTGCTGTCCTTACCCTACCCGGACCCGACTTTCGTCCCGTACCCATTTACTTATAAGGAGCGACACCATGGAAATGGTTTCCCCCACCGTACTGAACCTGATTATTTTTGTGCTGGCCATTTATGTGGGCTACCACGTTGTCTGGACGGTTACACCTGCGCTGCACACGCCTTTGATGGCGGTAACCAACGCGATTTCCGCCATCGTGATCGTGGGCGCCATGCTGGCGGCCGCACTCACCGAAACCACCCTCGGCAAATCCATGGGCGTGCTGGCGGTGGCGCTGGCCGCGGTGAACGTCTTCGGCGGCTTCATGGTGACCCGCCGCATGCTGGAGATGTTCAAGAAAAAAGACAAGAAAACCGCTAGCGCAGGAGCCAAAGAATGAGCCTCAACCTCGTCACCCTTCTGTATCTCTTTGCCAGCATCTGCTTTATCCAGGCGCTCAAAGGGCTCTCGCACCCCACCACCTCCATCCGCGGCAACATCTTCGGCATGCTGGGCATGGGCGTGGCGGTGTTTACGACCGGCGCGTTGATCTTCAAGCTTTCCGGACAACTCGGCCAGGACGGCATGACCGGCATGGCGTGGGTGCTGGGCGCCTTGCTGGTGGGCGGCACTGCCGGCACGGTCATGGCCAAGCGGGTAGAAATGACCAAGATGCCCGAGCTGGTAGCCTTCATGCACAGCATGATCGGCTTGGCCGCGGTGTTCATTGCCGTGGCTGCGGTGGCAGAGCCCTGGGCCTTCAGCATTGCTGAAAAAGGCGGCGCTATTCCCGGCGGCAACCGCATCGAGCTGGCGCTGGGCGCCTTCATCGGCGCCATCACCTTCAGCGGCTCGGTGATTGCGTTCGGCAAGCTCTCCGGGAAGTACAAGTTCCGCCTGTTCCAGGGCGCTCCGGTCACCTTCTCCGGTCAGCACAAGCTCAACCTGGTGCTGGGCCTGGCCTCGGTGTTTTTTGTGTTCGGCTTCTGGCACTCGGAAAGCGCGCTCGACTTCGCACTGATTCTCGCGCTGGGCTTTGTGCTGGGCGTGCTGATCATCATCCCCATTGGCGGCGCCGATATGCCGGTGGTGGTGTCCATGCTCAACAGCTACTCCGGCTGGGCCGCAGCGGGAATCGGCTTTTCGCTCAACAACAGCATGCTGATCATTGCCGGCTCGCTGGTGGGCTCATCGGGCGCTATCCTGAGTTACATCATGTGCAAGGCGATGAACCGCTCTTTCTTTAACGTGATTCTGGGCGGCTTTGGCGGCGAGGCGTCTGCCGGCCCGGCCGGTGCTGCGGTGCAGCGCTCGGTCAAGAGCGGCAGCGCAGACGACGCAGCCTTCGTGCTGGGCAATGCTGAAACCGTGGTCATCGTGCCCGGCTACGGCCTGGCGGTGGCGCGCGCGCAGCATGCGGTCAAAGAGCTGGCCGCCAAGCTCACCGAGAAGGGCATCACCGTCAAGTACGCCATCCACCCGGTGGCCGGGCGCATGCCCGGGCACATGAACGTGCTGCTCGCCGAGGCCGAAGTGCCCTACGACCAGGTGTTTGAGATGGAAGACATCAACGGCGAGTTCGGCCAGGTCGACGTGGCCATCATCCTCGGTGCCAATGATGTGGTGAACCCTGCCGCACACACCAAGGGAAGCCCCATTTACGGCATGCCGATTCTGGAGGCCTACAAGGCCAAGACCATCATCGTCAACAAGCGGTCGATGGCAGCGGGGTATGCGGGTCTGGACAACGAACTCTTCTACATGGACAAGACCATGATGGTGTTTGGCGACGCCAAAAAGGTGGTGGAAGACATGGGCAAGGCGATTGAATAGAACGCCGGAATGGGGCCCGCACCGGGGCCCTGTTTCGGGAAACGGCAAACAGGCGAAGACCTGCGATTCCACCCAAAAGTTACCGGAGACATGGACATGACAGAGCGCGTTTGGCTGGCCAGCTACCCCCCGGGGGTTCCCGCCGACATTGACGCCGACCGCTATGCCTCCCTGGTCGCCTTGCTCGACGAGAGTTTTCAGGCCCATGCCGGCAAAGTCGCCTACAGCTTTATGGGGCGCAACCAGACCTTCGCCCAGACGGATAGCCTGAGCCTGGCTCTGGCGGCTTATCTGCAGGGCCTGGGTTTGGCGCGGGGTGACCGCGTCGCCATCATGATGCCCAACGTGCCCCAGTATCCGGTGGCCGTCGCAGCCATTCTGCGTGCGGGCTTTGTGGTGGTGAATGTGAATCCGCTCTACACCGCCCGCGAGCTCGAGCATCAGCTCAAGGACTCCGGGGCCAAAGCCATTGTCATCATCGAGAACTTTGCCCACACGCTCGAGAAGTGCCTCGGCGCCACGCCGGTCAAGCACGTCGTCTTGTGCGCCATGGGCGACCGGCTCGGTCCGCTCAAGGGGGCGGTGGTGAACTACGTGGTGCGCCATGTCAAAAAGCTGGTGCCTCCCTTCAGCCTGCCCCATGCGGTGCGGTTTAACGAGGCGGTGGCTCGCGGCAGTCGCTCGCCGTTTAAGAAACCCGACATCAGGCCGCTGGATGTGGCGGTGTTGCAGTACACCGGCGGCACCACCGGCATTGCCAAGGGCGCGGTGCTGCTGCATCGCAACGTGATTGCCAACATTCTGCAGTCCGAGGCCTGGAACGCGCCGGCCATGGCCCGGGTGCCGGGGGACGAGCAGCCCACCACCGTGTGCGCGTTGCCGCTCTACCATGTGTTTGCCTTTACCGTGGGCATGATGCTGTCGCTGCGCACCGGCGGAAAGCTGATCCTGATTCCCAACCCGCGGGATATTCCCGCGGTGCTTAAGGAGTTGTCGCAGCACACCATTCATAGTTTTCCGGCGGTCAACACCCTGTTCAACGCCCTGGCCAATCACCCTGATTTCGGTACGGTCGACTGGAGCCACCTCAAGGTCTCGGTGGGCGGCGGTACCGCGGTGCAAAGCGCAGTGGCGAAGCTGTGGCTCGAGAAAACCGGCTGTCCTATTTGCGAGGGTTATGGCCTGAGCGAGACCTCGCCGACGGTGAGCTGCAACCCGGCCACGGCCATCGACTTCACCGGCAGCATCGGGCTGCCGCTACCCAGCACCTGGATGAAACTGCTCGACGACGAGGGCCGCGAGGTGAGCCCGGGCCAGAGTGGCGAAATCGCCATCAAGGGCCCGCAGGTCATGGCCGGCTACTGGCAGCGCCCTGACGAGACCGCCAAGGCCATTACGCCGGATGGCTATTTCAAGTCAGGGGACATCGGCGTGGTCGACGACAAGGGCTACTTCAGAATCGTGGACCGCAAGAAAGACATGATCCTGGTCAGTGGCTTCAATGTCTACCCGACCGAGCTCGAAGAGGTCGTCTCGCAGTTGCCCGGCGTGCTGGAGTGCGCCTGCGTCGGCATGAGCGACCCGATGACCGGCGAGGCCGTCAAATTGGTCATCGTTAAAAGAGACCCCCTCTTAAGCGAAGCTGACATCCGGCAGTTCTGCAAACAGCAGCTGACCGGCTACAAGCAGCCCAAGCAGGTGGAGTTCCGCACCGAGCTGCCCAAGACGCCGGTCGGCAAGATCCTGCGCCGCGAGCTGCGCGACAAGTAATCGGCGCTAGCGCAGCCAGCCGCGCTTGTAGAAGTACCACATGGGTACCAGCGCGCTGGCCACCATCAGGCCCACGGTGTAGGGGTAGCCCCAGCCGCCCAGGAACTCAATCTCGGGAAACTTCAGGTTCATGCCGTACACGCTGGCCACCAGCGTAGGTGGCAGCATGGCGACGCTTGCCACCGAGAAGATCTTGATGATCTTGTTCTGGTTGATGTTGATAAAGCCCACCGTGGCATCCATCAAGAAGTTGATCTTGTCAAAAAGGAACGCGGTGTGGGAGTCCAGTGAGTCGATGTCGCGCAAAATCTGGCGCGCCTGCTCGAACTGGTCCGCATTGAGCATTTTGCTGCGCATCAGAAAGCTCACCGCACGGCGGGTGTCCATCACATTGCGGCGGATGCGCCCGCTCAAGTCTTCGTGGCGGGCAATCGCGCCCAGCGCCTCGCCGGCGATGGCATCGGTCACATTGCCGGCGAGCACTTTCTTGCTCACCTTTTCCAGCTCGTCGTAAATGCCTTCGAGGGTGTCGGCGGAGTATTCGGCGTCAGCATCGAAGAGCTTGAGCAACACTTCCTGGGCGTCTTCAATCAGCCCCGGCGCGCGGCGTGCGCGCATGCGCAGCAGGCGAAAAACCGGCACGTCTTCGTCGTGGATAGAGAACAACACGCCCTTGCTCTTGAGGTTGTCGTTCACCAGATTCAAGATAAACGCCGCCCGCACGGTACGCGGCTCATCCTCGTCGGCAATCAAGAAGTCACTGCGTATGTGCACATCGCCGTTGTCCTCGGCGTAAAAGCGGGCGGACTCTTCGATGTCCTCGTCCATGGCGTCGTCCGGAATGGACAGGCCGTAGTACTGCTTGACCCAGCGCTTTTCTTCTGTGGTGGGAGACTCGAGATCGACCCAGATGGGCTGGAACCGGGACAGCTCTTCAAGCGACTCGATTTCTTCCTGAAAGAGTCGCCCGTTGGCGAGCGAAAAGATATTGAGCATGGCTCACTCCCATGTGATGTTGGCTGCGAAGGGGGATGTGGTGCTTTCAACCCCGATGCAGTGGTGGGAGTTGAAAGCTACCGACTAGGGTAGGTTTCCAAGGAGCGCTCTCCGGTAATTGCGATGGCGGAAATTATCGCACCCGATTGACTGCTAGAGTCGGCCTGCTTCGGGGACTTCTCACTGCTGATGTATTCATGACCACCACACTCACCCCCCGGCGCGAACGCTGGCTGCTCATCACGCTGGCGGGCATCCAGTTCACCAACATCCTGGACTTCATGATCATGATGCCGCTGGGGCCGGAGTTGACGACCCTGTTCCGCATCAGCGACGCGCAATTCGGTTTGCTGGTGTCGGCCTACACCCTGGCCGGCGGCGCTTCGGGCTTGCTGGCCTGCACCTATATCGATAAGTTCGATCGCAAGCACCTGATGCTGGTGCTCTACGGATGCTTTGCCCTCTCCACGCTGGCTTGCGGAATTGCGTCGAGCTATGAAGCGCTGATGGTGGCGCGCATCAGTGCAGGCGTGTTCGGCGGGGTGCTGTCGGCGCTGGGGCAGACGATTGTGGGCGACGTGATTCCCTTTGAGCGCCGTGGCCGCGCCATGGGCGTGGTGATGACATCGTTTTCAGTGTCTACGGTGGCCGGTGTGCCGCTGGGCCTGTTTCTGGCAGCGCATTTTGGCTGGCATATTCCCTTCATTCTGATTGCCGCCACCTGCGTGGTGTTTGCGGTGTTTGCCTTTTTGACCCTGCCCGCCATGCGTGCCCACTTAACGACGCAAGTGCCCGCCTCGTCATGGACGCGCATCCGCGAAGTCATGCAGGACCGCAACCACCTGCGTGCGTTTGCGTTTTCGGCGTTGATCATGTTTTCGGGCTTCACCGTCATCCCCTACATCACCATCTTCATGCAGGCCAATGTGGGCCTGCGGGCCGACGAGGTGCCATATGTGTACCTGTGCGGCGGTGTGGCGACCCTGATCACCGCACGCTGGTTCGGTAGTTTGGCGGACCGCATCGGTAAGTTTGAAACCTTCAGGGGGATTGCGCTGGTGTTCCTGCTGCCCTTGATAGGACTCACCTTGCTGGGGCCGGTGGGCTTGTGGGGTGCGCTGGCGGTGTCGACTCTCTTCTTTGTGTGTGGCAGCGGCCGCATGATTCCTGGCATGGCCATGCTGACCTCTACGGCCAACCCGGCCTTGCGCGGCACCTTCATGACCCTGAACTCCTCCGTGCAGTCGGCCGCCATGGGGCTGGCGGCTCTGGTGGGCGGGCACATCATCAGCCGCAATGCCGAAGGCCTGGTGCAGTACTACTGGGGTGCAGCCCTCTTCGGTGCCGTGGCTAGCCTGTTGGCGGTGTGGGTGGGCGGGAGCCTCAACCTCCACCATGCAGCGCCCAAGCCGCCTTCACCCTAGCGGGATTGCTGCGCTGCATTACAAAAAGACTTTGCAAGGACGCCGGAACGGGCGCATAGTGGGTTCGTAGACAGCAATTTGGTTCATGAGTGTGAGTGCCGACCACCCGCAAGGTGGAAGGCTTTTTCAACCTGAGAGCAACTGGAGGCTATTTATGAATTTGACGATCAGCGGTCACCACCTTGAAGTCACCCCCGCCCTGCGCAGTTACGTCACGTCCAAGCTGGACCGCATCATCCGGCACTTCGATCAAGTGGTCGACGTCAAGGTACTACTAACCGTTGAAAAGCAGAAAGAGAAGGAGCGGCGACAGCGAGCGGAGTGCAACATCCACGTCAAGGGCAGCGACATGTTTGCAGAAAGCGCCCATGAGGATCTGTATGCCGCGGTGGATGATCTGGTCGATAAACTGGACCGCCAGGTCATCCGGCATAAGGACCGCCTGCAAGACCATCACCACGAGGCGCCCAAGCGATTGATGTAGATGCAAGCTGTCAGCGTACAGCGCTGATCCTGCGAAAACCGCCCCGAACCGGGCGGTTTTTTTGTGTGCATAATCCGCTCCTCACTATGAACCGCCTCGCGTCCATTCTTCCTCCTTCGCAAGTGCTTGCACACGTGGACGCCACGAGCAAGAAGCGAGCATTCGAAGAGGCGGGTCTCTTGTTCGAAAACCTGCACGGCCTGGGGCGTGCGTTGGTCACAGACAGCCTTTTCTCCCGCGAGCGCCTAGGCTCCACCGGTTTAGGCCACGGAGTTGCCATCCCCCACGGACGCATCAAAGGCCTGAAGTCGCCCATGGCGGCAGTCTTTCAGCTGGCCCAGCCTATCGGCTTTGACTCGCCCGACGAAGTGCCGGTCAGCCTGCTGATTTTTTTGCTGGTCCCCGAGGCGGCCACCCAGAAGCACCTCGAGATCCTGTCGGAGATTGCCGAGTTGCTCAGTGATTCCGGCTTGCGTGAGCAGATCACCAGCTGTGGCGATGCAACCCAACTGCACAGCCTGATCGCGGGCTGGCAGTCCGCCCAGGCGGCATAAGCGCCGCCAAGCTGCCAGGGGGCCCGTGTGAAACCCACCGCAGTCAGCGCCGACGCTCTATTTGAAGAGTTTCGCGCGTACCTGCATTGGGAGTGGGTGGCGGGCTTGGGGGCCTCGGAGCGTCGTTTTGACGAGGTGGCCATCAAGGCGGCGAGTTCCGGTGCCGACCTGGTGGGCTACCTGAACTACATCCACCCCTACCGCGTCCAGATTTTGGGCGAGCGCGAAATTGGCTACATCACCAAGAGCACGTCCGAAGACTGCGCGCGCCGTATTTCCCGCATCGTGACGCTGGAGCCGCCGGTACTCGTGTTGGCCGACGGGCAGACGGCGCCCCAAGCCCTGCTGGCCATGTGCGAGCGGGCGCAGATTCCGATGTTCGCGACCAAGGAGTCCTCGGCCTTTGTTATCGACGTCCTGCGGGCCTACCTGTCCAAACACTTCGCCGACCGGCTCTCGATGCACGGCGTGTTCATGGACATCCTGGGCGTGGGCGTGCTGATCACCGGCGAGTCGGGCTTGGGCAAGAGCGAGCTGGGGCTGGAGCTGATTTCGCGGGGTAACGGGCTGGTGGCCGACGATGCGGTCGACCTCTTTCGCATCAACCAGACCACCATCGAAGGCCGTTGCCCTGAGCTGCTGCAAAACCTGCTGGAGGTGCGCGGAATCGGCCTGCTTGATATCCGGAGCATATTCGGTGAGACAGCGGTGCGCCGAAAAATGCGTCTGAAGCTGATCGTGCATCTGGTGCGCCGCGAGACGCTGGAGCGGGACTATGAGCGGATTCCTTATGAGCCGCTCACCCAGGATGTGTTGGGCATTCCGGTGCGCAAGGTGGTGATCCAGGTGGTTGCAGGGCGCAATATTGCGGTGCTGGTGGAGGCAGCCGTGCGCAATACCATCCTGCAGCTGCGCGGCATCGATACCTACCAGGAATTCGTTGAGCGGCACCGCAAGGCGATGTCCGACGACAGCTAGTCAGCCCTTGCGCTCGCGGTGCGGGCAGCCGTTCTTGGTGCAGGTGGCATAGAGGCTGAGCGCATGGTCCGAGATTGAAAACCCCTTGGCTTCGGCCACCGCAGCCTGCCGCCTTTCAATCTCGGGGTCGAAGAACTCTTCCACACGGCCACAGTCCAGACAGACCAGATGGTCGTGGTGCTGCCCCTCGTCGAGCTCATAAACCGCTTTGCCGCCCTCAAAGTGGCTGCGGCACAAGATGCCGGCCTGCTCAAATTGGGCCAGGACACGGTACACAGTGGCCAGCCCGACGTCCGAACGTTCCTGCAGTAGCAACCTGAACACATCTTCTGCCGTCATATGGCGCTGATTGCCGCGCTGGAAGACTTCCAGGATTTTCAGGCGGGGCCCGGTGGCCTTGAGGCCGGTGCTTTTGAGATCGTCGATATTGCGCATCTGCACTTTCCTCGCTGGGGCATCCACGGTGCCAACAAAGGCCAGCCGCTACAATGACGCGATCATATCGCCCTGACTTTTTCATGCCCTTCACCTCCTGCAGCAGCCTGCGAACCCTTGCCTCCACCGTGTGTTTGGTGCTGCTCTCCGGCTGCGGATCGCTGGGCTCCACGGCCGACAAATTGGCCAAGGGCATATCCCCCTACAAGATCGACATCGTTCAAGGCAACGTCGTTACCCGCGAGCAGGTGGCTTACCTGCGTCCGGGTATGCCGCGCTCTATCGCTCAGGATGTGCTGGGCACTCCCTTGCTGACCAGCGTGTTTCACGCCGACCGATGGGATTACGTTTTCACCCTGCAGCGCCAGGGCAGCGAGCCGCAGGCCCGCCGCGTGACGGTGTTTTTCGCCAAAGACGTGATCAGCCGCATCGAGGCCGATGAGCTGCCCAGCGAAACCGAGTTCGTCTCGACCCTGCGCTCCGGCGTGCGCTCCGGCCCGATGCCGCCGCTGGTCGCATCCGAAGAGGCGCTCAAGAAGTTCCCGCCGCCTCAAAAAGCGCCAGCCGCCGCGGCCCCGCAAGCACCTACGCCGGCACCGGCACCGGTGTATCCGCCGCTTGAGCCTGCCGGGCTCTGATTCCCTCCCTTTTTCTCGCAGACCATGACCCATTCCATCGCCATCGCTGGCGCATCCGGCCGCATGGGCCAGATACTGATTGACGCTGTTCGGGCCGCAGACGACTGCACCCTCACCGGCGCGTTCGATATCGCCGCAAGCCCCTCGCTGGGGCTGGATGCTGGCGCATTTTCCGGGCAGGCCACCGGCGTGTTGATCACCTCCGATGTGCGCTTGGGCCTGCAAAACAGCCGCATCCTGATTGATTTCACCCGGCCTGAAGGCACTCTCGCGCACCTGCAGGTGTGCCGAGAGCTGGGCGTGGCCGCAGTCATCGGCACCACCGGCTTTACCGAGGTGCAAAAGGCAGAAATTGCCGAGATTGCCAAGTCGATTCCCATCGTGATGGCGCCCAACATGAGCGTGGGCGTCAACGTCACCCTTAAGCTGCTTGAGATGGCGGCCAAGGCGCTGTCCACCGGCTACGACATCGAAATCATCGAGGCCCATCACCGCCACAAGGTGGATGCGCCCTCGGGCACCGCGCTGAAAATGGGCGAGGTGATTGCGTCTGCTCTGGGCCGCGACTTGAAGGACTGCGCGGTCTTCGCGCGAGAGGGCGTGACCGGCGAGCGGGATCCGTCAAGCATCGGGTTTGCCACCATCCGCGGCGGCGATATTGTGGGCGACCACACGGTGCTGTTTGCCGGCACCGGTGAGCGTATTGAGATCAGTCACAAGTCCTCCAGCCGCGCGACCTACGCGCAGGGCAGCCTGCGCGCGGTGCGCTTTCTGGCCGGCCGTGCGACGGGTCTTTACGACATGTTCGACGTGCTGGGCCTGCAATGAATCCGATGGCGCAGTTGTTTCAGGGCGATGCGGTACACACCGCGGTGGCGCTGACGCTGTTGGCCATGTCGATGGCCGCCTGGTTCGTGATTTTCTGGAAGGGCTGGATGCTGCAACGCGCCGGCGTGGACGTCGCCCGCAGCACCGCGGCGTTCTGGCAGGCCGCGGACGTGCCTTCTGCGCTGGTGCTGCTGCCGGCGTTCGACAGGGAGCGGCTGGTCTTGCCGCTGGTAGAGGCCACCCGGACCCAGGGCCCGGGCACACTGGCCGCCGCCGGCGACCGCGCCCAGCAACTGACCCGCACGCTGCGCGACGCCCTGCACGCCACCTTGCGCAAACTGCAATCCGGCCAGGTGCTGCTGGCCACCGTGGGCTCCACTTCGCCGTTCGTTGGCCTGCTGGGTACGGTGTGGGGCATTTACCATGCGCTGGGCGGCATCGGTAGCGGCGGGCAGGTCAGTATCGATAAGCTTGCCGGCCCGGTGGGCGAGGCCCTCATCATGACTGCGGCCGGCCTGGCAGTGGCCATTCCGGCGGTGCTCGCTTACAACGTCTTCGGCCGCGTGATCGGACGTATTGAGGCGGACCTCGAGGGCTTTGTGTTCGACCTGCGTGAGTTGCTGCTCAGCAGCGAGCGGACGGGCTGAGTGGCGTTCGGCCGCCTGCAGCGCAGCAATGCCGCGCCGCCCATGAGCGACATCAACATGACCCCGCTCATCGACGTGATGCTGGTGTTGCTGGTGATTTTCATCATTACCGCACCCCTGATGGTCAGCGCAGTGAAGGTGAATCTGCCTCAGGCCCAGAGTGCACAAGCGCTGAGTGCTCCGCAATTCATAGCGTTGTCCATCAATCCGGCGGGCCAGGCCTTTCTCAATGACCAGCCCCTGGACAAGATCGCGCTGGCCCGGGCATTGACCTCAGCTGCGCAGCGCAACCCCGACACCGAAGTGCGCCTGCGCGCCGATGCCACCGTACCCTACGGTCGCGTGGTGGAAGTCATGGGGCTGGCGCAAAAGGCGGGCCTGAGCCGCATCGGCTTTGTGGCCGAGCCCGAATCCGCAACACCAGCTGCGCCCCAAGCTGCCCCATAAGACCGCTTGGCGCAGCGCCTAAAATTCTCCCACGCCAGCCCAACCGGCAGCCTCTGCGCTGCCCCTGCCCCATGCAAGACAAGTACCAGCACCTCGACGTAGAACAAGCCGCCCAAGCCCATTGGTCCCAGCCCCTGTGGAATGGCCAAACCGCCTACCGGGTGAACGAAAACACCGCGGGTCCCGACGGCAATCCGAA
>NZ_CAMCVG010000061.1 GCF_945881795.1 Rhodoferax sp. OV413
CGGGCCGCCACGGCCAGGTCGTTGAATACACAAAATCCGCCGCCCTTGTGCGAATAGGCGTGGTGTGTGCCGCCGGCCAGGTTGGCCGCCAGGCCCTCGCGCAGCGCCACCCGGGCCGCCGCCACAGTGGCGCCCACTGAGCGCAGCGCCCGCTCGGCCATCGCCGGGCTCCAGGGGAAGCCAATCTCGCGCAGCACCGGGGGCTCTGCCGTGCCCTGCAAAATCGAGTCCACATACGCCGGCGTGTGCACCAGCGCCAGCTCACCCTCGGTGGCGGCAGGCGCCTCAATGAGGCGTACGGCGGGCAATTCGGCCGCAATGCGGTCGCGCAACATCCGGTATTTCGCCATCGGAAAGCGGTGCCCCTCGGGTAGCGGGAGCACAAACTGGTCGGAATAAAAAGCTTGCATGGAGGGATTGTGGATCGGCTTGTGGATATGCCGGCTCCGGGGTATAGTGAGACTACATGGAGTCACAAATTAGGCTTGTAGCGTTGTGTTACCAGATAAAGCCACAGGGAATTTCATTCATGGAAACCATTCAGATTCGTGAGGCCAAGGCCAGCTTCTCCGCCCTGGTGGCATCGGCAGAAAAGGGAAGGCCCACGCTGATCAGCCGCCACGGGCAGCCCTGCGCCATGATCGTACCGGTGGCGGACGGCGCGCGTCTCTACCCCCTTGAAATGCCCAACCTGGTCAATTACCTCTTGTCCATCCCCCAGGCTCTAGAGACGGAGCGCGACACCACCCCACTGCGGAGCGCGGATTTTGCATAAGGGGTATCTGCTTGATACCAGCGTGGTGTCGGCGCTGGCCCCGGGCCGGGAGGGATTTGTTCCGACCGGCCTTATGGAATGGCTCCAAAACAACCATACAAGCCTGTTCTTGCCCAGTATCGCGGTCGCGGAGATGGCGCAGGGCATTAGCAAACTGCGCCGAAGCGGGGGTGTAGCTAGGGCAGAAAGCTTGGAGGTGTGGATGGACGGATTGCTCGCAATCTACGCCGACCGCATTCTCCCGCTCGATGGCGCCGCCGCCCGCGTGGCTGGGCGTATTGCCGACGCGGCAGTCGCCCAAGGCCGCCATCCCGGTTTTGCGGATGTTGCCATTGCTGCCGTGGCCCAGCACGCACAGCTTTTGCTGCTCACCCGCAACCTCAAACACTTCGAGCCATTGGGCTTGCCCTGTGTCGATCCGTTCATCGCATTACCGCTCGCCCAAGTCAGTTCCGTATAGGCGCGGGCCGTCGAAGCACGGTCTGCGCGAAGCGGCTTCAAAAAGTGAGAAAATACGCGTTTTCACTCCACCCCTTACAGGATCGCGACATGGGCAACAAAATCTTTACCGAAGCTGACCGCAAAGCTACTCCACGTCCCACCCCCCTGGCTGGCCAGAGCCTGCCCACACCCGGCCGCGGACAGCGCCTCAGCCTCGAGCGTGGCGTTGCCACCCGCAGCAAAAAGAACCCCGGCAAGCGTCACCGCTAAGCCCCGCACGCCGGTGGCTTGGTCCTCCGGTTTGTCAAAACAAAAGTCCCTCCTCGCGAGGGCCTTTTGTTTTGTGGAGCGCGTTAATGAGGGCACGCGATTTATGCCGCGTACACCGCTTCCCAGCTGGCAAAGCCTTTGATTTCAATGGGGTTGCCGCTGGGGTCGCGCAGGAACATGGTGGCCTGTTCACCGGGCTGGCCGGCAAAGCGAATCTGCGGCTCCAGCACAAAGGTTTGTTGGTGGTCCTGCAGGCGTTGTGCGAGGGCGCGCCAGTCGTCCATGAGCAGCACCACGCCCAGATGCGGCATAGGTACCAGGTGCGCGCCGACATGGCCAGTGTTGGTGGTGTGAAAAGGCTCGCCCAGGTGCAGAGAAATCTGGTGTCCGAAGAAATCGAAGTCCACCCAGGTGGCGGTGCTGCGCCCCTCCTGGCAGCCCAGTACGCCGCCATAAAAGGCACGCGCGGCGTCCAGATCGTGTACGTGGTAGGCCAGATGGAACAGTGCGCGCATGGTGTTTTCTCAGGGTGATGGGTGCATGGTAGCGCTTAGCCGGCGCCCGATTCGGGCGCCGCACCCAATCGCCAGAGGGTGGTGATCTCGCGGCTGCGGGCGGCGTGCAGAGGGTCGTTGCCGTCCTGCGCCCGGGCGTGCTGGGGGCGGGCGTGGCTCTGGCCCAGCACGACCAAGCCGGCGGCGGCAATGGCGTCGGGCAGCATGCCGGCGCTGCGCAGGCCTAAGCGCACAGCAAGGTCTGAGAGGATGAGCCAGCCTTCGCCTCCAGGGGCTAGATGTGCGCTCAGCCCGGCCAGAAAGGCCAGCAGCATGCGGCTGTTGTCGTCGTACACCGCAAACTCCACCGGCGCCCCGGGCCGTGCAGGCAGCCACGGCGGGTTGCACACAACCAGGTTGGCCCGCCCGGCGGGAAACATATCGGTCTGCCGCAGGTCGATGCGGTCGCTCAGGCCCAGCCGGGCAAAGTTGTCCCCGGCGCAGGCCATGGCGCGGGCGTCCTGATCGGTGGCGATGATGTGCATTGCCTGCCGGCGGGCCAACACTGCCGAGAGCACGCCGGAGCCGGTGCCGATGTCAAAAACCACATAAGGATGGGTGGCGGGCGGGGGCGCAGGGGCTGGCAGCTGCGAGGCGGCTGGCAACTTTGCCGCGGCCACGAGCGCAATGTATTCGCCCCGCACCGGCGAGAACACGCCGTAGTGCGGGTGGATGCGGTTGTGGGGCGCCTCCCCCAGGTCCGGCACCTCCACACCGGTGCGCCGCCATTCGCTGGCGCTGCGTATGCCCAGCAAATCGCGCAGGGATGCAACGCTGGGCGGACCGTCCGCGGGGGCAGCGCCCCAGGCTTCGGCACAGGCCTGTCTAGCGTCGGGCGCGCGGCCCAGCGGGATGCGGTAGTCGGCATCAAACGGCAGCAGCACCATGGCCAGAATGCGCGAGCGCTGCGCCTGTGCCTGGCGTTGCAGGTGGAAGACCTGCGGATCGAGTGGTGCGTCGGGGCTGGCCGACGCGCCGGCGTTCTGACGAGGGGTCGGGCGAGAGTTTGGGTGAGACGTGTCTCCCGCCTTCGCCGCTCCCCGATTTTTGCGGCGCGGCGGCGTGTCGATGCGGCGCTGCAGGGCCTGCAGCAGCTGGCGCGCATTCTGAAAATCGCCCCGCCACAAGAGCGCTGTGCCGCCGCAGGCAAGATGGTAGGCGGTGTCCGCGCTCATGGTGTCGTCGCCCAGCACCACTTTGGCGGGTGCCGCGGCGCCGCGCTCGGAGCGCCATAGGGCTTGGCAGGGCTTGCCGCTTTCGGTCCAGTGGATGTGGGGGCGGGCTGCCGGTGGCGGGCTGGAGTCTGCAAGCGCAGGGCCGACGCTGGAGGAGGAGGGACGCATCGGGCTGCCGTTCTTGGGTGGTGGACAGCGTTTGTAACCCATGAAACCCCCTGTGGCACACTCGCAGCCTCGATTGTTAGACCCCTCACTGGCTGTTCGCCGGCTTTTTCGCAATGCAGAAAATCATCGCGCAAATCGCGCAAGAAATCCGGGTCCGTCCCCAGCAAGTGGAAGCTGCCGTGGCACTGCTCGACGGCGGCGCCACCGTGCCTTTTGTAGCCCGCTACCGCAAAGAAGCCACCGGCGGGCTCGACGACATCCAGCTGCGTGAGCTGGAGGCGCGTCTGTCGTATCTGCGCGAGCTGCGCGACCGCAAGGAAACCGTGCTCAAGAGCATTGACGAGCAAGGCAAGCTCACGCCTGCCTTGCGCGCGGCGATTGAGGCTGCCGCCACCAAACAAGAGGTAGAAGACATCTACCTGCCCTTCAAGCCCAAGCGCCGCACCAAGGGCATGATGGCCCGCGAGGCCGGGTTGGAGCCGCTGGCAGACAAGTTGTTTGCCGACCCCGCACTCGTGCCCGTCGACGAGGCGCAGGCCTTTGTGTGGAAAGAGAAAACCGAGGCCGGTGACGACTTCACCACGGTGCAGGCGGTGCTGGACGGCGTGCGCGACATCCTGAGCGAGCGCTGGGCGGAAGACCCGGTGCTGGTGCAGGACCTGCGAGAGTGGCTGTGGCACGAGGGCTTGTTTCAGTCCAAGCTGATGTCTGGAAAAGACGAAAACCACCCGGATGTGGCCAAGTTTCGCGACTATTTTGACTACGACGAGCCGATTGGCCGCGTACCCAGCCACCGTGCGCTGGCAGTGTTTCGGGGCCGCTCGCTCGACATTCTGGACGCCAAGCTGGTGCTGCCGGATTTGGTGTCAAATTCGGCTTCAGTGCCCGCCGTTACTGCGCAATCAGCTAGCAATTTGGTAGCAAAAACGGCCGCAGCAACCCCTTCGGCATCCGCACGCGCCGCGCCGGCCGTGTCGCTTGCCGAAGCGCGGCTGGCGCTCAAGCTGGGCTGGAGCCACCGCGGGCGGGCCGCGGACGACCTGATCCGTAAATGCGTGGCCTGGACCTGGAAGGTGAAGCTCAGCCTCTCCACCGAGCGCGATCTGTTTGCACGCCTGCGTGAAGAAGCTGAAAAAGTCGCCATCAAGGTGTTTGCCGACAACCTGCGCGATCTGTTGCTGGCTGCACCGGCCGGCCCACGGGTGGTGATGGGGCTGGACCCCGGCATCCGCACCGGGGTGAAGGTGGCGGTGGTAGACGCCACCGGCAAGCTGGTGGACACCGCTACGGTGTTCCCCCACGAACCCCGGCGCGACTGGGAAGGGGCCCTGCACACGCTGAGCAAGCTCTGTATTCAGCACGGCGTCAACCTGATTGCCATTGGCAACGGCACCGCCAGCCGCGAGACCGACAAGCTGGCGGCGGACCTGATGAAGCTGCTGGGCAAGAACCACGACGCAACGAGGACTGGCTGGGTGGCAGGGGGCTCAGCGCAGGTAAAGGAGGAGCCCGCGAAGCGGGCGGGGGACACGGAGCTGCGCGCCCTGCCGCCCAGCCAGCTCACCAAAGTCGTGGTGAGCGAGGCGGGCGCATCGGTCTACAGCGCCAGCGAATACGCCTCCCAGGAGATGCCCGATGTCGACGTGAGCCTGCGTGGCGCGGCCAGCATTGCGCGCCGCCTGCAGGACCCGCTGGCCGAGCTGGTGAAGATTGACCCGAAAAGCATTGGCGTGGGCCAGTACCAGCACGATGTGAACCAGAGCGAGCTCGCCCGCACGCTCGGCGCAGTGGTGGAAGACTGCGTGAACGCGGTTGGCGTTGACCTGAACACCGCATCAGTGCCCTTGTTATCCCGCGTATCGGGCCTCTCTGGCACGGTGGCCAAGGCGGTGGTGCGCTGGCGCGAGGCGAATGGTGCGTTTGGCAGCAGGCAGGATCTTCTGCAAGTTTCGGGTTTGGGCGCCAAAACGTTTGAGCAAAGCGCGGGGTTTTTGCGCATACGCGGCGGCAGCAATCCGCTGGACATGACCGGCGTTCACCCCGAAACCTACCCCGTGGTGGAAAGCATCTTGGCCACCATCGGCAAACCGGTCTCCGAGATCATGGGCCGCGCCGACATGCTCAAGACGCTGCGGCCCGAGCTGTTTGCGTCTGTGCAGTTCGGCGTGATTACCATCAAGGACATCTTCACCGAGCTTGAAAAGCCCGGCCGCGACCCCCGCCCCGACTTCAAAGTTGCCCGCTTCAACGACGGCGTGGAAGACATTGCCGACCTCAAGGAAGGCATGGTGCTGGAGGGCACGGTGAGCAATGTGGCTCAGTTTGGCGCGTTCATCGACCTCGGTGTGCACCAGGACGGGCTGGTCCATGTGAGCCAGCTGGCGCACAAGTTTGTGAGCGACGCGCGCGAGGTCGTCAAGACCGGCGACATCGTCAAGGTGCAGGTGGTGGAGGTGGATGTGGCCCGCAAGCGCATCGGCCTCACTATGAAAATAGGAGCTGATCCCGCAGGTAAGACGGGGGCTGGCGGCTCAAAAGCCTCAGAAAATCGCTACCAGGGACCAGCCCGCGGCGAGCGGCAGGTAGGGCGCTACCAGGACAGCGCGCCGTCCGCCGGCAGCGCGATGTCTGCGGCCTTTGCCAAACTCAAGCGCTAGGAATACCCGATGAACCTGAGTGCCTTGCTGGAACAGCAGTTTTCGCTGCCCAGCATTCCGCGCGTGGTGGCCCTGCTGCTGCACGAGCTCAGGCAAAGCGAGGCGGACCTGCACAAGGTCAACCAGCTCATCAGCACCGACCCGGCCCTCACCACCCGCCTGCTGCAACTGGCCAACACCTCGTTTTTCGGGCAATCGGGAACCATTGGCACGGTGTCCGAGGCACTGGCCCTGCTGAACCTGGGCCATGTGCTAAAAATGGCCGAAGCGGCTGCCGCGGTGGCCTCGCCCAAGGCAGTGGCGGGGGTGCGGCTGTCGCAGTTCTGGGAGTACAGCCTGAATGTGGCGCGGGTCTCGCGCTCGCTGGCAACGCTGGTGCGGCTGAATCCGCAAACCGCGTTCACCACCGGGCTCATTCACGCGGTGGGCGAGTTGGCCATGCATCTGGCCATGCCGCAACGCCTGGAGCAGCTCGACCGCGAAGTGCCGCTGCTGGCACTCAACCGAGCCTATGCCGAGCGTAAGCTGCTGGGCTACTGCTTCGGAACCGTGGGGGCGGGCTATGCCCGGATGTGGCGCTTTCCGCCGGCCATGGTGAACGCGATCGAACACCAATACGCACCGTTTGATAACCATGTGTACGAGCCGCTGGCCGGTGTTGTCCACCTTGCGACCTGGCGCGCGCGGTGCAAAGAGGCCCGCCTGAGCGAGCGCGGCCTGGCGGTCACTTTCCCGGACGCGGTGGGGGTGGCCATGGACCTGAATATCGACATCGTGCTGCAGCAAGACCCGTTTGACTGGGGCGCCCACACCTGAACACCGCATGAAAGCACTTCACATTTACGCCGGCCCTGCGGCCAGGGCTACTCTTGCCAGGCACGGCCTGCAGCCGCAGCACGTTGGCACCATTCCCGGCGCAGCGGGGGGGCCCAAGGGGCTGATCCTGGGGCCCTTGGACCGCTTTGTGTTTGGCGAGTGGCTCCCGCGCTCGAGCCAGCGGGTGGATCTGGTGGGCGCATCGATCGGAGCCTGGCGCATGGCAACGGCATGCCTGCATGAACCGGTGGCCGCCTTCGCGCGGTTGGAGCATGACTACATCCACCAGCACTACGAGCTCGCGCCGGGCCAAAAGCGGGTGAGCGCTCAACAGGTGAGCGAAACCTTCGGGCGCAGCCTGCTGGCCTTTTACGGCGGGCGCATTCCTGAGGTCCTGCAGCACCCCCGTTTCCGGCTGCACATCGTCACCTCGCGGGGGCGCCACCTGCTGCGAACCGAGCACGGCCTACGCACGCCCTTGGGCTATCTGGGCGCATTTCTCACCAACGCCGTCAACCGCCGGGCCATGGGCGCCTGGCTAGAGCGGGTGGTTTTCTCCAGCCCCGAGGGGCCGGCCCTGCCATCAAGCCTCCCGTTTTCTACCAGCGACTACCGCACCCGCCACCTCGCCTTGAGCGAGGCCAACTTCAATCCCGCGCTGCAGGCGAGTTGCTCGATTCCCTTTGTGCTCCAGGCGGTGCACAACATTCCCGGCGCCCCGCGCGGCGCGTACTGGGACGGCGGCATTACCGACTACCACCTGCACCTTGATTACGCGGGCGCGGCGATGGGCGGGGGAGGGCTTGGTAAGGGGGCGGGGGACCTTCCGAGTCTCGTGCTCTACCCGCATTTTCAAAAGGCGGTGGTGCCCGGCTGGCTCGATAAGAGCCTGAAGTGGCGGCATCACGCCAGCCCGTTTTTAGACACCATGGTGCTGCTGGCGCCTAACCCGGAATGGGTCGCCACCCTGCCCAACGCAAAGCTGCCCGACCGTACCGACTTCACCCGCTACGGCAACGATTTGCCTGCGCGGGTTAAGGCCTGGACTACTGCCACCCGCGCCAGTGCCCAGCTGGCCGATGAATTTGCCGGGTGGCTGGATAAGCCCGACATGGGGCAGGTGCTGCCGCTCTAGGCGCTGCGCCTACATCGCGGCCAGCAGCATCTGGCGGTAGTCGTCGGCGCTGGCCAGCCGCGGGTTGGTCTTGTGGCAGTGGTCGGCCAGGGCGCCGGTGATGATGCGGTCAAACAAGTCCTCGCCCACTCCCATGGCCGCCAGGCCTGTGGGCAGGCCCAGGCGTGCATTCATGTCGCGCACCGCCTCGCCCAGATCTGACGCAGAGGCCAGCCCCATAGCGTGTGCCATGCGCTGCAGGCGCTTGTCTTTTTGCACCGACTCCGCGGCCGCGTTAAACGCAATCACGGCGGGCAAAAACATGGCGTTCAGCGTGCCGTGATGCAGGCGCGGGTCCACGCCGCCCAGGCTGTGGCTGAGCGAATGCACGCAGCCCAGACCCTTTTGGAAAGCCATCGCGCCCTGCATGCTGGCACTCATCAGCTGGGTGCGGGCCTCCAGGTCGCTGCCTTGCGACGTGGCGCGCTCAATGTGGGCCCATGCCCGCTCCAGCCCATCGAGCGCAATGCCGTCGGCGGGCGGGTTGAATGCGGGCGCCATAAAGGTTTCCATGCAATGCGCCACCGCGTCCATGCCGGTCGCTGCCGTCAGGAGCGGGGGCAGGCCGAGGGTGAGCTCGGGGTCGCAAATCGCGGTTTTAGGCACCAGATGCCAGCTGTGAAAGCCAAGCTTGCGCCCGTCGTCCACAATCAAAATCGCGCCGCGTGCCACCTCGCTACCGGTACCGCTGGTGGTGGGCACCGCAATCAGCGGCGCCACACGCTCGCTGATGCGGGGCGAGCCGCCTTCGATGGTGGCGTAGTGGGTGAGGGGGCCGGGGTGGGTTGCGGCAATGGCCACGCCCTTGGCGCAGTCGATTGCCGAGCCGCCGCCCACCGCAATCAGCCCGTCGCAGCCCCGTGACTCATACAGGGCGGCAGCCGCGCGCACCGCGGTCTCGGTCGGGTTGGATGGAGTCTGGTCAAACACTGCCACCGGCAGGTCGCCCAGCGCGTCCAGCGCTTTTTGCAAAATGCCGGCCGCTTTGACGCCCGCATCCGTGACGATCAGGGGCCGGCTGATGCCGGAGCGCTCGCACTCGGCGCGCAGCAGCCGGATGGCGCCGCATTCAAACTGGATCTGGGTGAGGTAGTAGATGAGCGCCATGGGGCCTGCGTGTAGGATGGAACGGAGCCCCCACTGTAGCGAGTCCACCCGCCGCCATGAGTCACCACTTTGACCGCCACGCCAACCCCCGCAACCTGCTTACTCCATCGGCCCTGAAAGTGGTGGACGGCATCGCCCGCGCCGGCCATGTGCCGATGCACGCCATGAGCCCGCAACAGGCCAAAGCCGCCTACGCATCGGCGGCCAATGTGCTGGAGCTACCTGTTCAAAAGCTTGTGCGCGTTGAAGACTTCAGCATTCCCGCCCGGGACGGCTATGCCCTGCCGGCCCGCCACTACGCGCCCGGCACGGAGGCGCTGCCGGTGCTGCTCTACTTGCATGGCGGTGGTTTTACGGTGGGCAGCATCGCGACCCACGACGGGCTCTGCCGCAGGCTGGCGCATCTGGCGGGGTGTGCGGTGGTGTCGCTGGAGTACCGGCTGGCGCCGGAGTTCAAGTTTCCCACCGCCCATGAGGACAGCTGGGACGCCCTGCAATGGATTGCGCGGCATGGCGCAGAGCGGGGCCTCATGGGTGAGCGCCTGGCCATTGGCGGCGACAGCGCCGGCGGCACCCTGGCCGCGGCCTGCTCCATCGAAGCCCGCGACCACGGTCTGCCGCTGGCGCTGCAACTGCTCTTCTACCCGGGCTGCGCCGGACACCAGAACACTCCCTCGCACCATCGCTTCGGCAAAGGTTTTGTGATCGACGAGGACGCCATCAGCTATTTTTTTGAGCACTACATTCGCACTCCGACCGACCGGGTTGACTGGCGCTTTGCCCCGCTCGACGGACGCCGGCCCGACGGCTACGAAGCAGACTTGGCCGGCGTGGCGCCGGTGTGGATGGGCCTGGCGGAATGCGATCCGCTGGTGGATGAGGGGCTGATGTACGCCGACCGCCTGCGCATGGCGGGTGTGGCGGTGGATATGGAGATGTACCGCGGCATGGTGCACGAGTTCATCAAGATGGGGCGCGCACTCAAAGAGGCGACCCAGGCCCACGCGGATGCGGCGCACGCGCTGCGGCGCGCTCTGGCAAACGCCTAGGGAATCAGAAGCCCAGCGAGGCCAGCAGATCGTCCACATCGCCCTGCTTGAGGGCTTCGTCGGCGGTTTGGGGGCCTTCGAGGACATGGTTGTCCACGGTGGTGGCCGCTTTGTCGGCCTCAGGCGTGCCTTCGGGGGAGCTGTCAATCAGCAGCTGCACCAGCTGCATTTCGGTGCGGGTGATGATGTCAATCACCTTCTTGATGACCTGGCCGGAGAGGTCCTGGAAGTCCTGCGCCATCATGATGTCGCCCAAAACTTCGGATTGCTTGGTCGAAAACTCTGCGGTCGACTGGGCAAACTTGCCGCAGGTGATCAGCATGCCGCGCGCTTTGTCGGCGCTCAGGTCCTCGCTGGTGGCCAGCCGCTGCAGGGCCTGACCCAACTCGTCGCCGCGTACCTTGAGGTCGTCACAGGCGGGCTTGGCCACTTCAACCAGCGTCAGCACCTTGTTGGCCGCGTCTTCCGTCATCCGGCCGACATAGGCCAGACGGTCGCGCGCATTGGGTATCTCTTCGACGATGCTGTGCAGCTGGTTGTTTCCCAACACGGTGAGCGCCGCGTGCATTTCGCGGGTGATGGCTCCCAGGCGGGCGTAGGCTTCTTCTTGGGTTAGCGTGGAGGACATGAGCGAGTGGTTTCCCTATAGCGCAGGATCAAATGTTGCCCACCTATTATGGGGGGCTAATCCGACAGATTTACCGCTTCCCCCGCAAATTCGGCACGAGGCGTTGGTTTAGAGATCTTCCAACAGTGCATAGGGCAGGGGCATCAAGGCCAAGCCGGATGTCGCGCCGCCGCCGTCCACACTCAGCGCAGCGTCCTGGTAAGACAGTTGCAATTCCACCAGAGCGTCATACCCGCCTGCGGGGCTTGGCGCTGCCTGCACCACCCGCCCAGCCGCTTGTTCGGGATCGCTATCGGCCAGGATTTCCTGCCCGGCCTGCAGCGCACTGCTGCAGTGTGCCAAAAATGTACGCCGCTTGAGCGTGCCGCGAAACTGGCTGCGCGCCACTACTTCCTGCCCGGGGTAGCAGCCTTTCTTGAAATTCACGCCGCCCACCGACTCATAGTTCAGCATTTGCGGCACAAAGGCCTCTACCAGCGGCGCGCTCAGCGTGGCAACGCCGCTCTGCACCTCGCCCCACTGCCAGAGGCTTTCGCTCAGAGGGTCGCCCGGGGGAGTGTCTTGATGGCGGGCAACCAACAGTTGCCGCGCCACCGCTCCTGCGGGGTAGAGCTGGACAACGGTCTGGGGGCCGGATTCAGCGTCTAATTCGGCTTTTACCCAAGGCTGCTCTGCGCCAACAGCTATTTTTTTTGTAGCACTCCCGGCCAACCCCCAGACCGGATAGGCCTCGCTGGCATCCGTCAATGTGGCCTTGGCCCGCATCACAAACATGGCAAGGCGCTTGAGCGTGCCGGCCAAGAGGTCTCGGCTGCAGACCAGAAAGATGTCGCCCTGCAGGTTCTTAAAACCCACAAAGCTCGCCAGCATGCGGCCCTTGGCATTGCAAAAGGCGGCCAGGCGTGCCTCCCCCGGGGCGATGAGCGAAAAATCCTGGGTGAGCTGGCCGTGAATGAATTTGCCGGCGTCTTCGCCCTCAATCAATATCACGCCCAGGTGATGCAGGCGGGCAACGCCATCGGGCAGGGTGGGGCGGCTTGTAAGGTCGGCTGGGGTAGCGGCTGAGAGGGGTTGGGGGGTGCTCATGGGCTGAATTATGATTCCCTGTTTCATCCAGACAGAGAGTAAGGCTGTGCGCTTATTGGTTGCGGTTCTTCTGGCACTGACGGTCCTGCTCGGTGGCGCCTTCGTCTGGATAAAGACGCCCTTGGCGATGGAATCTCCAAGTGTGGATCTGAGCATCGAGCCCGGTAGCAGCCCGCGCGAAGTTGCGAGGCTGGTAGAGGCTTCCGGGGTTCAGGTTCAGCCCGACATGCTGTACTGGTGGTTCAGGCTCTCGGGTAAATCCCGCAAGATCCGGGCCGGCAGCTACGAGCTGGGCCAGGGCACCACGCCCGAGAGCCTGCTGCAGAAGCTGGTGCAGGGCGACGAAGCTTTGCGCGCGGTCACGCTGGTCGAGGGCTGGACCTTCCGCCAGGCCCGCCAGGCGCTGGCCCGGGCCGAAGCCCTGAAGCCGGACGCCCAAGGCCTGAGTGACGAGGCGCTGATGGCCGCGCTGGGCCGTGCCGGGGTCCATCCCGAGGGCCGTTTTTACCCCGACACCTACACCTATTCCAAGGGCAGCAGCGACCTGGCGGTCCTCAAGCGGGCCATGCGCTCAATGGATCAGCACCTGCAGGCGGCCTGGGCGCAGCGGCTTCCAGAATTGCCCTTGCAGACGCCTGATCAGGCACTCATTCTGGCCAGCATCATCGAAAAAGAAACCGGCCGCCTGGCCGACCAGCCGCTGATTTCGGCAGTCTTCAACAACCGGCTTCGCATCGGCATGCGTCTGCAAACCGACCCCAGCGTGATCTATGGTTTGGGTGACGGTTTTGACGGCAACCTGCGCCGGGCTGACCTGCAAACCGACACGCCTTACAACAGTTACACCCGCGGCGGCCTGCCGCCAACGCCGATTGCGCTGCCGGGCAAGGCGGCGCTTCTGGCGGCGGTCCGGCCACAGCCCTCCAAGGCGATGTATTTCGTGGCCCGTGGCGACGGCAGCAGCCAGTTCAGCGCCACGCTGGACGAGCACAATAGGGCCGTCGACAAATACCAGAGGGGACGCTGAGCGACCGGCCATGCAAGGACTATTTATCAGCTTCGAGGGCATTGACGGCGCCGGCAAGTCCACCCACATCGAGGCCGTTCGCCAGGCGCTCCAAGCCACCGGCCGCACGGTAACCCTTACCCGCGAACCCGGTGGAACGCCTTTGGCCGAGCAACTGCGCACCCTGGTGCTGAACGCGCCCATGGATGCCATGACCGAGGCGCTCTTGGTGTTTGCGGCCCGGCGCGACCATATACAGCAGGTGATTGCGCCCGCGCTGGCGCGCGGTGAGGTGGTGCTGTGCGACCGTTTTTCCGATGCCAGTTTTGCCTACCAAGGGGCGGGCAGGGGCTTTGACTGGGGCATTCTGGAAACGCTGGAAATCTGGGTGCAGGGCGATGCAACAGCCCGGGCGGTTGGCCTGAGCGCGCCGGCGCACTCCGGCGGCTTGCTCTTACCGCAGCTCACCATCTGGTTCGATTT
>NZ_CAMCVG010000062.1 GCF_945881795.1 Rhodoferax sp. OV413
GAGTTGGACCCGCACCATGCGAGAATTTGAGTGGCCGCTAACTTCGCTGCCCTTTTAACCACTTAGAGCCGCCCATGCCTGATACCCCGGCATCACCCGATGAGCTGATGGACCCCCATGCTGCCGCACCGACCGGCGCGACTTCCGACGCAGCCTCCGACGCGCCCGCCCGCAAGCGGCCCAGGCCCGGCGAGCGGCGGGTGCAGATACTGCAAACCCTGGCCGCCATGCTCGAGCAGCCCGGCGGTGAACGCATCACCACTGCAGCCCTGGCCGCGCGGCTCGAGGTGAGCGAGGCCGCGCTTTATCGCCATTTCGCCAGCAAGGCGCAGATGTTTGAGGGCCTGATTGATTTCATCGAGCAAACTGTGTTCAGCCTGATCAACCAGATCATCGAGAAAGAAGCCGCAGAACCCGGCCCCGCCACCGGAGTCCGGCAGGCCCGGCGCATTGCCGGCATGCTGGTGCAGTTTGCGGAGAAAAACCGGGGTATGGCCCGCGTGATGGTGGGCGATGCGCTGGTGCTGGAAAACGAGCGCCTACAGCAGCGCATGAATGCACTGTTTGACAAGGTGGAGGCCACCATCAAACAGTGCCTGCGCGACGCCGCCTTGCTGTCTCCGCCCGGAACGCGGGGCCCCGACCCGCAGGTTCAGGCCGCTACCGTCGTTGCCCTGGTGGCGGGGCGCCTGCAGCGTTTTGCCCGCTCGGGCTTCAAACGCCTGCCGTCAGAACACCTGGACGCGGGCCTCGGCCTCATCCTCGACTGGAAAGCGGCCTAGGACAAACCCTCGGTTTTCGAAAAATACCCCCCTTCAGGCTGCGGGGTACTTCACAGCGGCGTCGGAAATGCAGCAAAATAGCACGGTCGTACTATTTTTGCCGTATGTTGATTCCCTCTTCCTCCCAAGACGCCGATATCGCAAGCCCCCCCGCGGCGGACGCACCGGCTGCGGCCCCGGACATGGCCTCCGATTCCAGTGGTGACTCCAGTGTTGGTGCCGATATCGCGCCGGCGCGGCGCGCCTTGCCAAAGGGCCGGCAGACCAAGGCCTCCATCGTCGAAGCCGCGCTGGGCGTTGCCACCCGCGTCGGGCTGGAGGGCCTGAGCATTGGCGGTCTGGCCGAACTGATGCACATGAGCAAGTCCGGCGTGTTTGCCCATTTCGGCTCGCGCGAGGACCTGCAGATCGCTGTCATCCGGGAGTACTTCCAACGGTTTGAACAAGAAGTCTTTCATCCCGCGATGTACGCCGGGCGCGGGCTGCCGCGCGTCGAGGCCCTGTTTGCCAACTGGATGAAGCGGGTGGCGGTCGAAATTCAGTCTGGCTGCATCTTCATCAGCGGTGCGGTGGAGTTTGACGACCGGACCGGCCCGGTGCGGGACGCGCTCGCCTTCTCGGTTCAGACGTGGCTGCATGCGTTACACCGCGCCATCGTGCTGGCTCAGGAATGCGGCCATCTGCGCGCCGATGCCGACGCCCACCAGGTGGCCTTCGAGATTCACGGCCTCATCCTTGCCCTGCATTACGAGGCCCGCTTCCTGCAAAACCCGGGCTCCATCAGCCGCGCCGAGCGCGGTTTCTCTGGAATTCTCGCCCGCTACGCCGCCCCCGCTTCTTAAATAACCACCCCTCTGAGGAACCGCCCATGCCTACCTACACCCCCCCGCTGCGCGACATGCAGTTTGTGATGCACGAAGTGCTTCATGTGGTTGATGACTTGCAACAAATTCCGAAACACACGGACATCGATGTAGACACCATCAACGCGGTGCTCGAAGAGGGCGGCAAGTTCGCCGCCGAGGTCGCCTTCCCGCTCAACATCAGCGGCGACACCGAGGGCTGCAGCATCGACCAGACCACCCATGCGGTCACCACGCCCAGGGGCTTCAAGGAAGCCTACCGCCAGTACATCGACGCCGGCTGGGCCGCGCTGGCCTGCGCGCCCGAGTTCGGCGGGCAGGGCCTGCCGTATGTGGTCAACAGCATGTTTTATGAAATGCTCAACAGCGCCAATCAGGCCTGGACCATGTACCCCGGCCTGACCCATGGCGCCTACGCCGCCCTGGAAACCCACGGCACGCCTGAGCAAAAGGCCACCTACCTGCCCAAGATGACCAGCGGCGAGTGGACCGGCTCCATGTGCCTGACCGAGCCCCACTGCGGCACCGATCTGGGCCTGATGCGCACCAAAGCCGAGCCGCAGGCTGACGGCACCTACAAAATCACCGGCAATAAAATCTTCATCAGCGCCGGCGAGCACGACATGACCGACAACATCGTGCACCTCGTGCTGGCCCGCCTGCCCGATGCGCCTCCAGGAATCAAAGGCATCAGCCTCTTTATCGTGCCGAAGTTCCATGTGAACGCCGACGGGTCGCTGGGCGCGCGCAACGGCATTTACTGCGGCGGCCTCGAGCACAAGATGGGAATTCACGGCAACGCCACCTGCCAGATGGTGCTCGATGGTGCGGTGGGCACCATGGTCGGCCAGCCCAACAAGGGCATGCAAGGCATGTTTGTGATGATGAATGCGGCGCGTCTGGGCGTGGGCAACCAGTCGCTGGGGCTGACCGAGGTCGCCTTTCAGAACGCGCTGGCCTATGCCAAAGACCGCATCCAGATGCGCAGCCTCTCCGGCACCAAGGCCAAAGACAAGCCGGCCGACCCCATCATCGTGCACCCCGACGTGCGCAAGATGCTGATGACCGCCCGCGCCTATGCCGATGGCGGCCGCGCCCTGCAGGTGTATTGCTCCATGCTGCTCGAGAAAGAGCACCACCACCCCGACGCCAAGGTGCGCGCCGACGCCGGCGAAATGCTGGCCCTGCTCACGCCGATCGCCAAGGCCTTTTTGACCGACAACGGCCACATCGCCACCAACGCCTGCCTGCAGGTGTTTGGCGGACACGGCTTCATCAAAGAATGGGGTATGGAGCAATTTGCGCGCGACAACCGCATCAACATGATCTACGAGGGCACCAACACCATCCAGTCGCTGGACCTGCTGGGCCGCAAGGTGCTGGGCAACAACGGCGAGACGCTCAAAAAGTTCGGCAAGCTCATCGCCCGCCTGGTGGAGGAAGAGGGCGTGAATGAAAAGATGGCCGAATTCATCACCCCGATTGCGGTGCTGGGCGAGCAGATGACCAAGTTCACCACCGAGGTCGGCTTCAAGGGCTTCCAGAACCCCGACGAGGTGGGCGCAGCCGCGGTGGACTACCTGCGCGTGGCCGGTCACATGGTGTTTGGCTACTTCTTTGCCCGCATGGCACAGGTCGCCCTGCGCGAGCAAGCAGCCGGCAACACCGATCCCTTCTACACCGCCAAGCTGCAAACCGCGCGCTTCTACTTTGCCAAGCTATTCCCCGAGACAGCCACCCTGATGCGCACCGCCCGCGCCGGATCCAAAGCGGTGATGGACACCAACGCCGCATTGGCCTGACACCCATTTGATACAGGAGAAACCCATGTTGCTCGCTACCTCTCAGCCGGCTTTTGCTCAACCCTCCCGCGCCGCGCCGCGCATCGCAGGCCGCCCGGCAGCCGGCCTGGTAGCCGGCTTTGTCATGGCCCTGATGGCCGGCGCCGCCTCCGCCCAGATGAGCCCCGAGGGCGTCTGGCACAGCATTGACGACGCCACCGGCAAACCTAAGGCCGAAATCAAAATCAGCCAAGGCCCCGCGGGCGAACTCTCCGGCGTGGTGGTGCGGGGGCTGGACCCCGCCGTGAGCGCAGAGCCCAACTGCGTGAAGTGCACCGACGACCGCAAAGACAAGCCCAAGATAGGCATGGAAATCATCCGCGGCGGCAAAAAAGCCGAAGGACGCGATGTGTGGGACGGCGGCCGCATCCTCGACCCCGAAAACGGCAAAGACTACAGCCTGCGCCTCACACCGATTGACGGCGGCAAAAAGCTCGAAGTGCGCGGCTACATCGGCTCCCCCTTGCTGGGCCGCACCCAGACCTGGATCCGCTCCCATTAACCACTCCCCAACCTGAACTCCAATATGTACCGATTAAACGTTCGCAAAGTTGCCGTGCTGGGCGCCGGCGTGATGGGTGCGCAAATCGCCGCGCACCTGGTCAACGTCAAAGTCCCGGTGGTGCTGTTTGACCTGCCGGCCCGCGAGGGACCTAAAAACGGCATCGTCACCAAGGCCATCGACAACCTCAAAAAGCTCAAGCCGGCCCCGCTGGGCGTGCCCGAAGATGCCACGCTCATCGGGCAGGCCAATTACGAAGAGCACCTGGAGCAGCTGCGCGATTGCGACCTCATCATCGAGGCCATCGCCGAGCGCATGGACTGGAAGCTCGACCTCTACAAAAAGATTGCCCCCTTTGTGGCGCCGCACGCCATCGTTGCCTCCAACACCTCGGGCCTGTCCATTACCAAGCTCTCAGAAGCATTGCCCGAAGAAATCAAGCCGCGTTTTTGCGGCATCCACTTCTTCAACCCGCCGCGCTACATGGCGCTGGTGGAGCTGATCAACACGCCCACCACCGAAGCTGCGCACCTCGACGCCTTGGAAGGCTTTGTGACCAGCACCCTGGGCAAAGGCGTGGTGCGTGCCAAAGATTCGCCCAACTTCATTGCCAACCGGGTCGGTATTGCCGGCATGCTGGCCACCATGAAGGAGGTGCAGAACTTCGGCCTCACCTACGACGTGGTGGACGACCTCACCGGCAAGAAACTGGGTCGCGCCTCCAGCGGCACCTTCCGCACTGCCGATGTGGTGGGCCTGGAAACCATGGCCCATGTGATCAAGACCCTTCAAGACACCCTGTCGCTGGAGTCCGACCCGTTCTACGGCAGCTTTGCCACGCCGGATGTGCTCAAGACATTGCTCGAGATGGGACATCTGGGCCAAAAAACCCGCGCCGGCTTCTTCAAAAAAGTGGGCTCGGACGTGCTGCGCTTTGACGCAGAGAGCCGCGAATACGTGAGCGGCGGCGAGAAAGCCGATGAGGTCTACGCCCGCATTCTCAAAAAGCCCGCCGCCGAGCGGCTCAAGCTGCTGCGCAATGCCGAGGGCAAGCAGGGCCAGTTTTTGTGGGCGATATTGCGCAACAGCTTCCATTACGCTGCCATCCACCTGGCCTCGATTGCCGACAATGCCCGCGACCTGGACTTCTGCATGCGCTGGGGCTTTGGCATGAAGCAAGGCCCGTTCGAGCTCTGGCAGGAAGCCGGCTGGCTGGAAGTTGCGCACATGGTGCAGGAAGACATCGCCGCGGGCAAGGCGCTGTGCAGCGCGCCGCTGCCTGACTGGGTGTTCAAGGGCCCGGTGGCCGATGCTGGCGGCGTGCACACACCCGCTGGCTCCTGGAATCCCACCAGCGGAACCTTTGTGCCGGTACGCGAGTTGCCGGTCTATGCCCGCCAGCATTTCCCCGAGAGCGTTCTGGGCGCGCAAACCCCCAAGGCCGAGACGGCGGGCACCACCGTGTTTGAAGACGACTCCATCCGCCTCTGGACGCTGGATGACGCCGCTTCAGCTGCGGCAGCCCCGGTGCTGATTGCCAGCATCAAGACCAAGATGCATGTGATTGGCGGCGGCGTGATCGAAGGCCTGCTGCAGGCGCAGTCGCTGGCGGAGCAGTCGTATGCGGGGCTGGTCATCTGGTCGCCCGATGAGATGTTCTCGGCCGGCGCCGACCTGCAGGGCATGATGCCCAGCTTCATGGTCGGCGGCGTGCGCGCCATCGAGGCCGCCGAGGCCGAGCTGCAGAACACCATGCTCAAAATGCGCTATTCCAACGTGCCGGTGATTTCCGCCATTCGCGGGCTGGCGCTGGGCGGTGGCTGCGAGTTGGCGGTGTATTCCAGTAAGCGGGTGGCGGCGATGGAGAGCTACATCGGGCTGGTCGAAGTGGGCGTGGGCCAGGTGCCCGGGGCCGGCGGCCTGACCTATATCGCCCGTCGAGCGGCAGAAAACATGGCCCTCTCGACCTCCAAGGACCTGATGCCTTTCCTTTCAGAAGGGTTTACCGCGGCCGCCATGGCCAAGGTCGGCACCAGCGCGCTGGAATGCCGAAAGCTCGGCTACCTGCTGGAGGGCGATGTGGTGGTGGCCCACAAGGACGAGCTGCTGTTTGTGGCCGTCAACGAGGCCCGCGCCATGGCCGCTCAAGGCTACCGCGCGCCGCACCGGCGCAGTTTCCCGGTGGCCGGGCGCAGCGGCATTGCCACCATCCGGGCCCAGCTGGTCAATATGCGCGACGGCGGCTTCATCAGCGCGCATGACTTCCACATCGGCCTGCTGATTGCCGAGGTGGTGTGCGGCGGGCAGCTTGACGCCGGCACCCTGGTGACCGAGGAATACCTAATGGCTCTGGAACGCAAGGCGTTTTGCAGCCTGCTCACCCATCCGAAAACGCAGGAGCGCATCATGGGAATGATGTCCACCGGCAAACCCGTGCGCAACTAAGGAACTGCTATGAAACAAGTTCAAGACGCTTACATCGTGGCCGCCACGCGTACGCCCATCGGGCGCTCGGGCCGCGGCTTTTTTCGCAACACGCGCCCCGACGAGCTGCTGGTGGCTGCACTGCAAAGCGCGATGCGCCAGGTGCCAACGCTGGACCCCAAGGCCATCGAGGACGCCATCATCGGCTGCTCCTTCCCCGAGGGCGAGCAGGGCATGAACATGGCCCGCATGGCGGTAGGTCTGGCGTTTGACCATCCGGTGGGCGGTGTCACCGTCAACCGCTTTTGCGCGTCCGGCATCACCGCCATCCAGATGGCGGCAGACCGCATTCGGGTGGGAGAGGCCGACGTGCTGATTGCCGGCGGCGCCGAGTCGATGAGCATGGTGCCCATGGGCGGCGGCAAACCGTCTTTCAACCCCGCCGTCTTTGCCCGCGATGAAAACATCGGCATTGCCTACGGCATGGGCCTGACGGCAGAGAAGGTTGCCCAGCAATGGAAGGTCAGCCGCGAGGCGCAGGACGCCTTTGCCCTGGAGTCGCACCAGCGGGCGGTGCGGGCCCAGCAGGCCGGCGAATTTGCCGGCGAAATCACCCCCATCGAGGTGGTGGAGCGCACGCCGGATCTGGCGACCGGCGAGGTGCAGGTTCGCACCCATACCGTGAGCCTGGACGAAGGCCCCCGCCCCGACACCACGCTGGAGGCGCTGGCCAAGCTGCGGCCGGTGTTTGCGGCGCGCGGCAGCGTGACGGCGGGCAACAGCTCGCAAACCAGCGACGGCGCGGGCGCCCTGATTCTGGCCAGCGAAAAGGCAGTCAAGCAGTTCGGCCTGACCCCCTTGGCCCGTTTTGTGAGCTTTGCAGCCCGTGGCGTGCCACCCGAAATCATGGGTATCGGCCCCATTGAAGCCATTCCTGCCGCCCTGCGCTATGCCGGCCTGCAGCACTCCGACATCGACTGGTTTGAGCTGAACGAGGCCTTTGCCGCGCAGTCGCTGGCCGTCATCAACACCCTGGGCCTGGACCCGGCCAAGGTCAACCCCATGGGCGGCGCCATTGCGCTGGGCCACCCGTTGGGCGCGACCGGCGCCATCCGCGCGGCCACCGTGGTGCACGCGCTGCACCGCCACAACCTGAAGTACGGCATGGTCACCATGTGCGTCGGCACCGGGCAGGGCGCTGCCGGCATCTTTGAACGTGTGTAACGCGTTTGCAGCCAAGGCCACCTCCGGGTGGCCTTTTGCATGGGAAGGGTTGCTCCGCAGCCAACTGGAGACCGCTTGAATGAGTACCCACGTTTTTGACGAAGCCATCGCCCTGCAGGCACAACCGGATGGCAGTTGGACAGGCCACACCCACCCGGCCTACGCCAATATGGTGGGCCCTTTCGGTGGCATCACCACAGCGCAGGCCCTGAACGGGGTGCTGCAGCACCCGGAACGTTTGGGCGACCCTGTGTCGCTGACGGTGAACTTTTGCGCTGCGCTGGCCGATGGCCCCTTCACCGTCATGGCGCGCGCGGCGCGCACCAACCGGTCGACTCAGCACTGGACCATCGAGATCCAACAGGGAGATGCGATTGTCATGACCGGCACAGCGGTGACCGCCGTGCGTCGCGAAACCTGGGGCGTGGACGAAGAACCCATGCCCCTGTGCCCGCCACCTACCGAAGTGTCACCCCCTCAAATCATGGCGCCCATGGAGTTTGTGAAGCGTTATGAGCAGCTCCCGGTTACCGGCCTACTGCCTGCAGTGTGGGACGGTAGCGGCCACAGCAGCCTCAGCCAAATCTGGGTGCGGGACAAGCCGCCACGCCCCTTGGACTTTGCGTCGCTGGCCTGCATGTCGGACATCTTCTTTCCCCGCGTATTCATCCGCCGGGCTACGCATGTGCCGGTGGGCACTGTGTCATTGACGGTGTACTTCCATGCCAGCACCGAGCAGCTCGCCCAGACCGGCACCGGATACCTGTTGGGGCAAGCGCAGGCGCAGGCCTTTCGCAATGGCTTTTTTGACCAGAGCAGCCAGCTCTGGAACGAAGCCGGCGTGCTGCTGGTGACTACGCACCAGATCGTCTATTACAAACAGTGATCCAATCAAACATCAATTTTTTGAGCGAGTGACCATGCAAGACATCCTGATCCACACCGACGCCGGCGTGACCACCATCACCCTGAACCGCGTTGCCAAGAAAAATTCGTTTACCTCGGCGATGTACGCCGCCTGCGCCGATGCACTGGACGCCGCGCGCGACGATGCCACTGTGCGCGTGGTGCTGTTTCAGGGCGATGCCACCGTGTTCAGCGCGGGCAACGACATTGGCGACTTTTTGGGCGCTCCACCCAAGACACAAGAGGCGCCAGTGTTCCGCTTCTTGCGGGCGCTGGCGGCCTTTCCCAAGCCCATCGTTGCGGCCGTGTGCGGCCCGGCCGTGGGCATAGGCACCACGATGCTGTTTCATTGCGACTTGGTCTATGCGGGTGACAACGCAGCTTTCTCCATGCCTTTCGTCAACCTCGGCCTGTGCCCCGAAGCGGGGTCCAGCCTGCTGGTGCCGCAGATGATGGGCTACCACCGCGCCGCCGAAGCCCTGCTGCTGGGCGACCCATTCATGGCCGAGGCGGCGCTGGAGGTGGGGCTGGTTAACCGCGTGGTGCCGCCCACCGAGGCCAACGCGGTGGCCCAGTCCCAAGCCGGCAAGCTGGCCGCCAAGCCGATGGCGTCTTTGCTGGAAACCAAGCGCCTGCTCAAAAAAGGCCATCTGCCCGAGGTGTTGGCGCGCATTGACGAAGAAGCGGCCAGCTTCGGCCGCATGCTGGGCGCCCCTGCGGCCCAAGAGGCCTTCACCGCCTTCATGGAAAAGAGAAAGCCCGACTTCAGCAAGCTGTAATGCGCTGACGCGTCGCGCAGGAGTCGGCTCCCCGGCGCGCGTCAGGGACAATGGCGCATGTCGACAAATCACCCATCCGCTAAAGTGTCCGCCGAGTCCGCCGAGCCCATCGTTTTCGAGCCGGAATTCATCGACGCGCTGACCCGCATCTTCGAGGACAGCATCGTCTTCAACCGGGTGCTGGGTCTCAAAATCACCGCCATCACGCCGGACCGGGCGGTGGCGCGGATTGATATGCGGCCAGAGCTGGTGGGCCACTACGCTTACAACCGCATCCATGGCGGCGTGATCAGCGCAGGGCTGGACGCCATGGGCGGGCTGGCAGTCATGGCGGCGATTGGCGCGCGCCATATGGATGAGCCGCCGCCGCAGCGCCTGCAGCGCTTCGCCAAGCTGGGCACCATCGATATGCGGGTGGACTACCTGCGCCCGGGCATCGGAACGCACTTTGAGCTACGCGCTGAGGTGTTGCGCCTGGGCTCCCGCGTGGCCTCGACCCGCATGGAGTTTCTCGGGCCCGACAGCAAACTCATGTCCACCGGGGCAGCTTCTTACATCGTTTCTTGAGGTTTTCGCCCGTGCTGCTTGCGTGAGTAGCTATCAAAAGAATAGCGTTCCGGAGTTTATGCCGGATTTATTCGGGCGCTTACTCCGGCGTTTTGGGGATGGGCCGAGGCCGGCCTTCTTCGTCAATCGCAACGTAGGTGAGGGACGCTTCGGTCACTTTGTGGTAGTGCCCCTGCGTCAGGTAGCGCTCGGCGAACACTTCCACTTTCACCGTGATGGATGTGCGCCCGATGCGGGTGACTTTGCTGAAAAAGCTCAAAATATCGCCCACCCGCACCGGCTGCTTGAAGATGAATTCATTCACCGCCACCGTGGCCATGCGGCCCTGGGTGTAGCGCGCCGGCAGCACCGATCCCGCCATATCCACCTGCGCCATCACCCAGCCGCCAAAAATATCGCCATTGGCGTTGCAGTCGCCGGGCATGGGAATCACCTTGAGCACCAGCGTTTGATCGGTTGGCAATTCCACTTCGGGGCGCTCGGGGGGAGTAGACATGGGCACAATCCTCTGCTGATACTTTTCCGATTGTCCCCCAATGCGCCAACACGGTTCTACAGCGGCTGAGCCTGCCGCTGCCGCTACGACTTCCCCCGCGACCGCAGCCACGCCCCCCGCCTCCGACTGGAGCACGCTGCAGCGGCTTTTTCCCTACCTCTGGGTCTACAAGTGGCGGGTGATGGCGGCGCTGGCCTTCATGGTGGGGGCCAAGGTGGCCAACGTGGGCGTGCCGGTGCTGCTGAAAAATCTGGTGGACGCCATGACCATCAAGCCCGGCGACCCCGGCGCCCTGCTGGTGGTGCCGCTGGCGCTATTGGTGGGCTATGGCGCGCTGCGGCTGTGTACCTCGCTCTTTACCGAGCTGCGCGAGCTGGTGTTTGCCAAGGCCACCGAGGGCGCGGCCCGCAGCATTAGCCTGCAGGTCTTCCGCCACCTGCACGCCATGAGCCTGCGCTTTCACCTCGAGCGGCAGACCGGTGGCATGACGCGCGACATCGAGCGCGGCACCCGCGGTGTGCATTCGCTCATCAGCTACTCGCTCTACAGCATCATCCCCACCATCATCGAGGTGGTGCTGGTGCTCACGCTGCTGGCGGTGCAGTTCGATGTGTGGTTTGCCTGGATCACCATCGTGGCCCTGGTGGTGTACATCGCCTTCACCATCACCGTGACCGAGTGGCGCACCCAGTTCCGCAAGAAGATGAACGAGATGGACAGCACCGCCCACAGCCGCGCCATCGACTCGCTCCTGAACTACGAAACCGTCAAGTACTTCAACAACGAAGAGTTCGAGGCCCGCCGCTACGACGAAAACCTGGAGCGGTACCGCCGCGCCGCCGTCAAGAGCCAGACCACGCTGACCGCGCTCAATACCGGCCAACAACTCATCATCGCGGTGGCGCTGGTGACCATGCTCTGGCGCGCCACCCAAGGCGTGGTCGAAGGCCGCATGACGCTGGGCGACCTGGTGATGGTCAACGCCTTCATGATCCAGCTCTACATCCCGCTGAACTTTCTGGGCGTGATTTATCGCGAGATCAAGCAGAGCCTGACCGACCTCGAAAAAATGTTCGGCCTCCTCGAGCGGGAGCGCGAAGTGGCCGACGCTCCCGGCGCGCAAGACCTGCAACTCGCCCCCGACGGGCGCGACGCCCATGTGCGGTTTGAAGGCGTGACCTTCAGCTACGAACCCGCCGGTAGCGCAGCCGCCGCCGGCACCACCGCGCGCACCATCCTGCACGACATCAGCTTCGAGATTCCGGCCGGCAAAACCGTGGCGGTGGTCGGGCCCAGCGGCTCGGGCAAATCGACGCTGGCGCGGCTGCTGTTCCGTTTTTACGATGTGGGCCAAGGGTTTGACGCCGGCGGCAACAGCGGCCGCATCACCATCGGCGGGCAAGACATTCGCGCCGTCACCCAAAGCAGCCTGCGCCAGGCCATCGGCATCGTCCCGCAGGATACGGTGCTGTTTAACGACACGGTGGAATACAACATCGCCTACGGCCGACCGGGCGCCAGCCGAGAAGAGGTCGAATCTGCGGCCAAGGCCGCGCACATTCACGCCTTTATTGCCGCCGCGCCGCGCGGCTACGACACCATGGTCGGCGAGCGGGGCTTAAAGCTCAGCGGCGGCGAAAAGCAGCGCGTGGCCATCGCCCGCACCCTGCTCAAGAACCCGCCGGTGATGATCTTTGATGAGGCCACCAGCGCCCTGGACAGCGCCAACGAGCGCGCCATTCAGGCCGAGCTGCAGGGCGTATCGCGCAACAAGACCACGCTGGTGATTGCGCACCGCCTCTCTACCGTGGTGGACGCGCACGAGATACTGGTGATGGACGCCGGGCGCATCATCGAGCGCGGCACCCATGCGCAGCTGCTGGCAGCGCAGGGGCGTTATGCCTCGATGTGGGCCCTTCAACAAAGCGGGGAATAGGTCATGCTGATTTGGTTTTTTATTCTGGCCGGGGCGGCCTTCTGGTGGTTCAAAAAGGTCGATCAGCATCAACGTATTGCCCTGCTGGGCGCGGCGCTTGCGCGCTTCGATATTGAAAAACTCATGGAAAGCCTGACCGACGGCTACCTGCGGGCATTAGGCGAAGAGGGCGCCGAGCGCCAGGCCCAGGTCTGGAGCTATCTGGCGGTGCAGGAGCAGACCCTGAGCGAGCAGTTTTCTGCCTTCTCCGCCGAGTTTGCAGCGCAAAGCGCCGACCAGACCCGTGTGAGCACCCTGCCGATTGCCCTGCCGTTTGCCGCCCGCTGGTGGCCGCGCGGAACATTCGATGCACGCGAGGCCTTCGCCCTGCACGCGCGCGGCATCGCCGGCGTCATCGAGAACCGCGCCGGCCTGGACCCGAAGGCGAAGGCCTTCACGCTTTCTGCCGAGCTGTTTTTTATGCAACACAGCTGCCACTGGTTTTGCCGCTCCCGGGCGGTGGCCTCGGCGCGGCTGATAGCGCGCCACAAAACCTCGTACGCGCAGGTGCTCAAAAGCGTCTCGGGCCAGACCCGCGAGGCGTATGTCCGGCTGGTGGGGCGCAAGGGGTGAGGTGTTTGAGGTGGTCTCCGGCCAGAGCGCATATCCCAATCGTCTAGACCCAGTCGCTCTGGCAGGCTGTAGCGGTTTTTGTTCCGGCCAGAGCGCATATCCCAATCGTCTAGACTCTACCCATGCCAGAACAGATTTTCTGAAGTGTTCCGGCCAGAGCGCATATCCCAATCGTCTAGACTAGCACCTAAGCCGCGCCAGTGGCCGCGAGAGTTCCGGCCAGAGCGCATATCCCAATCGTCTAGACTGCCGAAGTTGATGAACAAAACGGCTGGACAGTTCCGGCCAGAGCGCATATCCCAATCGTCTAGACTAAGAACGCCGCAAATAACCAAAGGTTTTGCGTTCCGGCCAGAGCGCATATCCCAATCGTCTA
>NZ_CAMCVG010000063.1 GCF_945881795.1 Rhodoferax sp. OV413
ATTCGAACCTTCGCATGCTGGAATCAAAATCCAGTGCCTTAACCAACTTGGCGACTCCCCTACACGGGTTGATAGCTAACTGCTACCCACCGATAAACCGTCGCTGGTTGCCCACCCTTGAAGGGGATGCGCATCCAAACTGCTGCACGACCTGACCTGAAACCCGTCAGGCGCATCGCCCATTTCGGTAACCTGATCAAGGTGCGCAAACACCGCGCTTCCTGAACCGGTCATCCGCCCGCTAAGACCTTTGGATTCAAGCCACTGGAGGGCTTGGCTCACCGCGGGGCAAAGTGCCTGGGCAACGCTCTGCAAATCGTTTCTGGTTTGGCTTAAAAGCTGACCAAAGCCGTCTGCAGCGAAGCCATAAATTGTAGCGCACTCTGTGTCGCGTTTTAAGCGGGGGTCGGAAAATATTCTGTGCGTTTCGAGTCCGGCATCCGGCTTGACCACCACCCAGCGGGACGGCGCAATGTCGATGGGCGTCATCTTCTCGCCAATGCCTTCGACCCATGCGTTGCGCCCGCCCAGGAAAAACGGCACGTCTGCGCCCAAGGTCAAGCCGATGCGGGAAAGCGATTCCAGCGGCAGGTGCAGTTCCCACAATCTGTTGAGTGCGAGCAGGGTGGATGCCGCGTCGGACGAGCCGCCGCCCATGCCGGCCTGCGCGGGAATCGACTTCTCTATCCCGATGTGCGCGCCGTCGCTGCAGCCGGTGGCTTCTTGGAGGGCACGCGCCGCGCGAACAATCAGGTCGTCCTCGGGCAGCGCCCAGTTCAGGTCCTCACGGGTGATGAGCCGGTCGCTTCGGCGGCTGAAGTGCAGTGTGTCGCACCAGTCGATAAGCATGAAGGGCGACTGCAGCAGGTGGTAGCCGTCATCGCGTCGGCCCACGATATGCAAGAACAGGTTGAGCTTGGCGGGGGCCGGAATGTCGTAGAGCGACTGCATGGCGCCATTATCTGCGCGGGTTTCAGGGCTGCAGCACGATGCGCAACTCGGCGCGGGCAGGGCCTTCTGCTATGCGGGTAGCCATTAGCCGGCCCTGTTGTAGAGCCGAGAGGTCGGCGGTCCAGCCCGGCACGTTGGTCGGGCGGCCCTGCAGCCAGTCAAACAAGGCCTGCACCGGCAGTTCGGTGTCGGTGGCTTGCAGCACCAGCGCATTGAGTGTGGCGAAGTACCGCGTTTCTCCTGCGCTGATCAGGCTGGCGCCGTCAGGCGTCCACCGCATTTGCGCGGCTGTGGTGCCCAAGGGGGAATACAGCACCAGAGAGCCCGCTTGCGGGTTGCCGCTCAAGTCGAAGTCGGCAGCAAACGCCTGCGCGGCGGCTCCGAACACTTTGATGGACAGCCGGCCACTCCACTGCATTTCAGACGCTAAACCGGCTTTATCCCCCGTCAGACTTGCGCAGCCAGCTATTAAAAACGTAGCAAATGCCAGAAAAACACCGGCAGCCCGTAACCCTGCGCGCCGGTTCATAGGGCGGGTGGTCGGACAGCAGGTGGCGCAGGAGCTACTGGTGATGCAGCGGGCGCACTGATGGGCGCGCTGGTGGGCGCACTAACGGGCGTCGTGCCGGGCTGCAGGCTGGGTTGCAGGCGCTTGAGAGTTTCCAGCAGGGTTTCGTTGTCGTTCTGTTGCTCTAGGCCCTGGCTCCAGATGCGCTCGGCCGCCTCGCGCTGGCCGGCGGCCCACAAAACTTCGCCCAGATGGGCGGCAATTTCGGCGTCTTTGCGGCTCGCGAAGGCTTTCTCCAACAGGGCCTGCGCCTCGGCCAGCCTGCCGCTTCGGAACTCTACCCAGGCCAGACTGTCAATGATGAAGGGGTCGTTGGGCGCGAATTCCAGCGCCTTCTGAATCAGCTGCCGTGCCTCGGGCAGGCGCACATTGCGATCGGCCATCGAGTAGCCCAGCGCGTTGTAGGCGTGGTAGTAGTCAGGTGCTGCGGCAATGAGTTTGCGCAGCAGTCGCTCCATCTCGTCTTTTTGGCCGATCTTCTCGGCCATCATGGCCTGGTCGTAGGCGAAAGTGGTGTCCTCGGGGTAGGCCTTCGTCGCGCGGCTCAGCAGCTCGTAGGCCTCTGCAAACCGTTTGGCGTCGCGCAGCAGTGCGATTTCGGTGCTCAGCTTGGTGCGCACGTCTTCGGGCTGCAATTCGGGCGCGCTGCGGATGGTGCGCAGCGCCTCGTCAAGCTTGCCTTGCCGGGCCATCAGCACCGCGCTGCGGGAAATCACCCGCATCTGGTCCTGCGGGCTCTTGATGCGCTGCAGGTAGGCCATGGCCTCGTCGGGCTTGGCGTTTTGCTCTGCCAACTGGGCCAGCAAAAACAAAGCCTGCACCGAGCCGCGGCTGATCTCTGACGCTTCGCCGCTGGCTTGCTCGGCGGGCAACAGGCTCAGGTATTTCTGCAGCGAGACTGCGGCGTCGGCGCTGCCTTTGTCTTGCGCCTCCAGCGAACCGCGCAACAGCCAGGCATCTGCAAAATCGGGTGACTGCTGGTTGATGGTTTTCATCTGGGCCAGCGCGTCGTCCAGCCGCTGTGCGCCAATCAGCGTGCGCCCGTAGGCCATGCGGATGTCGGGCAGTGGCTTGGTAGCGAGGTAGTTTTGCACCAGTGCCTCTGCACCGGGGACCTTGGCCTCCATCAAATTGAGCGCCAGCACCGCCCCCTCTTCGGAGCTGCGGTCCAGGGCGGAGCTGCGCTGTGCGGCATCCAGTGCGCCGGCGGTATTGCCCGCGGACAGGCGCATGATGCCCACCGCAGCCCATGCCGCCGGGCCGAACTGCACGCTGGTCAGGTCGGCGGCCAGCACTTGTTCGACGATGGTGGCTGCGAGAGCCTTGTCCGCCACCCGGGGAAAGTACCGCGGAATCACATTGATAGCCGCCAGCCGCTCCTTTCCGGTTAAGCCTTGCAGCGATCGCTTCAGAGATTCGCCGGTCTCTCCCAGGCGGTTAACGCCAATGAGCAGCTGCAGCACATACCGGTTGGCCTCTTTGGAGGTGGGATGGGCTCGCTGCCAGGCACGAGAGGCTTCCAAAGCGTAATCGGCCTTGCGAGCGCGCAGGGCCAGCTCGACCGACCTTTCGTACAGGCGCACCGAGTTGGACTTGCGGGCCGCGTCCAGCATGAGGGAGAAGGCGTTGATGTCGTCGCCATTGGTGGACGAAATCTCGGCCAACAAAATCTGGTACATCAACCCGGTGTTGAGCTCGGAGTTGAGCACCGGCGAGGCGGTGCGGGCCTGCGAAGGGCTCGCAGCAAGGAGCCCGGCGGACAGGGCGGCCGACAGGGAGACGATGGCAAGAAGGCGTTGGGTGCGGTGCATCGGACCATAATAATCCAAGCCCCTATTTTGCGAACCCCCATGCCTGAATTGCCCGAAGTCGAAGTGACCCGCCGGAGTTTTGCCGACCGCATCACCGGCGCCACCATCCGTGAAGCCCGGCTGGGTAAGCCCCTGCGCTGGCCCTTGCAATGCGCGCCGCAAAGCCTTGCGGGTATGCGGGTGCGTGGCGTGCGGCGGCGCGGTAAATACCTGCTGATGGACCTGAGCGGCGGCCTGCTGCTGGTGCATTTGGGCATGTCAGGCTCGGTGATGTTTTACCATCAGCTGCCGCCTGCGGGCGTGCACGACCACTTTGATTTGGAGACTGACCTGGGAACCTTGCGCCTGCACGACCCGCGTCGCTTTGGCGCGGTGGTGTTTGCCTTGTCTGAGGCTGATCCGGTGGCGCGCAAGCTTCTGGGGCATCTGGGTGTGGAGCCGCTGGACGGTGGGTTTGAGCCTACGGCATTTCTGGCGGGGCTTCGCCTGCGCAAGGCGGCTATCAAGCAAGTGCTGCTGGCCGGCGAGCTGGTGGTGGGGGTGGGCAATATTTACGCCAGCGAGGCCTTGTTTTTGGCCGGCATTCGCCCCACCACACCGGCACACCGCATCAGCAAGCCACGAGCCGCGCGCCTGCACGCTGCGGTGATTGATGTGCTGAGCCGCGCGGTAGAGAAGGGCGGCAGCACGCTGCGGGATTTTTCGAATGCCAATGGCGAGGGCGGCTACTTTCAGCTCGAAGCCATGGTCTACGGCCGGGCCGGCGCGCCTTGCCGCGTGTGCGCAAGCACGGTGCGAACCATCAAGCAGGGGCAGCGTTCTACGTTTTTTTGCCCGGTCTGCCAAAAGCGCTGATCCGCCCGCATGACGCCATTGAATCAAGCTGCCGCAGCGGCCCAACAGGGTTTTGCCACCGAAGTCGTGCGTTGGCAGGCGCAGCACGGGCGTAACCACTTGCCGTGGCAGAACACCCGCGACCCCTACCGCGTCTGGCTCTCCGAAATCATGCTGCAGCAGACGCAGGTGGCCACGGTGTTGGGCTATTTCGACCGCTTTCTGGCGCGTTGCCCCACCGTGGCGGCGTTGGCGGATGCCAGTTCGGACGAGGTGATGGGCCTGTGGAGCGGGCTGGGTTACTACAGCCGCGCCCGCAATCTGCACCGCTGTGCCCAGCTGGTGGTGCAAGAGCACGGCGGGGCTTTTCCGCGCGACGCCGCCACGCTGGCCACGCTGCCCGGTATCGGCCGCTCCACCGCGGCGGCAGTTGCTTCGCTGTGCTTTGGCGAGCGGGTGGCCATCATGGACGCCAACGTCAAGCGGGTGCTGACCCGGGTGCTGGGCTTTGACGCCGACTTGGCCTCCGCCGCCAATGAACGTGCGCTGTGGAACCACGCGACCGAACTCCTGCCCGCCGGGCACGATGCCCCAACCCAGATGGCACGCTACACGCAGGGAATGATGGACCTGGGCGCCACCCTCTGCAGCCCCAAAAACCCCGTCTGCCCGCGCTGCCCGGTGCGTGGCAGCTGCGCGGCCGCCGCGGCGGGGGACGCAGAGCGCTACCCGGTGCGCACCCGCAAACTCAAACGCAGCAGCCAGAGCCTGTGGCTCTTGTGGCTAAGGCGCTCTGACGGCAGCGTGTGGCTGAGTAAGCGCCCGAGCCCCGGTGTGTGGGCGGGGCTGCAGTGCTTTCCGATGTTTGAGTCTGAAGATGCTTTGCGTGCTGCATTGCCGGCTGGGTTGCCCGGAGAGAGAGGCTTGCAGTTCTTGCCGGTGGTCGCGCATGTGCTCACCCATAAGGACCTTTTTTTGCATCCGGCCCAGGTGGAGTATGCGTCAACAGCTATTGAATTCATAGCATCCGGACTGGGAGAAGGTGCCTGGTTCACGCCCGCGGAGTGGAAAGCTGCCGGCTTGCCGGCGCCGGTGCGCCGCTTGCTGGAGAGCTAGGGAGTCAGAAAGCGGCGCAGTGTTTCTCCGCCGGGCCTGCTTTAGCGCGCGTCCATCTCGCGGTGCCGCTTGAGCGTGGCCCAGTCTGCCGCAAAGTGCCGCGCGAGCTGCTCGACCAGATACACCGAGCGGTGTTGCCCGCCGGTGCAGCCGATGGCTACGGTGACGTAGCTACGGTGGTCATGGGCCAGCGCGTCCAGCCAGCCCTCCAAAAACTGGGCAATCTGCTGCTGCATGCGTTGCACAGGTTCTGCGGCCTGCAGGAAGTCAATCACCGGCTGGTCGCGGCCATTGAGGTGTCTGAGGTCCGGGTCGTAATGCGGGTTGGGCAGCATGCGCACGTCAAACACAAAATCGGCATCGGTCGGCACGCCGCGCTTGAAGGCAAAGGACTCAAACACCAGCGTGAGTTGGCCGGCGGGCGCAGATATCAGCGCCTTGACATAGCCCTGCAGCTGCGCCGGACGGATGATGCTGGTGTCAATGACATAGGCTTGCTCGCGCAATTCCGCCAGCAGCTCGAACTCCATTTCAATGGCTTCCACCAGCGCGCGGCGCTGGTCGCGGTCGCCATCTACCGGGTCGAACTGCGACAGCGGGTGCTTGCGGCGGGTCTCGGAGTAGCGGCGCATCAGGGTGTCGGTGGTCGCATCTAAAAACAGCGGCTTGACCACCACGCCCAAGGCGCGCACCGCAGCCAGCTGCCGGGGCAGCTGGGGCAGTGCGCCCGCGCTGCGCACGTCCATGGCAATGGCCACGCGCTGGGCCTTGTTTTTGAGTTCCAGCTCCACAAAAGGCAGCAGCAATTCAGGCGGCAGGTTGTCTACGCAATAAAACCCGGCATCTTCCAGCGCATTCAGGGCGACAGATTTGCCCGAGCCCGACATGCCGGTAATCAGCACAATGTCCAGCGGCGGGTTCAAAGGCGTGGGCTGGCTGCGCATTCAAATGCCCGACTGCAGCATTTCTTTGGCGTGCGCCAGCGTCGTGCCGGAGAGCTTCTCGCCGCCCAGCATGCGCGCGATTTCAGCCACCCGCTGTTCACCGCTCACCGGGGCCACCGTGCTCAGGGTGGCGTTGCCTTGTAGCTGCTTGGACACCACCAGGTGGTGGTGCGCGCAGGCCGCGACTTGCGGCAGGTGGGTTACGGCCAGCACCTGGCGGTCGCTGCCGAGTTGCTGCATCAGGCGGCCCACGGTTTCCGCCACTGCGCCGCCGACGCCGGAATCCACCTCGTCAAATATCAGGGTCTGCGCCGTGCCGAGCCGGCTGGTGGTGACCGCAATGGCCAGCGCCATGCGCGATAACTCGCCGCCTGAGGCCACCTTACCCACCGGCCGCGGTGTGCTGCCCGCGTGGCCGGCGACCAGGAAGTGCACATCCTCCAGACCGCTGGTCTGGGGCTGGGCTAGCGGCTCCAGCGCCACTTCAAACCGGCCACCCTGCATCCCCAAACCCTGCATGGCCTGGGTGATACTTTGCGCCAGCAGAGGCGCGGCTTTGGCGCGCTGTTTTGACAGGGCTTGCGCCTCGGCCATGAAGGCGGCCTGCGTCTTGCGTTCTTTGGCTTGCAGGCCGTCGAGGTCGGCTGCGGCATCCAGCTGCGTTAGTTCAGTTTTCCAGCTGGCCCACAGCTCGGGTAGCTCGTCGGGCGAGCGTTTATAGCGGCGCGCCAGGCTGACCCACAAGGCCATGCGCTCGTCGAGCTCGGCCAGCCGCTCCGGGTCCAGCTCGGTGCGGCGGGCATAGGCGCGCAGGCTGTGGACCGAGTCCTCAATCTGCGCAATGCTGGACTGAAGCGCCTCAATGGCGTCTTTGAAATCTGCCTCCAGATGCGCCTGGCCGCTCAGCTGCTGCAGGGCCGCATGCAGTGGGGCGAGCGCGTTGACGTCGTCGTCTTCAAGCAGGTTCACCGCGCCCTGGGCTGCGTCCATCAGCGCCTGCCCGTTGGCCAGGCGGCTATGGCTGGCGTTGAGGTCGGGCCATTCGTTCGGGCCGGGGTTCAATTTATCGACCTCGGCAATTTGCCATGCCAGCCGTTCGCGCTCGCGCTGCAGGCTGTCTTGCGCAGACTCTGCCTGCGCCAGCGCCTGTTGGGCCTGGCGCCATGCGGCCCACAGGCTGGTGAGTGCCGTCGTATCGACTTTGGCGTAGGCGTCGAGCAAACCACGCACAGCGTCCGGCCGGGTGAGGCTTTGCCAGGCGTGCTGGCCGTGGATGTCGAGCAACTGCTCGCCCAGGGTGCGCAGCTGCTGGGCGGTTGCAGGGCTGCCGTTGACCCAGGCGCGACTCTTGCCCTGGGCGTCTACCGTGCGGCGCAGCAGCAGCGTGTCGCCGGCTTCAAAGCCGGCCTCATCCAGCACGGCCTGCAGCCCGGGGGTGTGGTCAAACTCGGCGCTGACTTCGGTGCGGGTTGCGCCTTCGCGGATGACGGCGGAGTCGGCGCGCGCACCGGTCACCAGCTGCAGCGCGTCAATCAGGATCGACTTGCCCGCGCCGGTTTCGCCAGTGAGCACCGAAAAGCCGGACTCCAGCTCCAGCTCCAGCGAGCTGACGATCACAAAGTCTTTGAGGACGATTCTCTTGAGTGCCATGGCAAGGTTTGCGGGCCTCAGGCCACCCCTTCGTTCCAGTGCATTTTTTGCCGCAGGGTGTCAAAGTACGTCCAACCCAGCGGGTGCAGGAAGCGCGCCTTGTGTTGGGATCGGGTGACTTCAATGCGGTCGCCGTGCAACAGGCTGGCCAGACTCTGCATATCAAAGTTCGCGCTGGCATCCCGCCCTGCTACAACTTCGATAGCTATGTGCGCAGTATCGGCGAGGGCTATCGGCCGATTTGATAGTGTGTGAGGCGCAATCGGCACCATCACCCAGGCGGCAATCGAGGGGTGCAGCAGCGGCCCGCCGGCCGACATGGCGTAGGCGGTCGATCCGGTGGGCGAGGCAATGATCAGCCCGTCGGCCCGCTGGTTGGCTACAAAGTGCCCGTCCACTTCCACCCGTAACTCCACCATGCCCGAGGTCGCGCCGCGGTTCACCACCACGTCGTTCATGGCCTCTGCCTCAAACACGCAGTGTCCGTCGCGCATGACGCGGGCGCACATCAGGGTTCGGTCGTCAATCTCGAACTGGCCCGCGAGCATGGGGGCCAGCGCGGTTTTGTATTGTTCGAAGCGGATGTCGGTAATGAAGCCCAGCCTGCCGGAGTTGATGCCTATGAGTGGCACCTGGTAGCGCGCCAGCTGGCGGCCGATGCCCAGCATGGTTCCGTCGCCGCCGACCACCAGCGCCAGGTCGCAATGGCTACCGATCTCGGGCACATCGAGGGTCGAGTAGTTGCTGAGGCCCGTGTTGGCTGCGGTGGCGGCCTCAATCACGACTTCGCAACCCTGGTCCATCAGGTAATGGGCAATCTCATCCAACGATTTGCGGGACGACGCGCCCGCCGCGCTGGAGCCGGTGGACTGGTACTTGCCGATCAGCGCGACATGCCTAAATTGAGACAACATGGGCAAATTAGACACCAAATAGGTTACTAAAATGACCTCCATGCTTGATGACCGTTCCAGGATGTTGATGAAGGCGCTCGTCGAGCGCTATATCGCGGATGGACAGCCGGTGGGCAGCCGCACGCTCTCCAAGGCGTCCGGTATGGAGCTCTCGCCGGCCACCATACGCAACGTCATGGCGGACCTCGAAGACCTCGGCCTCATCGTCAGCCCCCACACGTCGGCCGGCCGCATTCCCACCGCCCGCGGCTACCGCCTGTTTGTGGACACCATGCTGACCGTGCAGCAAGGCCAGATGGCCGCCCACAGCCTGGCCCCCGACCAGCCGCAAAAAGTGATTTCCAACGCGGCCAACCTGCTCTCCAACCTGTCGCAGTTTGTGGGGGTGGTGATTGCGCCGCGGCGCACATCGGCGTTCCGGCATATTGAGTTTTTGCGACTCTCTGAGCGGCGGCTGCTGGTCATCATCGTGGCGCCCGACGGCGATGTGCAAAACCGCGTCATCTACACCGAGGTGGATTACGCCCCCAGCCAGCTCACCGAGGCGGCCAACTTCCTCAACAGCAACTATATGGGCCTGGAGATCGAGCAAGTGCGCCAGCGCCTGCAAGGCGAGGTAGAGAGCCTGCGCGGAGAAATCGCCAGCCTGATGCAGGCTGCTGTGAAGGCCAGCTCCGACGTCATCACCGAAACTCAGGACGAAGTGGTGATCTCCGGAGAGCGCAACCTGCTCTCGGTGTCAGATTTTTCGAGCGATATGGGCCACCTGCGCCGCGCGTTTGAATTGTTTGAGCAAAAAGCCCAGCTCATGCGCCTGCTGGATGTGACCGGGCAGGCTGAAGGCGTGCGCATATTCATTGGCGGGGAAAGCCAGGTCGTGCCCTTTGAAGACCTGTCGATTGTCAGCAGCCCCTACGAAGTGGACGGCAAAGTAGTCGGCACTTTGGGCGTCATCGGCCCCACCCGCATGGCCTACGACCGCATGATCCAGATCGTGGACATCACCTCCAAACTCGTCAGCAACGCGCTCAGCCACCAAAGGTAACCACGCCGCTGCGGCACGAGCTGGCCGGTACAATCCTCGCTTCGGTTGGGGCGTTAGCTCAGTTGGTTAGAGCAGAGGACTCATAATCCTTTGGTCGAGTGTTCAAGTCACTCACGCCCTACCATTCGATACGCAAAAAGCCTGCATATTTGACGATGTGCAGGCTTTTTTGATGTCAGTTCTGAAAGACTACCGCGTCGAGTTTCATGCCCTTGATTTTTTCGGCCGCTGCGTCGGCTTGTGCCTTGGTGAGGTAGGGGCCCACACGGACGCGGGTAAGAGGGCCGCGTTTGCTTTTCACAATGTCGGTGAAAACCGGCAGCTCTGCCTGTTCGAGCGTGCGGAATGCGTTGGTGCCGTTGGAAGCCACGGCAAACAGCCCGATGTTGAGATAGAAACCCTTCACCATTTCTCCGCCGGCGGGCTTTTGTGTCGCGGGCTTGTCGGTCTGCTCAGCGGCGGCAGCCTGCGTGCCGGCTTTTCCATTCCCCTTGCGTTTGCCTTTCACAGGGGCCTTGGCTGTTGCCGCTTCAGCAGCTGGTGCGGTTTGTGGTGCGGCTTTCATGGCCGGCTGCGGCTCCAGCGGCACGGTGTCTGCAATGCTGCGGGGAACAGGGGCTGGCAGTGGAGGCTTGGGTTCTTCTGCTGCCATGGGGGGCGCGATTACCGGGCCGGCAGGCGCTGCAGCGGGCGCGGTGGTGTTGGTGGTTTCCGGCTCGGCGTCGTCCGAACCCCAGGTCAGTGCCTTGGGCCAAATGGCACAGCCGGACAATACGCTCACAACCAAACCCATGGCAACCAGGGTACGGGTAGCCCGCAAAGGGACACGAGAATCAAGGCGGGAAGGCGCAATAGACATGGGGCGGTTTCTTTCTTGTGCGGCAGGCAAAACGATTCGCACAATGTACCGTATGCGAAAGCCGCAGTCCGTGGCCCGGCGCGCGCGGCCAGAGCCGGTGTGGTGCTTGGCAATCGTGGGTTTGTTTAAAACTTTGTGACGTCTATCCAATGAAGCAAAATTTGCGTGCTAAAATCTCGAGCTTCGCGGCTGTAGCTCAGTTGGATAGAGTACTTGGCTACGAACCAAGGGGTCGTGGGTTCAATTCCTGCCAGCCGCACCAAAAAGTAAAGGTCTGCAATCGCAAGGTTGCAGACCTTTTTCTTATTCTGAGTCCCGAGAAGCGATTCCATGAGCAAGGCGTTTTCTAAAGACACTGATGCGGCAGACGACGATGAGTTGCAGCTTCCCGCCTTGCCCGCGGGCGGCAAGAACTACATCACGCCGGCCGGTTTTGCCAGACTGCGCGACGAGTTGCTCGACTTGATTGACAACGAGCGCCCCAAGGTTGTGGACGTGGTGCACTGGGCCGCCAGCAACGGCGACCGCTCGGAGAACGGTGACTATCTGTATGGCAAAAAGCGCCTTCGCGAGATTGACCGCCGCATTCGCTTCCTGACCAAGCGCTTAGAGATTGCCGAGGTCACCGACCCCTCCATCCACCACGGAAATGATCAGATTTTTTTTGGCGCCACGGTCACCTATGTGGACGACCAGGACACCGAGAGAACCATCACCATCAAGGGCATTGACGAGTCCGATAGCGCCGCCGGTGAAGTGAGCTGGATTTCGCCGATAGCGCGGACCCTGCTCAAGGCCCGCGAAGGCGATTCACTCAAGCTGGTGATGCCCGAGCGGGTCTCGGAAATCGAGGTATTGCGGGTGCTTTACCCGAAGCCCGGGGCACAAAACTAGCCTCGCAGGCTTCAGGCCTTCCGTCGACCCTCGGTCGCCCAACAACCGGCGCTCAGTTCACCCTGGGCCCGCCTGTGGTTGATCAGCCGCGTGAAGCGCGAAGTACCGATGGCGTACGCCGCAAATTTCGCAGAGCGATGTCCAGGTGCGCGGTATCGCGCACGCCGACCACCAGCCGCATATCGGATGCATCGTGTTCGCCGTCTTGCCCCATGTCGATGTGAATGATGTCGGCCTCTGCGCTGGCTAGCGCGGCTGCGACCTTGGCTAACACGCCCTTGCCGTTACTGACTGTGACCACCAGGGCAGTTTCAAAGGCCCGTACCGGCTCATCGGACCAGTCCACCTTGATGAAGCGCTCGCTGTCTTTGTGCTGAAGTTTTTTGGCGAGGCCGCAGGTATGGGTGTGAACCACCAGGCCCTCGCCGCGCCCGAGGTAACCCAGAATGGTGTCCCCAGGAATTGGCCGGCAGCAAGGCGCAAATTGAACCGAAGCGTTTTCACTGCCATCGAGCGTGATAGAGCTCAGGGCATTGCTTTCGTGGGCAGTAAAACGCTCACGGGTAAGCAGCAAGGCATCGGGCCGCGCGCCGGCATCGGTGAGCAGGTTTACCAGCCGTTTGGCCACGATGTTGGCAATCCTTTTGCCTAGACCGATATCGGTGAGCAACTCGTGCTTGGTTTTGTTGCCGGTAAAGCGCAGCAGTTTCTCCCACACATGCAAGCCTGCGGGGTTGTCATCGGGGAAGCTATCAATGCCTTCAGCGCGCAAGGCCTGCGCCAGCAGCTTGGCTCCGAGGTCTTCTGACTCGGTCTGCGCCATGGTCTTGAGGTGGTGCCGGATTTTGGAACGCGCCCGCCCAGTGCGCACAAATCCCAGCCAGGCCGGGTTGGGCGTGGACACCGGCGCCGTTACCACTTCCACCACATCGCCGTTTTTGAGCTCGGTACGCAAAGGAACCTGAAGGCCATTGATGCGGGCCGCTACTGTGGCGTCGCCGAGCTTGCTGTGAATGGCGTAGGCAAAGTCCACCACGGTCGCGCCGCGCGGCAGCGCCATGATCTGGCTCTTCGGTGTGAACACATACACAGCATCAGGAAACAGGTCGACCTTCACGTGATCCCAGAACTCAGCCGCATCGCGCGTCTCGTCCTGAATGTCCAGCAGCGACTGCAACCATTTGGTGCCCAGGCGGTCTGCCGTTCCGTCGCTGGGGTTGTTGACCTTGTAGAGCCAATGCGCGGCTACGCCTGATTCGGCCACCACGTGCATCGCCTCGGTACGCATCTGGAATTCCACATTGATACCCGAGGGGCCGACCAGCGTGGTGTGCAGCGATTGATAGCCGTTGACCTTGGCAATGGCGATGTGGTCTTTGAACTTGCCTGGCACCGG